>DAIDHF010000013.1:0-54198 GCA_027452005.1 Acidimicrobiales bacterium
AACCTGCTCCGGTACGAGGACAAGAACTCCATGGCCTTCTCAATTGAGTCCCGGGTTCCCTTCTTAGACCACGAACTGGTCGAGTACATCTTCTCGCTACCCATCGACCAGAAGATCAAGCACGGCTGGAACCGGTACGTGTACCGCAATGCCATGCGGGACAAGATGCCCGAACTCAACCGAACCCGCAGGTCTAAGATCGGCTTCACCAACCCTGAGATGGAGTGGATGAAGACCCGATCCCGAGAGATCCGAGAGATCTTTCTCAGTTCCACATTTGCCGAGCGAGGGATTTTCAATCAGAGGTCGGTAGTAGATCAGTTTGACCTGTGGACCAAAGGTGCCCCCGGGGATGGCCTCGCATTTTGGAGGGTCCTGATAAGCGAACTCTGGATGAGGCGCTATATTGACTCGCCCGTAAAGCTTTAGGCTTCTTGAAAAGTCTGATATGATGGCCACACTCGAGCTGGCAAAGGTAAGGCGATAATTGGGATCAAGGCAAACCCCAGGGCCTGTAACGGTCAACGGGTGTATCTGGGAGAGAATTCCAGTGGAAACCCATTTAGTTCACGTCAAAGAACCCCTAGAGCCACTCTTTGATAGGTATCTCAAGCCAATTTTGAACCCGGGCGACTGGGTTTGTCTGTCGGAGAAGGTCGTGGCGATATCCGAGGGACGGGTTATTCATGAGTCAGTGGTTCGGGCTGGCCTTTTGGCAAAGTTGATTGTCAAAGGGGTCAAGAAGTACGACGACGACGTTGGATTCTCTGATCCCCGCAAGATGCAGGTGGCCATCATGCAGACCGGGTGGGCCCGAGCTGCCCTGGCCATGGTGGTTGGGGGTATTACCAAACTCTTTGGCCGTCACGGTGATTTCTACCGGATTGCTGGTCACCGGATCTCTGAAATAGACGGGTTTAATCCTGAAACCGTGGCCCCCTTTGACGAGTTTGCCATGCTCGGACCCCAAGACCCTCAAAGAGCAGCTCAGAGCTATAGTGAGTTTCTAAAGGTCCCGGTTGCCATTATTGATGCCAACAATATAAACGTTGAGATCCTGGGCTTTAGTAACGACCTGCCGGTAACAGCTGAAGAGGCCAGAGAGATAGTGTTAGATAACCCAATCGGCCAGGGAGAGCAACTCACCCCCTTCGTGGTCGTGAGACGACTCAGAGGTGACCGGTAGAGTTCCAGAAGTCTATGACCCGGGTGGTTCGCTCGTGTCCGAGCCTTGAGATTGATGCCGTAGACAAGGCGAGCCTTTTAGCATTATGGGCCCCCTCGTCAATCCAGGTTGCCCCAAATATCCTCAGGAAGTGGCCGTGGGAGAACACGCACACCGACCTGGCCCCACTGGACAAAACGTGATCGAGCAGGGTCCTGGCCCTGAGAGAGATGTCTTTGGGAGATTCTCCTTGCGGGGCCCCGTGATCAAAGATGTTCCAGTCAGGTCGCTCCTGGTGGATCTCAGCTGAGGTAACCCCCTCATAGTCCCCATAGTCCCACTCCAAGGCCAGATCACTAACCTGACACTTCTCTAGAAGTCCGGCAGCCTTGCAGGTGTCCATCGCCCGTGACAGAGGACTAGATATAACCAAATCAAAGGGAATCTTCGACAGGGGCCCCTGAAGCTTTTTGGCCTGGAGGATTCCGTTTTCGGTTAGGGGAACATCGGTCCTCCCGGTGTGTTGGCCGGTCAAGCTCCACGGGGTCTCGCCGTGGCGCACTAACACTATAGATAGGTCGATCTCAGAGACCGAGTCTGACATGGCCCCTAGGCTCCCAGGGCCTTGGTTACCATGTCTTGCAAGGTAAATGAGTCCAGGTGCTCGCGCATGTGCTCGCCCACGTCTGACCACACGGCCAACAAGACACACTGGCCCTCATGTTCGCATGCCCCGTCTTCATGGGGCTGGCCAAAATCGCCGGCAACTATTGGACCATCTACTGCCGAGACGATCTGGCCCAGGGTGATCTGATCGGCCGCACGAGCCAGGATATAGCCCCCACCCATACCACGCTTTGACCGCACCAACCCGGCACCCTTTAGAGCTAGTAGGATTTGTTCTAGGTACGGTTGTGGCAGTCCGGTTCTTTCGGCTATATCTTTTACAGACGTAGGACCGCTTTCGTCTTGATGTAGGGCGAGAGACAGGAGGGCTCTAGACGCGTAGTCGCCTCGGGTGGAAACTTTCACAGGTCCATCGTAGGGCATTGCCGAGGTTTCATGTTTAGATTGAGACCAAGAAAAGGAGAAAAATGGTAAAGGATGACCTAGGAGAGCTGATTGTGGCGTCTTCCAGGCAGGTTGACGCCTCAGGTGAGGCGGGCAACGCTGCAATTGTTGGCGCCCAAGAGGGAGATGACGGTGAGAGTACCGGAGAGTCGGTCACCGAGCCGGGCAAGGTCATCCGAATAGGGTCCATGCTCAAGCAACTCCTAGACGAGGTACGCCAGGCACCCCTTGATGAGGCCTCGCGGGTTCGAATGAAGGAGATCTATGAGATATCAGTCAAAGAGCTGTCATCTGGGATGACCAGTGGCCTGGCCGAGGAACTCGGGCGCATGTCGTTCCCCTTCGGCGACTCAGCCCCTTCAGAGGCCGAACTAAGAGTAGCCCAAGCCCAGCTCGTGGGCTGGCTTGAGGGCCTGTTTCACGGGATCCAGGCAACCCTATTTGCCCAACAGATGACCGCGAGGTCTCAACTAGAGCAGATGAATTCGCGCGGTCTGCCACCCGGAAGGCTTGGCGAGGGTCAGTCACCGTCCAGTCCTTACCTCTAATTTCACCACACCGAGTGAATCAGTTAGAGCAAAACACTCTCTGGCGAAATTCCGAGATAGTTGACCGACTAAATCCCCGAAAGTCGGGGATGTCGCAGGGGTTGTGTACGATTGCCTGAAATGAAAAATTTCCGAATTTACTTAGTTCAATATTGCAAGTCCTTGAATGGGTAGGCCCTTTACCCATCTTCACGTTCACACTGAGTACTCCATGCTCGATGGCGCCTCAAGGCTGGGAGATCTAGTAGCTGAAGCCGAGCGCGATGGGCAGCCTGCCCTGGCTATTACAGACCACGGAAACATGTACGGGGTATTGGATTTTTACAAGACCTGTAGGTCAAAGGGCATCAATCCGATCATTGGACTTGAGGCCTATATGGCAGCAGACTCCAGATTCGATCGTCCCACTCGCCGAGGAAAGCTTGACGATGGAGGAGGAGACTCCTCTCAAGGCGAGAAGCTCTACTACCATCTGACCTTGCTGGCAGAGAACAATCAGGGTTATGAGAGCCTGATCAAACTGGCCTCTGAAGCTTACCTGTCGGGTTACTACTACAAGGCCCGACTGGATTGGGAGTTGCTCGAGCGCCACTCAACGGGTCTGATTGCTACCACCGGATGCCTAGGTGGACTAGTGAACCAGACCATCTTGAAAGGCGACGTTCCCGGGGCCACTAAGATCTGTTCCCGCCTCCAAGACATCTTCGGGAAAGACAGTCTCTTTATTGAGCTGCAAGATCACGGGCTCTCACTTCAACACGAGACCAATCCGGTACTCATCGAGATCGCGGCCAGACTTGGGGCACCTCTCTTGGCGACTAACGACTCCCATTATACAAAGCGCGAAGACGCAGACGCCCACGATGCCCTGCTTTGTGTTCAGACCGGCTCGACAATTAGCGAGGAGGGTCGATTTAGGTTCGAAGGTCAAGAGCACTATCTAAAGACCTCAGCGGAGATGCGGGATCTCTTTAGCGACTATCCAGAGGCATGTGACAACACCTTGACCATAGCCGAGCGGGCCAACGTTGTCATAGAGTTTGGCAAGGCCCGTTTACCAACCTTTCCAGTGCCAGACGAGTATCGTGTAGTTTCCAAAGACGGACAGATCGACTATCCAAAGTCCTCCCGCAAGTATCTAAGAGCCCTCACTCTAGAGGGATCCCACCGTCGCTATGGCAATAAGCTTGATACAAAGGTAGAGGAGCGTATCAACTATGAGCTCTCGGTTATTGAGAGCATGGGCTTTGAGGCATACTTTCTAGTCGTCTGGGACCTAATTAGATATGCCAGAGAGCGTAAAATTCGAGTTGGCCCAGGGCGAGGGTCTGCCGCCGGGAGTTGTGTGGCCTACTGTCTTGAAATAGTTGAGATCGACCCAATCCGTAACGATCTTATTTTCGAGAGGTTTCTAAATCCCGGACGCAAGCAGATGCCAGACATCGACATGGACTTCGATGATCGCTATCGGTCTGAGCTGATCAAGTACGCTGCAGACAAGTATGGTTGGGACCACGTGGCCCAGATAGTAACGTTTTCAACCATCAAGGCCAGGGCGGCCGTGCGTGACTCGGCTAGAGTATTGGCCCTGCCTTATCAACTTGGTGACAGGATTGCTAAGTCTATCCCTCCTCTGGTCATGGGACGCGACACCCCACTTTATGCTTGCCTTGAAAAGCATGAAGGATATGAAGATGGATACAAGGCGGCCCAGGAGCTTAGGGAGATGTATGAGAGTGACCCTCAGGCTAAACAGGTCATAGACGTAGCGCGCGGTCTAGAGGGACTTAGGCGTCAAGACGGTATTCATGCGGCTGCCGTAGTAATTACTGATGGCCCACTCACAGATTACTTGCCCATCCAGAGAAAGCCCGAGCCAGGCAAGGATCCCGGAGAATCTCCAATAGTTACCCAGTACGAGATGCACGGGGTTGAAGAGTTGGGTCTGCTAAAGATGGACTTTCTGGGTCTTAGAAACCTTACCGTGATCGAGCGTACCTTGGATTTGATCGAGGCCGCTGGACTTGCAAGGCCAGACATCGATAGGGTTCCCTTGGACGACGAGAAGACCTATGAACTGCTCAGGTCAGGGGCCACTATCGGGGTCTTCCAGCTAGAAGGTATTGCAATGAGGAATCTCTTGCGCTCGCTTGCACCGACCAGCTTTGACGACGTGGCAGCTGTTATTGCCCTTTACCGACCCGGCCCGATGGCGGCAAACATGCACAACGACTACGCCGATAGGAAGAATAATCGACAAGAGATCACCCACCTCCACGAGGACTTAGAGCCGATACTCAAAGACACCTATGGACTGATGATCTATCAAGAGTCCATGATGCGCGTGGCCCAAAAATGCGCGGGGTATACCCTTGAAGAGGCCGACAATCTTCGCAAGGCTGCCGGAAAGAAGGTTCGGGAGATCATGGCCGCCGAGAGGGACAAATTCGTCGAGGGTTGCGAGAAGTCCGGTTATGGTGCTCAGTTAGGGACCAAGTTATTTGACATTATTGAGCCCTTTGCAGATTACGCATTCAACAAGAGCCACGCATACGGCTATGGACTGGTCTCGTATCAGACGGCTTGGCTGAAAGCCAACCATCCCGAGTGCTTTATGGCCGCACTACTCACGTCGGTAAAAGACGATAAGGACAAACTAGCGATTTACCTAGCAGAGTGCCGGTCAATGGGGATTAATGTCAAGGTTCCCGATATTAACGTATCAGACTCTCAATTTACTCCGATGTACTCACGTGAAGGCGAGCCAGACAAAAAGGAGATAGCCTTTGGACTGTCTGGGGTTCGCAATGTTGGTGAGGGGATAGTACAACTCGTTACCCAAGAGCGAGAGAGAGCGGGACCCTTTCAGGATTTTTATGAGTTCTGCGACCGGGTAGATTCAGCAGTTCTCAATAAGAGAACCCTAGAGTCACTCATCAAGGCGGGATCATTTGACTCACTTGGCCACTCACGCAAGGGCCTTCTTATGGCTTATGAGCCAATTTGTGATCTGGCAACCAGCAAGAAGAAAGACCGTGATCTTGGAATTGTCAGTCTGTTTGACTCCATCGGGGAACCTCAAGATGACGACCAACTGGGGTTGGATGCCTGCCAAGAGCTAAGGGTCGAGATTCCAGATATTGAGTTCTCCTCGGCTGAACTATTGGCTGGAGAGAAAGAGATGCTCGGGCTATATGTCAGCTCACACCCACTAGACGGATACGGCCAACAACTCCTGGATTTATCAGACGGATCAATTGCGGAGATAATGGAGTCAACCCAAACAGGTTCATTTCAGCCAGGGGACCAACTACAAGGAGGACCCCGGGGATATCGCGAAGACGACGTAAAGACACTTTGTGGGGTGATAACCTCCGTGAACAAGAAATACACTAAGGCCGGCAAGGCAATGGCAACTTTTGTACTCGAAGACCTGACTTCTTCTATTGAGGTGTGGGTGTTTCCAAAAACCTTCGACGAGTACGGTACGTCGATAGAGGAAGATCAAATTGTTGGGGTGCGAGGCAAAATTGACCTTCGAGACGATCGTCCAAAACTGGTAATGCTTGACTATCGTCAAGTCAGCCTGGAGGCTAGATCTAAGACCGTCCAAATCCTGGTATCGCCAGGTCGTTTCACACCGGAGTTTTCTAGGGCCTTGGGAGATATCTTAAAAAAGCATCCTGGACCTAACTCTGTTGTGGTCAAGATCGGCGATAGCACCTGGCAATTACCTGAGGAATTTGGAGTTCAAGTATCTCCTGGTTTGTTGGGGGAGCTAAAAGCTCTGACCCGTCAGGTTTCTGTTGTCGGATAGATCTTGATTTTTGTCCACCGGCTAGCCGAAGGATTGGGTCTTGTCAACACGTACTTTTTACGCTTGTATCCAGGATATTTATCCTGACTCTCTAGACTGAGACCCTTTTATCACCCAATTGTGGTTTTGCATGGAATCAATGGCCACCTTTCTCGTAGAATAGATACAGAAGCAAATTCGCAGAATTTACTGTCCAACCATCACGATTTATAGGACGGAGGCCGAGGGTATGGGATTTGAAGTTGAGACCAAAGATTGCAGTGCGCTAAGTGACTTAGAGATTGCTGATATGGCTGACATCTGTGAGGGGAGTGACGCAGGGATAGACCTCGGCTTTCTCTCAAAGGAAAGAGAAGAGTGGGTGTTGGTAACCCAAGTCCGAGAGAAGGGTAAACTTCAAGCTTTCTCACTATCAACCCTAGAGCGCATAGGAGGAACTCCATGCATCTTAATCGGAGTAGCTTCATTCAAGCGCAACTCAAGGCGAGAGTCGCTCTTGCGACATCTAATGAGCGATCAGTACCGCAAGGCTTTGCTTGCCTTTCCAGATGAAGACGTGTTGGTAGGTGCTCGCCTGACTAATCCGGGTGGGTACGAACTCTTCAAAGGTCTCTCTGACATAGTTCCACGCCCAGGACACAAGGCAACCGGGGAAGAGCGTGCCTGGGGGAGGCGGCTGGCAAAGCGCTTTGGAGGGGAAAACGCCATCGACGATCGAACGTTTGTCTTGGGGCAGTTTGGAGTGAGGCACTGGGGATGTCTTGATTACACGTCCACCAAACCAGACAAGATTGACGATGGTATTGTCGACTTCTTCAAGCAGGTCGACTACCAAAAGGGCGAGCGACTCGTCGCCTTTGGTTGGGCCATGGCCGAGGATCTCGGCGAGAACAGACTCGTACGTTAAGACCTTAGATCGCAAATCCACCACTTGGGAAGAGTGTCGTGGAAGAATATATGGATGAGAATAGCCCTCGTACTTGGCGCAGGGGGAACTGTCGGGATGGCATATCACGTTGGGGTTCTTCGTGCCTTGTCTCAAGAGTCCGGTATAGATCCTACAAAATGTGACCTGATTGTTGGAACCTCGGCCGGAAGTGTGATCGGGGCCTACTTGAGGTCTGGACTTCCCCTAGAAGAGATGTGGGAGCAGGCCTTTGGCGAGAACAATACCCCAGCTCCAAAGTCGACGAGCAACGGGGCAGCGGTATCGAAAATATTTGCCCCATCATTTCACAACCCTCTTGAGTTGGTCCAGCATCTTGTTGGCTCGGCCTTTGTTCTTGCACGCTCGGCAGTAAGGGTGCCGCTTCCTAGTATCCCTAAATTTCTTAGGCACGCCTTTCCCGGTGGAATGTTCTCACTCGGCGAGGGGCGCCAGCGTCTCGAACATGACCTACCCGACCAGTGGCCTGAAAAGGACCTGTGGTTGTGTGCAGTTGATATCGTCTCGGGCCACAGGGTAGTTATTGGCCGAGACAAGCGCGACCGCAACTTTAGCCTGTTGAGTGCAGTTATGGCCTCGTGCGCAATTCCCGGGGTCTATCCTCCAATCAAGTACGGAAATCAGATCTTAGTAGATGGCGGGGTCCACTCGACCACCAACATGGACCTGGCTCTGGCTGGACGATGTGACCTGGTGATCTGTGTGGCCCCTATGGCCTTTGACACCGAGGACCACAGCCTGGTCTCCCTCAAGAAGATCGTCAGGAGACCTCCTGCTATTACCCTGGCCCACGAGTTGGCTCAAGTCCGCCAGTCAGGGGCCACGGTCTTACTGTTCCGTCCCAACCGAGATGAGGTTGAAAAGCACGGTTTCAATATGATGCGTCGTGTAGGACTTGACGACGTGGCTAGCTTGGCCTTCAACACCACTATTGAAAAGCTCAAGACTGAGAGATTTGCTAAGGCCCTTGACGCTGTAGGTAGATAGGGAGTCCCACCAAGATATCCTCTAGTTCCTCTATGTCACTAGTTGGTGAGCTGCACGAGAAATTACTACACACGTAAGCACGGACCTTTTGAGGCGACTCGCTACCCTGATCAGATCTTAGGGTTTTAGAGACCTGCCAGATAGGTGAGTCAATGGGCTCTCGGTGGGCAACCACACTATAGGGGAGATAGTGTCGGTGAACCACTTCTAAGAGTTCCCGGCTGTCTCCATCAATGAGTATCTCCGAGGACGGATTGACCAAGGTGTCCACTGCGCAGACCATAAATGAAAAGGCCTGGGGGATTGCCACAACTTTGTCTAGTACCAACCCGGCACACTCGTATGATCGAGCAACCAGGTCTCGTGAACCCATGAGACTACCTAGACGAAACAGGGACTCGCATAATACCGAGTTGCCAGCCGGGACCGATGAGTCAGATAGGTCTTTTCGTCTAAAGATCAATTCATCTGCGTCATGGGGGGTAGAAAAGTAACCCCCCTGTTCGTCGTCGTGGTAGTAGGTTGAAAGTTCCTGAAAAACCCCCTGGGCGCGATCGATCCACTTAGAGCGCCCGGTTAGTTCATAGAGCCGGGTAAACGCGTTTATGAGCCATCCCAGATCTGCACTGGTGGCGTCATTATATGCCCCTCTGCCATGGTGGAATGCCCGCTTCCACCGGCCCTGGTCAAGGAGGTTATCCCACAGGAACTCTCCTAGACCACTAGCGGCTTCCCGGTAACGATTCTCACCAACAGCTGATGCAACAACGCACAGGGTTGATGCAAACATGGCATTCCATTCACACAGGACCTTGTTGTCGAGCCCGGGTGGAACCCTCAAGTATCGAGCCGCCAGGAGCCTTTTTGAAGCCTCCTCCACGAGGGGAGGCTTGAGAACACTCTCGCCGAGTGGGCGGCGTAAGATGTTAGTGTTATTCTCAAAATTGCCCTTCCAGGTGACTCCATACCAGTCGGCGAGAGCGTTGCACGACTCCTCGTCTAAGATCTCTTTCATCTCCAAAAGGCTCCACAGGTAGTACTTGCCCTCATGGCCCTCGGAGTCGGCATCTTGACCACACCCATATCCACCTCCGTCAAGGGCTAGGTCCCGCAGAACGTAGTCAACGGTTTCTACTGCCACCTGGCGCCAGCGTGGATCTAACGTCAACTGAAAGGCCTGGACGTAGGCCTTGGCAATTAGGGACTGGTCATAGAGCATCTTCTCGAAATGAGGAACCAGCCAGGTGTTGTCAGTTGAGTATCTTGCAAACCCCCCTCCCAAGTGGTCGTAGATTCCTCCGGCCGCCATCGCCGCGAGGGTTGATTCAACCATAGCCAGGCCCAGGTCGTCGGCCTTTCCACACAGCACCTGGCGTTCTAAGAACTCAATAACTCCACATTGGGGGAACTTGGGGGCCGACCCGAAACCACCCCAAGCGCTGTCCCACTTTTGAAAAACCCAATCCTTTAGTCCCGCCTCGATCTGAGTAAAGTCGTTGGCCATCTGTTCAAATGACTTGTCGGCGTCTTGGGCTAGATCAAGTGAGCCCGACAACTTTTCACGGTCTCTTCCAGTGTTGGCCTCGCGAATTGTCTCAACTATAAGGTCGGCCTGGGAAGAAAGTTGATCTCGTTTGTCTCTCCATGCCGCGGAAATCGAATCAAGGAGGGAACTAAATGAGGGTAGGTGGCGGGTAGGGCGTGGAGGAAAGTAGGTCCCAGCAAAAAACGGTCGACCGTCAGGGAACAAGAACGCCGTCAGCGGCCAGCCTCCACTCCCAGAGATCGCGACCAGGGCGTCCATGTAGATCGCGTCCACGTCGGGTCGCTCCTCTCGGTCGACTTTTATAGCCACGAAGTTCTGATTAATCTGGTCCCCCACAACGGGGTCCTCGAAAGACTCATGGGCCATTACGTGACACCAGTGACAGGTGGAGTAGCCTATTGAGATCAACACCGGTCGATCTAGCCGAGCGGCCTTTTCGAAGGCCTCTGGTCCCCAGGGGTACCAGTCAACCGGGTTGTTGACGTGCTGGATCAAATACGGGCTGGTCTGATTGGAAAGGTGGTTCATTGGATGGTTTTCAGCGGCGATATGGCTAGTATCTTATTTCATAACTTACACTGTGACCACACCTATTTCGATTGCGATGTGGAAAGGACGTAAACCAGTGAACCAGGCTAGGGGCAAAGAGGAGACATACGCGTGGAACTGCGACTAGACGGGAAGGTGGCCTTGGTCACGGGAGGCTCGCGAGGCATTGGAAGGGCGATTGCTCAGACCTTTGTTGAAAGTGGGGCCTCGGTCATGATCACGTCACGCAAGTCAGAGAGTCTTGCGGAGGTCTGCAAGGAAATTGGCGGACCAATCTCGTATTTTGAGGCCAATGCCGGAGAACCCGACCAAGTAGACCAGTGCGTCCAACACACCCTGAAGATATTATCGAAGATAGACGTTTTGGTATCGAATGCTGCCACCAACCCCTACATGGGTCCCATGATCGACATCGACCTTCCCAGGGCAGACAAGACCGTCCAGGTCAACCAGAGGGCCTTGTTGGTATGGGCTCAGAGTGTCTGGAAGCACTGGATGGCCGAAAACGGGGGAAACATAATCAACATGGCCTCGATCGGGGGGATCACGGTTGAACCCGGAATTGGCTACTACAACGTGACCAAGGCGGCCGTGATCCACATGACCAGACAGCTGGCTTATGAGCTTCAACCCAACGTTCGGGTAAACGCAATTGCCCCCGGGCTGGTAAAGACAGACTTTGCAAGAAGCCTCTGGGAACCCGCCGAAGCGGCGATCGCACCGCGGATACCGTTGCGGAGACTGGGTGAGCCACAAGATATCGCCAACGCGGCCCTGTTTTTGGCCTGCGAGGCCTCCTCGTGGATGACCGGACAGACCATAGTTGTCGATGGAGGAGCCCTAGTTGGCGGGCATGGTGGACTCGGTTAAGCCCATTCGTGTGGAAAGACGTTAACTAAAAGGACTTCCCTGGGCCGCCTTTTTCAGAGGTAACCTTTGAGTAAAGTTCCCGGAGTTGTCCGCGCTGTATCTTGCCAAGAGAGGTTCTCGGGACCGAGTCTATCTGGATAAACTCTTTAGGGAGACACCACTTAGGTAGCCTGTCGGCCAGAGCATTCAAGATATCGTCCAAGTTGGGAGCGTGAAGGTCAAAGGGGACGTACATTGCAACCACTCGCTCTCCCCAGTAGTCATCTAAAATCCCGACCACGCAGCAGTCTAGGATATGGTCGTCTTGCCTAATTATCTCCTCAATAGGTGATGGCCAGATATTTTCTCCCCCGCTCACGATCATCTCACTGGCCCGGCCAATTATCTCAAGGGTCCCCTCGGAACTAACTTGACCCAGGTCGCCGGTGTGAAACCAGCCGTCATCATCGGCTATGGGTTGAGTTCCCGCTTCACTGTAGTAGTACCCGGCTACCATGGGACCTCGGATAAGGAGCTCGGTGGTTGGGGTAATAGACAACTCCACGTCCTCTAAAGGAATCCCGTCATAGAAAACCCCTCCCAGGGTCTCGGTCATGCCGTATGTGGTCACCGCGTTCTTCGGGAGGCCACTTGGAGGGTTAGCACCGCCAACCAGGACCACTCGGAAGGGTTCCAGAGAGAGCCTGGGCACCATGGTTGGGACTACCGAGATCACGTTGGCTCCGGCTTTAGCCAGGTCGTCAATCTCAGCGGGGTCAAAACTGGACAGAATGGAGAGTCTTGCTCGGGTTTTGCGTGAGCGCAGGGCCACCCCGAGACCACCCACGTGTCCAAAGGGTAAGGTGGCAATCGACCAGTCGTCCGAGGTCATTGCAAGCCTTCTAATGCTAGACGAGAGGGCACTCTCTAGAGAGCTGGCCTGGTGAACTACAAACTTGGGACTCCCGGTGGTCCCGCTAGTGGTCATTACCAGGCAATCAGCTCGATCTGGGAACTCACGGACTTGGCTTTTAGGCAGTGCCAACTCGGTGAGTTTGAGGTCAGAGGTCATTATGTAGTTAGCCCCGAGTTTTCCGACAAGGTCTAGTTTTTGCGCTTTAGACAGGCGGTGATCGAGAGGGGCTCCTACCAGTCCCAGTTCCCAGATCTTCTCAAGGGCCTCGACAAAGAGGTCTGAGGGTTCTATATCGAGTGCGACTAGCCGGGTGGTCACGTTGTAAAGTATAGGGTCCGAAAGAAAGTCACGATCAATTACTAGGAGCAAGGTGGAAGAAACCCAGATAAGACCAGGGACAACTTGGACTGAACATGATCACGAATTTGGAGATATCTCTTTTCACACAAGTGGGGCAATTGCGAAGATAACTATCTGCAGGCCTGAGGTTCGTAATGCGTTTCGGCCTCAGACTTTAGTAGAGCTTTCTAAGGCCTTTGAGATTGCCCGAGACAATCCCGAGATCGGGGTCATTATTTTCACCGGTCAAGGCAGTCTGGCGTTTTGCTCAGGAGGGGATCAGAGGATTCGAGGAACAGATGGTTACATTGGCGATGACGCCCTCGCCCAGGCCGGAATTGGTCGACTCAACGTACTCGACCTCCAGATCCAAATTCGACGTCTACCCAAGCCAGTTGTGGCAATGGTGGCCGGGTACGCAATTGGGGGTGGTCATATCTTGCACCTGGTCTGTGATTTGACCATTTGTGGTGACAATGCCCGATTTGGTCAGACCGGTCCTCGGGTTGGAAGCTTTGACGCCGGTTACGGGTCGGGACTTCTTGCTCGGACCATTGGACTGAAGAAGGCCAAAGAGATCTGGTTTCTCTGTCGCCAATACAGCGCAGATCAGGCCCTGGAGATGGGGCTGGTGAACGCGGTCGTTCCCGTGGAAGACCTCGAAGAGGTGACAGTCGGTTGGTGCAATGAGATGCTCGCCCTCTCGCCAATTGCACTCAGAATGATCAAGGCTGGCCTAAATGCCGCCGACGACGGTCTTGCCGGGATCCAGCAGCTCGCCGGGGATGCCACGATGTTGTTTTACATGAGCCAGGAAGGTCAAGAGGGGCGAGATGCCTACAATGAAAAGAGACCCCCAGATTTTTCAAAGTTTCCCAAACGCCCATAAGGCAATGATGAGACCTCCACGCCGATGAATGCCCACTCCTCACAGGTCATAGATTGGGTAAAAGGGGCTCGTCCAAGAACCCTTCCAGCAGCCTTAGTCCCGGTAGTGGCTGGCTCTTGTCTTGCTTATCGCTACCGCACGGGCAGATCCTTGGGAATCTTGGGCTCTCACTACCGGCCAGGCCACGACATGTTCGAGCTGTCCTACTGTCTAGCGGCTCTCGTCGTATCGCTAGCCATGCAGGTCGGGGTGAACTACGCGAATGACTACTCTGACGGGATCAAGGGCACCGACGATGACCGGGTAGGACCGGTTCGATTGGTGGGATCTAAGCTGGCAAGTCCAAGAGCCGTAAAGCTTGCGGCCTTGACCAGTTTTACAATCGGGGCGGCAGTTGGTCTGGTGCTCTCAATTGAGCGGGCTCCGTGGTTGATCGTGGTCGGGGCGGCCTCAATTGGGGCCGGATGGTTTTACACGGGTGGCAAGAACCCCTATGGGTACAGAGGATTCGGTGAGCTATCGGTGTTTATCTTCTTCGGGCTGGTGGCCACCTGTGGGACCCAGTACGTGGCAACGGGTCACTTCGAGTCGGTCTCGATCTTGGTCGGGGTGACTGTTGGATTGTGCTCAATCGCATTGCTTGAAACCAACAACTTGCGCGACATTGTTGGAGATAGCCAGGTCGGCAAGAAGACCCTGGCGGTAAGGCTAGGTGATAGGCGCACCCGAATACTGTTTGTGGGCACGCTTTTTGGGGTAGAGATATCAACCGTGGTCTTATCGATCATCATGAGAGACGCCTGGGTTCTGTTAGGGCTAGGTGGAGCCCCATTAGCCTGGGTAGCCGGGTCACGGGTTACCTCAGGGGAAACCGGGAAAGGACTAGTTGGCGTGCTCAAATTGGTCAGCATGTTTCAGGTGGTGTGTGGGATTGGGCTGAGTCTAGGGTTTCTCCTATAAGTGCAGGTACGTTCACTAGAGCTATTTCGAGTTCAAGTCCCCTTGAAAGAGAGGTTTGTGACCAGCCATTCGACCCTGGGTGAAGTCGAGAGGATCTTGTTGCGCATTACCTGCCACGGTAGTAGTGGTGTTGGCCAGGTGACATCGTGGGGGGAGGTAGGGGTCTATGGATACCCGTCCTATATCTACGAGACCCCAGAAGTTGCAGAGATAGCACTTTGTAACTATCTAGCTCCGTTGGTGTTTTATAGCCCCTTTGAGAGCGCTCTTGAGGTCTCGGAAAGGTTGGCCCGAGTTGTTGGGTACCCTGCGTCCAAGGCCGGGCTAGAGGCGGCCCTGTTGGGGTGTTTTGCACTGGACCAAGGCAAGTCCCTGGTCGAGCTCTTTGGGGACCTACTAGGGGAACTTGGCCCCGATCCTAGCTACTTCAACCCTGATGACTCCGGTGTGAGTACGGCTTCCTTGCAATCCCTGGTGGCCCGGCCGACCCTTGGCGTTGACCGGGACCTTGAAAGATTCAATGACCGCGTATTGAGGTGTATCTCAGAAGGATATACACATCTCAAGTTGAAGATCTTGGCCGAGACCGACCCGGCCATGCTCGCCGAGGTAGTCCGAGGGTATCCAACAGTTACCTTTGTAGGGGACTGCAACGGCGCGTTCAGATTGTCTAACCCGGCCGACCTGGCCAGGTTGGTCGAGCTTGATAAGGTCGGACTGGCCTTTCTAGAGCAACCTCTGGTGGGCCAAGATCTGCGTGGAAGCGCCGAACTTCGACGGAAGGTGTCCACCCCGATCTGCCTAGACGAGGCGATTGACTCACTAGAGACTCTAACAAGTGCCATTGAACTGGGTGCACTAGATGCAGTTAGCATCAAAATTCCCCGAATTGGAAGCATAACCGGGGCGCTTAGGTGTGCAGTGGCAGCCCGGTCAAAGGGCCTGGGGGCCTGGTGTGGGGGAGTCCACGATCTCGGGGTGGGTAAGTTGACAAACATAGCCCTGGCCGCCTGTGGGGCCTTTGATCTCCCCGGGGATCTGACGCCATCGGACTTCTTTTATGACCGAGACGTCTTGGTGGAGCCGATAAGGGTGTGCGACGGGACAGTTGGGGTCTCAGACACCCCTGGCCTTGGTGGCCAAATCGATGAGGCCCAACTTGAACGCTTTACTAAAAGCTATAAGATTCTCCGAGGTTAGCTCTGGCTCTCCAGACTAGACAGGAACTTTTTCACCAACTGCGAGGTTATATCGGGTTGTTCCAAGTGGGTCGCGTGACCTGCTCGACGGACAATCTCAACCTTCGCGTTGGGGCCGATAGCTTCCGCCATTTCATTTGAAATGGCCATGAACTTGTGGTCAGTGGCCCCGGCTAGGAGCAAGACGGGCATTGAGAGTTCATCAAGTCTCTCCCACAGGGACACTTGGGATCCCACCCCGTGGAGGATTAGTGACTTACGCAAACCTGTCGGTGGGTTTGCGTAGCGGTGTTCTAGGTCCTCTAAATCAGGGGTAAGGCTTGAAAACATCTCTCCTGAAAGCCAGTTCCGCACAAAGTTAGGGGTGCTAACAATGGAGTTAGCCAACTCTAGATCGGATCTCGCCCGCATTTTACGGTGTTCGCCATCTGCAATTCCCGGCGAGGCCGAGATGAGAACGAGGGACTTGAAGTACTCCGGGTGGGCAATGGCCGCATAAAGGGTTATCCGGCCACCCATTGAGTATCCGAGGTAGTGGGCAGGTCCACCGGTCTCACATAACAGGTCAGCCGAATCTTCAAAGGAAACATCCAGGTCACGCGAGAGTCCATGGAATGGGGCATCGACTAGAACTAGCTCATGGTCTTGGGAGAGCAAGCGGCCAAAGGTGCCCCAAGAGTAAGAGGTTTGGGTAAATCCATGGAGGGCAATCACTCGCGGTCCTTGGCCTATTATTCGGTGGCCAAGAACAGGAGTTTTACGTTGATCGTCTAACAATCTATGCTGGTTACTGGTCTCCATTAGGGGGTATCTCTGTAATATACCCTAACAGCCACCTAGATTAGAACTGAACCACACAGAGCAATTGCCACAAGTCCACCCCCAAGACCTATTTGCCCGAACCCTGGCTGAAGTGTTCGCCGAATCTGACGTGAGCGACTGCATCATCTGTCCGGGATCTCGGTCAACCCCACTAGCCCTGGCCTTCTACGACTCTCCCGTGAGATGTCATATCTGTATCGACGAAAGAAGCGCTGGCTTTAGTGCCCTGGGATTTGCTCGGGCAACAAATAGGCCAGCAGTAGTGATCGTGACCAGTGGAACTGCTGTTGGAAATCTCCTACCGGCCGTTATGGAGTCTTGCTATGGATATGTACCATTGATTGTACTCTCAGCAGACCGTCCGGTTGAGCTTGCCGAGGTAGGATCGCCTCAGACCTGTCGACAATCTAGCATTTTTCGTGAGTTCGTTCGGTGGGAATTTGATACCGGGGTTATCAGGGATGAGATGGATTGGGCCATGAGTTCAATTGCACGTCGAGCCTATTTCGAATCGGTCAAGTCACCAAAAGGTCCCGGTCCTGTTCACTTGAACATTCCCCTGGTTGAACCACTAGTGGCCCGTCAATACTTAGAGTCAGACGTGGGTGAATTCAGGAAGAAGGAATTTACTATTGATGTTGGGCCCACGACTATTGAACTAAATTGTCGTGGTTCTATATTTCCAGAGAGCCTTCGGGAAAACTTACCCGCAAAGGGGGTAGTTATTGCAGGGGCTCCCCTGGGTGAGGACCTCGTGAGCTACTGTCGCCATATTCGAGAGATAGCTCACGCTCTGGGGTGGCCGACTATTGCAAGCCCAACCTCGGGTCTTCGGGATGTCGACTTCGCTGAATGTATCTGCCACGCTGATCTGATCTTGCGTTCTGAGAGTTTTATTCAGCGTAATCAGGTTGAGTGTGTCCTGCGTGTCGGGACCCAGCTGGCATCCAAGACGCTTAGTAACTATCTGGCGAAACTAGAGTGCCTACAGATAGTTCACGATCCATACGGAGACTACCCCGATCCCTCAAGAAAGGCCGAGCTATTTGTAAGGGGTCCCATCAGTGAACTGGAAGAGTTTATGAGACCGACCGAGCCCAACAACAGGTCGCCAGAGTGGTTAGAAGCCTGGCTGGATGCCGACAGATTGCTCGAAGACCAGATTTCTAACCGAGTTGACCGAGGAAAAGAACTCAGCGAGCCCTTTATTGCCAGGTACTTGACCCGGGAGCTACCCGATGAGATTGCGATATTTTCGTCTTCCTCTATGGCGATTCGAGAGCTAGAGATCTTCGGGGCCAGCTCACGAGTTACCCGGTCGGTCTACTGCAATCGGGGTCTCAATGGGATAGACGGAGTAATTGCGAGCGCGGCCGGGGTGGCAAGGACGTCTAGGCACTCTGGCGTTATAGCTCTCATTGGAGACGTCGCCTTCTACCACGACGTGGGCAGTTTAGGACACCTAGCCCAAAACTCAAGTCTTGTACTAGTGGTCATTGACAACCAAGGTGGTGAGATCTTTGAGTTTCTAGAACAGTCAAAGTTAGAAAGCGAACTTTTCACAAGGCTCTTTAGAACGCCTCCTAGTATCGACCTTTTCAAGCTTGCCAGTGGTTTTTGCGACAACGTATTTACATGCGAAACAAAACCTGACTTTCATCGGGCGATCACCAATAGCCTTTCAAATAGCACACTTAGTGTCATAATCTGCAAAGTTGGGTCGGCTCGCACGGTTAGTCTTCATAGGGCAATTGAATCCCAATGTGTTGAGGCCATTGGACACTAGACCTTGTAATCCACCTAGGTACGCACATACAAAGCCGAGGTATATCAGTCCTAACTCCAGCACTGGTGACACATGGCTAGCAAAAAAGTAGACTGGAGGAGATGGGAAAAATGCCAAGCGCCCTTGAGAGCGATCTAAGCTATCGTAACCTAATCCACCAGGTAACTAGTAGAGATGTCTTTGACCAGATATCAAATGGCGGGATGAGTGCCTACGCTGGATTTGATCCAACCTCAAACAGTCTACACGTGGGTCATCTGCTACCCTTACTTACCTTGAGGAGACTCCAAGAAAATGGGGTTCGACCAATTGTCGTGGCAGGGGGAGGAACGGGGATGATTGGGGACCCTTCGGGTAAGTCGGCCGAGAGAAATCTCCTAGAGCCAGACCTTCTGGCCTCAAACCTTAGGGCCATCGAAGCCCAGCTAGGTCGGCTACTAGACTTTGACTCACCAAACCTATCCACACGGGCCGTATTGGTGGATAACTCCAGCTGGCTGTCTGGACTGTCATTGCTGGAGTTCCTAAGAGACGTGGGTAAACACTTTAGCGTCTCACAGATGATTGCTAAGGACTCGGTGAAACTAAGGTTGGAGAGAAGTCAAGGGGGTATATCCTATACCGAGTTTAGCTACATGCTCTTGCAGGCCTATGACTTTGCTTGGCTCTATGACAACTACAACTGTAAAATCCAGATCGGCGCGTCAGACCAGTGGGGGAACATAACAATGGGAATAGAATTGATTCGACGTCTTCGAGGTGCCGAGAGCTGGGGGATCACAATTCCTCTGTTGACTCAAGGGGACGGGACCAAGTTTGGTAAGACCGAATCTGGTAGCGTCTGGTTAGACGCCAGCAAGACCTCTCCTTATGAGTTGTATCAGTTTTTCTTGAACACGTCCGACGCCGACATAGGTCAGCTAATGAAATATTTTAGTTTTCAGACTCCTGAGGGAATCGAGGAGCTAATAAAATTAACTGCCTCCGAGCCAGAGGCTAGACGGGCCCAGCGAGCCTTGGCCGGTGAGGTAGTTGAGATGGTCCATGGCACCGAGTCCCTCAGCTCAGCTAAAAGAATTTCTGAGTCCCTGTTTTCCACCAGCATCGATCGACTCTCAGAGAAGGAGCTGAACGAGGCATTTGGCAATGCTCCCTCTAGTAAGATCTCTATGGGGCTCCTAGCTGGGCCAGGAATATCGCTTCTTGAGATTATGGCACAAAGTGGCCTTGAAAAATCGTTGAGTTCAGCCCGCCGGACAGTAACTCAAGGAGGAGCTTACGTGAACAACCAAAAGCAAACCGATCCCGAGCTCGTAATCGATTCTAGCTACCTCTTGTGTAACCGTTACCTGGTCCTGCGAAAGGGCAAGAAGACATTCCACGTGGTCACCTTTGCTTAGGGATCAAACCAACTAATCTAGGATGACAAGAAAAGACCTTGAGTCCACTAAGGATTTCGACGAGGCCTATGATCGACTTAGTCGACGGGTGTTGTGGAAACTCACTAGTGGCCTGTACGTAATTGGATCGCACTTTGAGTCCAACTACAATCTAATGACGGCAAACCTCGTAGTTCAACTGGCCACGAGTCCAAAGATGGTCGGGGTATCAGTTGAAGTGGGCTCGGCAACTCATAGGCTCATTATGGGGTCATTATATTTTTCAATATCGATACTCCGGCACGACCAAAGAGAGCTAGTTAGAAAATTTGTAAAACCCACCGGTGAACTCACCGGTGATTCAACTCTGGGAGGAGTTGAGGTAGACTTTTGTGAGTCAGGTGCCCCGGCCCTCAAAGACTGTGGAGCGGTTCTCGATTGTCAGGTAAAAAGTTGTCTGGACTATCAGAGTCACTCATTTTTTACGGCTCAAGTGGTTGGGTCCAAGTTTATGGACGACGAGGATTTCACCCCCCTCAAGATCTCAGATACCCGGATGCACTACGGGGGCTAGAGGGCTATATGGGTGAGATTACTCGGCACGGAGATCTATTTCTAGGGTAAGAACCCCGTCTTCAAGTCTTGCCTTGGCATCTGCCAGCATGGCATAGTCCATGTAGTCGACCTTGGCCTGGGCGATAAAGCGCTGACGGTCTGGGCCTTCAATGGGAGGTATCCCTCTATCTTGTACGGCCTTTGCACGCATGGCAAAGCGCTCAATCATAGCCTGGACGTCGAACTCTTCAGTCATTACCTCAAGTGGAGTTTATCTCAAAATCTTGACTAAACTAAAAGAAGTCTTGAATTTCGGGCAGTTGCATGGATTGATCGTGAATACTTTGTGCACCTGCAATGACGGGAGAGTAGAAGTTGAAAAAAGGTCGCCACCGAAGGTTTGAAGAGGCCAGAAGCCTCAAGCAGTCCATGACGGACGTTCAAGAGCCATGTGTCGAGTGTGGGGCAAAATCTGGTACCGCTCATGCGAGCTGGTGCCTGGCAGAGGAGGACCTCAACTCAGACGGGTCTATAGAGACTTAGGCTGGACGATTACCTCTGTAGGAAAGTCTCAATTGCCTGGAATTGACTGAACCCAAAACGAGTAGCCAGCAACTATAAGCGTCGGCCAGGTCAAAGGTTTTGATAAAACTGCACCCCCGGGGATATCCCGGGGGTGCAGCAGATAATTCGGGCCTTCCAGGTTGCTAACAGATGTTAGTTGTTGACCCAGATGCAGGAGCCGGAGGGAATTCAGGTGTGCCACCAGTCAAAAGATCAAAGGAACTACCAGAGGCAGAAGTGCCCTGTGCTGGTACCGCAGGGGTCTGACCATTTGCCGAAACTCCAAAAGTGGACGGGTAGTTTTCATAGACAACCCCACACCACCAAGTTCCATCACTTGACTTAGATAGCACAAAGGCCCAGCTATTTGCTCCAGTAGCCGTGCTTTGCTCTACAAATACGTCAACATTTGCATTTGTAAACGACGGAAGAGACGTTCCATCGGTAATTGTATAAGTTGGATCAACGTTTGTAACCTGACTTGAGGTCAGACCCGTAGTGCTGTAATCAGAGGTGTTCGAGTTCAACGATACTAGATCGCTAATCATGTTCTGAACGTTTTCCTGAGCACCTCTTTGCTGGGCCGAGTTCTTCGAACTCAAGAAGGTCGGAATGGCAATAGCCATCAAGATCGCAATAATTAGCACGACGACCATCAACTCGATCAAGGTAAAGCCCGACTCTACTGCGTCAGCTCCTTGAGCGGCCAAAATGGCAGCGCGCCTTGCGCGTAGCTTTTGAATCATATTATTTATCTCCTCTCTTTCTTTCGAAAGGTTGTATTCAATGGATATCTCCATGGTACTACCCAGATTTCAAATTTCAATAGGGTTTACCAGGTATTTTTACTGGCAGTGATCAAAAACCCTGCCATTTAATCCATTCTATTTGGACTTGATGGCTTTCCCCTTCCGCACCTGCGGGTGGGGGAGGAAGGTAATGGACTTGCTTTCGGAATTGATAACCGTGTCGGTAGATACGAATTTGGCCTCGATGTAGTCGCAAAGCATTTTGTAGGCCTTTGGGCTGGACATCTCCACGATCTCGTCTTTTATCCGTCGGTAAAGGGGATTGGCGGCGGAAAAAGCCTCGGGCGAGTCAGTGCACCACCAGGCAAACTCGTGTCCACCATCCCCCCAGTGCTTTCGATCCCACTGGGAGATAGTGGTTGTTATGTGCCCATCGGGCGAATCTTGATCTTCTCGGCGAATTGGAACCTGCCAGCAGACCTCGGGTTTCCAGTCCAGAGGTCTTTCTTTACTCTCCAGGGCGGCCAAGTGGAAGGCACATCCAGCTCCAGCCTCAAAATCTGGTCGGTTCAAGAAGATGCACGCCCCGTCAACAACCTTAGTAATATCGGCCCCAGAGTCGGGATCTTTGGTAAATGGTCCGCCGTCTCGACTGGCCCGGTCCATGAACTGCCAGTGCTTAGATGTCAGTTGGGCCGTACGCTTTAGGACTTTTGTGAAGTCCTCCTCGTCAGACATGTGGGCACCGTGGACACAACATCCGAACTCTTTGGCCGGAGCTCGTTGTTCTTCAATGCCCGCACATCCAGCCTTGTAGATACACTCCCAGCTTGACAAAAAGAAGGTTAGATCAAACACCCAGGTTCGCTCTTCATCGGGATCTTCAAAGCTGACCCATTCGTGGGTTTTGGCTTTGGCGAGTTTTTGTACAATGTCTTTCTTGGTCACGTCAATCGTTGAAAAGCATAACAAAGATTTGAGTCCAGCAAGCCAATGCTCCTTCGGGGGCTGTCTTTGGATAGTTAGTTTAGTGTTCACCAACAAATGGGCCTATTATGGAAGGCATGGCCAATACAACTCAGATAAACCCAGACACCAAGAGCGAAGGCAGTACCAATCAGCCAGTTGTGGCGATAACCGACGGTGCCTTAGAGCTGGTTCGAGCTGCGTTAAACGCAGAAGAGTCCTCGGAGACTTTGGCTTTGTGGGTGGAGATTTCGGGGATCTCAGGCAACGGATTTAGCTACGACATCTACTTTTCTGAACTCAGCTCGCGGGCCAATGACGACACCTACTACGAGATAGCCGACGTGCCGGTTGTCATACCAAGTGGGTCCGAAAAGAGTCTTCAAGGCGCTAGCCTTGACGTGTCTGAGTCTGCCGACGGCCCAGGACTTGTTATGGTGAACCCAAACAAGCCGACCAGATCAATCCTCTTTGATGGCCTGGACCTGGAAAATCCGCGACTTGACTCGCCGGTTGCACGTGAGATCCTGGAAGTACTGGAAACCCAGGTGAATCCTTCAATCGCCTCGCACGGGGGAAGCGCGCAGCTAGTAGCGGTTGCCCCAGCCAACACAGAAGTTGGAGACGCTCAAGACGGGAGTCCCGACGATCTCAACCAAGTTCTGGCATATGTAAAACTTTCGGGGGGCTGCCAGGGTTGTGCCATGTCAAGGGCTACTCTTAGCCAAGGCATCGAAGTTGCGATCAAAGAGAGCATCCCACAGGTGGTGGGCGTGATCGACGTGACCGATCATGCAAGCGGTGCCAATCCTTATTTTTAGGGCCCGATAGGCTAGGAGCCTCGTACCTGTTCGCCTAACTTCTGAAAGATTGGCAGAACCTTAGGTGCTATCATCTCGCCTCCGGCTGGCGAGATGTGAGTCCCATCCGGGGCTCCGTTGGAGTCAACCAGATTTCTAGTTGTAACCGCACCAACCTGGGAGGTGTACACCCCGTTTGGATCTAGCATTTTGTTTAGGTCTATTACCGATACCCACGATGGGTGCATGGAGGCAACTTTCTCAACTATTGAGTTGAAGGCATCTACCCTGCTGGGGAGCGTTTCGGGGTACTGTACTCCGTTTGGCGCATATCCGGGAGCCACATATGGCATTGTGAAAAGGATGACCCGAGCGCCCTGTGAGCCGACAATCGATACGGCCTTTTCGAGCTGCTGCTCTATATAGCTAGCGTAGGCGGGCTCAAGAATATTCATCCACTGGTTGTCGTGAAACCGATTGACAATCTCCCATCTGCCCACCAAGATTGCAACCACATCGGGCTGTGCTGAGGCTAAATTGGTCTTCCAGATCTCGGGCCAGTCAGGGCAGTTTGGAGGAAAATCTGGGTCAGTAGATTTCATCCCCGGGGTGTAGTTGTACTGGACCCCGGCCAGCTCAATTGGACCCCCACTAGCAATACCGCAGCCAAGGTCGCCGTCGTCGGTAATGTTTAGACCATACTCTTGCTGGCCACCTGAGAGCCCCATCCCTAAGGTTAGAGCAAGAGAGTCACCCTCAATTTCAACCTGAATCGGTCCAGATTTGGAGATGTTGGGTGAACCGACCAAGAACGGGTCACTTGAACCGCCTCCTGAGTTACACCCGATCAGCAAGGTAGCGGCCACAACTGGCGCTATTAGTCTCCCAACACCGCCCAAAGCAGACGGGGATCGACCAGTCGAGACGAGGCCGATAGCACAAGTCGATCGATCTGAGCTTGGTAGTTTGACGTGGAATAATCGCCTAATCATTATCCCAACAATAATCCAAAGTTAGAACGGACAGGTTGGAGCCACTGATTTATCCTGTACTTGTCTTGCAAGGGACTTTAGATTTGCCTGGGGTCTAGGCACGACATATGAGGCAACTGGGGAGATCGTTGATGAGTGCGGTCGGTGTGTATAGGCACTCAGACCCATGTGGTAGAGCTGGGGCAGAACGTAAGGCGCAACAAACTCACCCCCCTGGAACGACACATGAACTCCATCGGGGCACCTTACCGGGGTTCCGGCTACAACGGACTCATAACGGTCTTGTCCAGACAGGAGCCCACCGACGTCAATTACAGATACCGAACCCTTGAATTTACTTGCCACCGAACCAAGAAGCTTGTTCCACTCATTTACACGACTTACCTGGTTTTCGTCGTAGGGGGCTCCCGAAGCATTCTCTCCGTCGTTGTAGTAGGGAGCACTGAACAGGGCGACTTTGGCTCCAGAGGACACAAACATCGACACCGCCTGGCTGAGTTGACTTGTAAGATATTTATCGTAGATTGTCTCGCCGATATGCATCCAGTGTCCCTCGTGCATCCTGTCGACTACCTCCCAGCGTCCCAGTTGAATCGCAACCACGTCTGGATGGTACTTGATTACTTGTTGTGTCCAGTAAGTCTGCCAGTCTTGGTGTGTCGTTGGATTGCATGGAGGAAGGTTATCTTGGGTACCTTGAACCATAATCGGGTTCCCCTCGGCGATTGAACATCCCAGTTGTCCTTGGTTCTCAATTTTGACGTGATAGGCATTTTCTGGGTTGGAAAGTCCAATTCCAAGTGTCAGGGCTACCGAATCACCTACTAACAAAACAACAGACGGATTAGCCTGGCTGTGTCCGGCATTTTTTGGTATCGCACTGGATAAACCTTGGGCTGGAATTGTACTGCTCAATACAACTGCTGCGAGGACGATAGCGAGACCCGATGGTAGGAGGGCTCGGAGTTGAACCTTAGTGGAGATCCTCCCCTTGAACCCGTTTCTTATCGGGGTCTCTATTAGGTGAAAAGACACCACAGAAACCGCCATTGTTAGTGCAAGTCTCAGGGCAAGTAGTTGCCATCCAGTCAAGCCAGAGTTTTGAGAGTCAAGGAATATGAACACTGGCCAGTGGTATAGGTAAAGTCCGTATGAAATTCTTCCCACGTACCTAAAGGGAGGTGTACTCAAGAGCCAAGTAACCGGGTTATTGGTTTGGGAGACCACTTGTGAAATGACGATCGCTGTGGCAAATGCCACAAGTAGAAATCCTCCCCTATAAAGTAGCTTAGAGGTTGCGGATATAAAATGAAACATGATCCCAACAAGGCAAAGGGCTAACACTGCTGGAGTCTTGGAAAGAAAAGATTGACTCGTATTTTGGAACCTGTCGGTTGGTCTTATAAAGGCTAGAACTATGCCCACAAAGATGACCTGACTGTGAGTGTCAGATCCATAATAGATTCGAGACGTGTCGGAACCCGGATGGTACATTAATGCCATTTCAAGGCAAGAACCAATAGCTCCTAGTGCGGCTACCCAGACCAGCACCCGCTCCACGGATCTCGTCGAGCTTTCGGGTGCACCATCCTCGGTTGACCTGGCAACTACTCGTCGTCTAGTTAGGAACTTGTATGCCAAGAATACAATCGGCGGCCAGACTAGATAGAACTGCTCCTCAACGGCTAGTGACCAGGTGTGCAGTAGTGGTGACACCGGGCCAAAATGGGTAAAGTAGTGCTGATTTGAGAGTATAAAGTGCCAGTTTGCTACGTAGAACAGGGCCGAAAGCGCATCTCCTCGGATTCCGGCGAGTTGGCTGGGTGAATCTAGCAGTGCAGCTAGTATGGAAACCGAGATGAGCGTGACCGCAAGTGCGGGAAAGAGGCGGCGGACACGTCGTCCCCAAAACCCGGCAAGAGAGATATTGCCCGAGTTAGTTGATTCAGCAATCAATAGGGTAGTTATCAGATAGCCAGAGATGACAAAGAAAACATCGACCCCGAGAAAACCACCGTTTATTCCTGCCACCCCGAAATGGAACGCTATTACACCGCCAACGGCAATCGCCCGAAGGCCATCTAAGGCCGGTTTGTATTCAAGTGATCGCTTGTGGTCTTCGGGACGTGCCATTACTCGGGCCACCAAGCCAGGATTGGAGGCGACGATATTGCCAAACATCCCGGAGGCAACTTGATACCCATGTTGTTAGTAATACTCGGACTCTTAGGACTTAGCATTGGAAGCTTTCTAAACGTGGTGATCTACAGAGTCCCTTCGGGGCAGTCCGTGTCACGGCCTAGATCTTTCTGTCCCGAGTGCAAGACACAGATAAGAAGTCTAGACAACGTTCCGGTAGTCTCGTGGCTGATACTCGGGGGAAAGTGCAGGTACTGTGGCAAATCAATTTCCAAACGATATCCAGCGGTTGAATTACTGACAGGCGTTCTCTTTTTGGCTGCTGGGCTGGATTTCTCCACCAGATACTTTGAGCTGGCCCTAGTATGCCTTATGTCCGCCAGCCTTCTGGCAGTTTCTGTTATTGATGTTGACCACTTCATTATTCCAAACTCTATTATTGCCTGGACGACGGTTATAGTGCTTGCGCTCACTATCTCTAATTGTGCCTATCACGACGCCTGGGTTACCCTCCGCAACGGGATAATTGGAGGGAGCATTAGCTTCTGCATATTCTTTTTAATCCATTTTTTCTTCCCAGCAGGAATGGGCTTTGGGGACGTCAAGCTCGCTTTTTTACTGGGACTGGGGCTTGGATCGATAAGACTGGAATTTGTCCCAATCGGCTTCTTCTTGGCGTTTTTTCTTGGAGCCGTTGTGGGGATGGTGCTTATTGCCCTCGGGAAAGCCTCTAGGAAGTCGAAGCTCCCCTTTGGCCCATATTTGGCCATTGGGACGGTGGCCACGTTCTATCTGGGTTCACCCCTGGCCTCACTTTGGCTACATCGCTGACATAGCCGGTGAGCAGGCCTGTGGCGATTTTGTGGGGAAGCTGTGGACAAAGGTTGTGGACATGTTTCACATGTTGAACTTGTTGTTTTAGTTGCCAAAGGTGGTCTAGTGTCTGGGGATCGAGAGTAGTAATCGAGGTAAATATATACCTTGATTGAGTTGGTCTTGTTTGGGACTTTTAGGGCAATTATTGAGTTGAAGTTTTGGCTCAAGAATTAGGAGTACTTGTTGGCGTCGGCAAAGAGATTGTTGAGAGTTGGTGAGGTTGCTGAGGTGATGCGCGTCTCAACAATGACCGTCTACAGATTGATCAACTCAGGCGAACTCGTCGCAACACGTATCGGAAGAAGCTGGAGAGTTTGGGACAGCGACGTTATGTCATATCTGGAACAGAGGAGGCAGCTATGACTTCTTACTCAAAGTTTCCGAAATCAATGATTGCCTTACGTTGGACGGCGATATTACGAGAGAAGATCACTAGCTTGAACGAGGTAGCCTAGTGGCCGGGTTCATTGGACTTGACATTGGCACCATGGCCGTTAGGGCCGCAGAGGTCTCCCTGAAGGGCAATGTTGCTACGTTAGAGTTGTTCGGCCAGGTGGCCTTGCCCTATGGTGCCGTGAAAAACGGTGAAGTTGTCGATGTAGGAGCTGTTGGGGAAGCGATTCAAAGACTCTGGGAGCAAACCGGCTTTAGGTCAAAGAAGGTAGTCGTTGGAGTGTCTAACCAACGAGTCTTTGTACGCCAGGCGGAACTGTCAGCAATGACGGAAGAAGATATCCGGTCTAGCCTTCAGTTTGAAGCCCAGGAGTTTATTCCTATTCCAATTGAGGATGTCGAACTTGATTTTAGAGTAATTGAGAATATAACCGGCGCAGACGGAGAGCCACGTGTCCGGATATTACTTGCCGCAGCTCAAAAGGACATGATTGCCAATCTAATTGGAGCTGTTGAACTGGCTGGTCTTCGTGTATCTAAAATCGATCTCATTCCATTTGCTTTAGTCAGGGCGTTGGCTCCACTATCAATGGGACAGATTCCCGAAGGTTCATCACAGGCAGAAGCAATAGTCTCGGTTGGTGCTGGGATCACCAACGTCGTGATCCATGAGCGCGGGATTCCGCGTTTTGTCAGGATTATTGCCAATGGCGGAGGGTCAATAACCGAGGCAATAGCGAGTGAGCTCGAAGTCGACATGGATACTGCTGAAGAGCTAAAGCGCTATTCCTACATGCGCCCATCCGATCCACAATCAGCCAAGGTGGCAGAGGTCATAGCTGCTCAAATCAGACCCCTTCTTCAAGAGATCCAGGGTTCAATTCAGTTTTACTCATCGCAGGCCGATGCATCTCCTATTAATCGAGTCTTAGTTGCAGGCGGGGGAAGTCTAACTCCAGGTTTATTTGATCAACTTACAGCGCAAAGTGAGTACCCGGTACAGCCCGCACTGATATTAGGAGCATTGCAACTGGGCAGGACGGGACTGTCCGAACAAGACCTAACCAGATCTGAACCGGTTATGGCTCCTCCACTAGGGTTGGCTTTAGCGCCTCACGACAGTGGATCTATCTCGCTTGTTCCAAGAGATTTTGTCCAAAAAGGCAATCCGGTATTTCAAATGATAGGGGTAGGAGCATTTCTTCTACTAGTTATGATCCCTCTTTGGCTTGTTTGGCACTCGGATAATTCGAAAATTGGAAAGATCAACTCGGCAATAGCTAGCCTGACTCGACAAAACTCTAATATTCGCTCGCAACTCCCTCAGCTAAAGATCTCTGAGGAACTTGCGGCACAAAATACACAGCAAGTTGGGGCGATAAAGCAGATTCTGGCATCCGATGTAGACTGGGTAAACTTGCTTGGCGGGATTGCCGAAGAAATGCCTCAAAGCACCTGGATTACGCAGTTGCAACTTCAATCTGGAGGATTAGCCAGTTCCTCTTCTTCGGGGGGACTTACTTCAACGGCTTCTGCAATTGGAACCATCTCTTTTACAGTAGATGGGTTCTCTATCGAGTCAGCCGCCCAGTGGCTTGATTCCTATAGTAACTTCCCCTCATTGAGTGGAATGTGGCTAAGTTCAGTCAAACTTTCGCCATTTACATCTCAGTATTACGGAACCTCACAACCACTCTCGTCAAGTTCGAGTCAGAATGCGTCGACTTCGTCATCGTCGGCGACTTCGGGGAATACTGCTCAGCTAGGTACTGCAGATCCAAACGGAGATCCATCTCCCGCTCTGTGCATAATTCCAGGGCACTGTTTAGCCCAATTCAGTGCATCGGCATACCTGACTACGTCAGCAGTATCAACCCGACTTAACTGTTATTTAGATGGCTTTTCTGATCCAAGTTGTCCCTACTCTGGAGCCAGCGAGAACTCTGGATGAAGATTGAACGCAATGCACTAATTCTTCTCGGTGTTGGCCTTATCGTGATATTTGGAGTCTGGTATTTTATGCTACTGAGACCTACCGATTCGAAAATCAGCCAACTAGATGCTACCCAACAAAGCCTTGTCTCCGTCCAGCGTGATCTGAAGATCCAGCAAAATTCGATTGAGAGTGGGACCGGGTCATTTTCAAAATCAATATCTCAGTCTGGGGTGCTATCTGCCGCCATCCCAGATCAGCCCGATCTGGCTGGAATTATCAACGATATAGACGCTTCAATGGAAACATCGGGTATTGGACTTATAAGCATTACTCCCACTGTGTCTGCGTCGTCGAGCCCGGTTCCCTCGACGACAGCTACCACGACAGCTCCTTCAAGCTCGTCGGGATCTTCTACCTCTACAACTGTTGCTCCGAGTACGAGTTCAGGCGGATCCTCTTCGGGTAAGACAGTTTCAATTGACCTAACCGCTACTGGGAGGTACTTTCAAATTGTCGATTTTATCGACCAGATGCAGCAGCTACCTAGGATATATACGATCAGTCGGATAACTATTACTGGTGGCAGGGACAATCAAACCGAAAGTCCAGCCACTCTCTTTTCTCCATTATTGTCTGTAAATATTTCGATGGCTACATATTTTTCGGGCAATTCGACTGTAATTATTGCTAACCAGCAATCGGAAAGCGGGATTGCCAATAACCTGATACCGGGTGGCTCTTCTACAACTACATTGGTACAACCAGGTACAGCTAATGGGTCGAGCAATACAGTTACTCCAAGTAGTGTTCCAACTGGAGCCGCAGGGTCGGGAACAGCTCCAGGGACCGTAGGAAGCGGATAGGTATGTCAATTACCCAGGAAGACGCCACCCAAGGTTTACCCTCCGCTGATAACGATGCTTATTCCATAGACACCAGTGGCATTGATTCCCCCCAAGCAATAGTAGGTGGGAAGCCAGCCACCAACTCATCAAGACGGATTCTTATAATCGTTCTTGTTATTGTTGTTGTCGCGGCAGCTGCTTTTGGGGCAACCCGACTATTTAGTCACGGTCCAGGTTCGACTGCGACTACAACAACCCTAGCTAGTTCCTCTGGACTTGCAGGCACCACATCGACCTCCTCGGTATCAGTTGGCACAAATTCGCCCACCGGGTCTTCCGGGCAGTCAGGATCGGCCCAGGTCAATGGCCTTCCATCCATTCCTTACCAAGTTTACACTACCAGGGATCCATTTACTCCGGTTGCACTTCCCGTGCTCTCCGGGGATGGCCAGCTTTTTGGGATAGCTCTAAACGTAGGAGCTGCAAGTTCATCTAGTTCGTCGACTACAACCCAGGTCACCGCCTCGACGCTTCCGTCGAGCGGGTCAACCTCGACGAGTACCACAAATGCCCAGGCACCTGCGGGACCTCCACCATCTACAACTCACACGATTGAACTTATTTCCATATTCACGTCAAATGGACAACCCACGGCTAATGTAACAGTAGATAGTCAGGGATATCAGGTTTACGATGGAGAGGTGTTTGATGGGAACTTTACTGTCGTGATTCTAAGTACGGCCACTGGTTGTGGCACTTTCCTTTATGCGGACTATGAGTTTCAACTTTGCGAAGGTCAACAGGCACAGGTATAAATGTCAAAAAAATTTATGAGTTCTGGGTCCAAAGCTCTAAGTGAGGCTTTTCAGGCCTTTGTCGAGCCAGCAAGAAAGCCATTCATACTCTTAGCTACGGTTCTGATGGTTGTGGCTATATTTTCCGGGATAGGATTTAGCCAGGTCCCGGCCATGGCTGGAGTTCATTCGGATGGGCCAAATCAGAATTTGGCAAGCAGATTACTTTCGAGCCGATCTTTAGGACTTGGCAATTTGGGTACCGAGTCGCACTTTGTTTCAACTCAAACCAGAGTAGTTGGAGACGTTCAACTAACGGGAACCTTGGAGCCGAACTCAAAGACCGTCAAAGTTTCGATGAAAGGTGCGTTACCTACGACCAACACATCACCGACTGCCCGGGGTCACGCAACGGTAGTAACTAGTGCATGTCCTCAGGCCTCTGGTGGGACAGTTATTACCAACCCGGTGATTAGTAACATTTCTCCGACCTATGGTCCGTCTGGAGGAGGTACACAGGTAACCCTTTCAGGGGTGAACCTTGGCGGAGCATGCGACTCAGTCGCACCTAATACCGAGAGTTCTCAAACTACTGTTGTCGCTGGCGTTTCAATAACCACAACGACAGTTACAAGTACTGTAACCACCTTCGAATTCTCTGCCTATGGGGTTACTTTTACTTATACAACTTCTTCCGGACAGATTACTCTTGGCTCTCCTGAGATCCTTTCGGATAACGGTCTAGAAATAGTGGCACTCACCCCGCCAGGTCCGTTATGTTCAGCGATTTCAGCTACCCAGGTGACTGCAAGTGTTCAGATCGTTCAACAGACCGCGACGTATACTTCGATCTGGGTAGGTTCGGTACCACCAGCCCCTTTCCCTACGTCTCCGAACCCGATGACTTGTATTGCCGCATCTACTTTGATTCCTCCTCCTACATCGTGTAACTCGACTGACAGTGCCCCCTCGGTAAGTGACGTAAACTCGACCTCTACCCAACCTATTATTTTTACGTATATCAACGAAGGCCCCCAAGTGCTTAGTTGTGGGACAAGCCAAGTTCCATATGACATCGCTAATGGGAATGCAGTCGTAAAACAGATGTCAGCTGAACTCAGTGCTGACGTAAATGTTGAAAGAACATCTCGGGGCCTGATGCAATTATCAACTAGCTCGTACCTGCAAAATATCGCAAACACCTGGGCTGACGAACAAGCTGCTGGCATTACTGGTGGTTCTTCTGGGTCAGGTGGTTCTTCGGTAACCGAATCGGATGCTTGCATACTTCAAGAAGTGGCGGCATCTGGCTATACGTCGGGTAGCTCCTCGTTATGGGCTGCTGAAAATGGAGGGGTTTTCTCGGGCCCGGCAAGCACCGGTCAGATGAACGCGGTATTTGTCAAGTCAGTAAATCCAGAGCCCGCCACGTCGTTGTCTGGATTGGGTTCACAAGGTAACTGTCAAAGCTCTGGTACTGGTTCTGGTGGCTCTGGAGGTTCTGGTGGAGGGACTGGTGGGGCCACAATTGCCAATACTAGTACTTCTCAGAATATATTAAGTACTACCTTTAATGCCATGGGCGTCGGAGTGGCCTGTAACGGTTCTGCTAGTGGTACTTGCTACGTCGCTGAGGTATTCGCAGGACCTGGACCGCTGCTTCCAGCCCAGGCTCCCGGTAACGCAGTCGTGTCTAGTGGGGGGACCCAAGCCCTCGACGTATTACCCGCTGCCCCTATTGACGTGAAGGCAAGCATCGCACAAGAACCCGGGGACCAATTCTTGATCTCGGCAACTTGGCAACCGCCTCCAGCGGAAGGCTTCGATCCAGTCAATTCCTACCAGATTGAATTCTACGACATGAATAGTGGGTTGCAGTGTTCAGGAATGGGTGGCGCAAACATTTTGGCTTTCTCGGCTACTGGCTGCATAATCAATAGTTCCTATTCGCCATTCTCAACTGACAGCTACGAGGTAACAGTGAGCGCCGTTAATGATTTATGTCAGACGAGCTGTTTCCCCCAGGCCCTGTACCCGACAACTCCTCCTCCCGGTTCTTCAAATGGGTGTGATCCATACGGGTCTGTTTTTTTCCCATTCTGTAGCCCTGCCGGAGCTTCTCCAAGTGGTCCAAATCAGATTGCAAGTCCCTATATCTTGCAGGTTTCTGGTGTGACTGGCAACAACGGTAATCCAAATCCCGGACTTGGCTCTGGGGATTCATATAGGTTTGTGGCCGCAGACGGCGGAGTGTTTACCTTTGGCCAAGACAGCTTTTATGGTTCCATGGGGGGCAGGACGATCTCGGGATCTATGGTTGCAATTGCGCCCACACCTGACGGAGGAGGCTACTGGACGGTTTCGAGTGGTGGAGGAGTCTACGCCTTTGGAGACGCAAACTTTTACGGATCAACTGGTGGGGTTCACCTAGTAGCTCCGGTAATTGCAATGGCGGTTACACCAGACGGGGGCGGTTATTGGTTGGCTGCATCTGACGGGGGAGTATTTGCCTTTGGAGACGCCGAGTTCTACGGTTCGGCTGGTGCCAGGAGCTTAGATGGACCCATTGAAGGCTTTGTAACGACCCCTGACGGGAAAGGCTATTGGATGGTTACCTCCCAGGGCACCGTATATGGGTTTGGCGACGCTGCACTGTTTGGTTCGATATCTCCTTCGACTAGCCACGCAACCATTGTTGGAATGGCCAGGACAATTGATGGCCGCGGTTACTGGTTGGTTGGCCAAGACGGGTCGGTTTACTCCTTTGGTGATGCACAATTTTACGGGAATGCTCTCGGATCGACTGGATCAAACCAGATTATTGGTATTTTTGCCACCCAGTCTGGTAATGGATACTGGTTGCTCACCCAGTCAGGTGGGCTGGTAACATTCGGTGACGCAACATTCTCTGGTTCAGTGCAGACGTTGAATCTGGCAGCCCCGGTCGTGTCAATGGAAGTCGGTTAGCCGGGCTAATAGGCCAATTTGCGCATGATTGGTTCAGGTGGAGTTAGCCAGACATGATCACGCCGACGATAAATACGGGCTAGATTGGATATATGCTGAGATTTCTAACGGCTGGAGAGTCACACGGCAAGGCCCTGGTGGTTATAGTCGAGGGACTCCCAGCGGGACTCAAGCTGGAAATCTCCGACTTAGAGCAGGAGCTGGCACGTAGACGCCTCGGCTATGGACGGGGACCTAGAATGCGCCTTGAGAAGGACGAGATAACCATTGTTTCGGGTCTTCGCCACGGCGAGACTCTTGGATCGCCCATTGCAGTTGAAATTGCTAATACCGAGTGGCCCAAGTGGGAAAAGGAAATGTCACCGGCACCCGGGTCGTCAAGCTCAAAGTTGACCTCACCTAGGCCAGGCCACGCGGATCTGTCTGGGATGCTCAAGTACGGCTTTGATGATGCCCGCAACGTCCTGGAAAGGGCCTCGGCCCGTGAGACTGCCGCCCGGGTCTGTGCTGGAACTTTAGCCAAAAAATACCTTGGTTACTTTGGAGTTCAAGTTATTAGCCACGTGGTCGCTTTAGGTAGCGCTACGTTTTCTGACGACCAACTTGCGAGGAACCTACCTGAACCAAGTGACCTGAAGGCAATAGATGAAAGTGAAGTCAGGTGCTTTATCCCCGAAGTCGCTGTTCAAATGATCGATGAGATCAAGGCAGCATCCAAGGCAGGTGACTCTCTGGGTGGTGCGTGTCAGATGATCGCATACGGGGTCCCGGTGGGAGTAGGAAGTTACGTCCACTGGGACAGACGATTGGATGGATTGATATCTCAAGCGCTCATGAGCATCCAAGCAATCAAAGCTGTGTCAATTGGGGCAGGAATTGAGGTTTCCTCCAGGCCCGGTTCCCGTGCTCACGACCCGATTCATCTGGATCAAGGTAGTGATCCCTCACAAAGACGAGGGGATTTTACTCAAGACGAATCTGAGCGAACCGGGCGCGCTGGACGACCTGACTTGAAGCTTGTAGTGGGTGAGCCACCCAATTCTGAGAGATCAGGGGGTTTTATCCGTGATTCAAATCTGGCTGGTGGGATCGAAGGTGGAATGTCTACCGGTGACCCAATTTGTGCAACCGCCTGGATGAAACCGTTAGCAACATTGAATCGTCCAGTTCTGTCAACGGTTGATCTAGCAACCAAGACTGAAACCGTATCTTTCAAGGAGAGAACCGACGTGACTGCCGTACCGGCCATGGGGGTAGTTGGTGAGTCTATGATGGCCTTAACCCTCGCCAACGAGATGGCCCGTAAGTTTGGTGGAGACTCAATAGGTGAATCTCTTAGAAATTTTGACTCATACCTAAAGTCAATACGCCAATGACTCAGGCAGATACCGTAACTAGATCAGCAAAGGTTTATCTGGTTGGGTTACCCGGAACGGGTAAGTCATCTGTCGCCCCACTTTTGGCCCCGAGGCTCGGCTGGGGCTTTGTCGACACTGACGCCCAAATTGAGCGCGTCTCTGGTCTAAGTGTTGCAGGGTTCTTTGCCCGTCATGGCGAACAGGCCTTTAGAATTCAAGAGTCCCGATGTGTCAAGTGGGTAGCGCAAGTTCCGGACCCAATTATTGTCGCTGTTGGCGGCGGGGCTGTCTTGGAGCTTGAAAATAGAGTCCTCATGGCCGAGACTGGGATAGTTATCTGGTTCCGAGCCACACTAGAGACTTTAGCGATGCGTCTTTCGAAGGATTCTTCGGCCAGACCATTACTTGCCCAAGGAGACTTGAGAACAAATCTGAAGAACCTTCTTGCTGAGCGCGGTCCTTACTATCAAGAGATTGCCACCTTGACCATTGACGTAGACGACGGTGACTGCGATAAGATAACCGACCGTGTTTTGAGGGCATTAGGAAGGGTGGGTCGCTGGCAGGGGGCTAATGGGTAGCCCACTTAGCCAGATTGACGTAAGTCTTTCCACACGGTCTTACCCAGTTATTGTTGGGCCAGGTGCATTGGCCAGCCTGGCCGATCTTCTCCCTCAAGGTGCCTCGAAAATTGTTGCGGTAACTCAACCAAACATTGGGATCGAGTTAGACGCTAACTACGGTGCCCATGTCGTTTATATTGAAAACGGAGAGGGAGTAAAGTCCTTTACCCACCTAGAGAGTTTATGTCGTAAGTTTGTAGAATTAGAAATATCTAGGAGCGATGTTATAGTAGCAATCGGAGGAGGAGTTGTAACCGATCTTGTTGGGTTTGCTGCCTCTGTGTTTCACCGAGGGGTACCTTGTATCAATGTTGCCACTTCTCTTGTGGGCCAAGTTGATGCCGCAATCGGAGGAAAGACCGGAATCAATCTCCCCGAGGGTAAGAATCTAGTAGGAGCTTTCAGTCAACCAATTGCAGTGATTTGCGACACTAATCATCTGGGCTCGCTGGCTAAAGCAGAGATGCAAAGCGGCTATGGTGAGATGGCCAAGTACTGTTTGTTGGGAATAGACGACCTTGAAGATCTCGCCTTTGATACTCAAATTGCTAGGTGTATCGAACTCAAAGCACAGATCGTGGCTGAAGATGAGTTAGAGTCCTCCGGCAGGAGGGCGATTCTCAACTACGGACACACCTTGGGCCACGCCATTGAGGGGATCTATCTAGCTAGAGCTGGACAACAAGACCCTAAGGTGGAGGTCATAAAGCATGGGGTTGCCGTGGGAATTGGGCTGGCCTTCGCGGGAAGTGTGGCCTTCAAGTTAGGGAGAATAAGTAGGGAAAGGCTTGAGCGACACTTTAGGGTCCTTGATTATTTTGGGCTTGCCAAGACCATCCCCGGGGACCTTCTTCCGGATGATCTACTTAGATTTATGGGCCACGACAAAAAGGCGATGTTCTCAACTCCCGGAAGTGGTATATCGTTTGTTCTCGACGGCGAGAGCGGGGTTGAGTTAGTTCCTAACGTGCCGGAAGATATACTTGTTGAGACAATAAAGGAACTTTACTAGTTGAACCAGCCACCCAAAATTCTGCTTATATCAGGCCCGAACCTGAACTTACTCGGAACTAGAGAACCCCAGATCTACGGAACTGCCACGCTGACGCAGTACGAGGATGCCGCGAGAGTGTGTGCCACAGAGCTAGAGCTAGGCCTCGACTGTGTTCAGTCAAATTCCGAAGGTGAGATTGTCGATCTAATCCAGCGAGCCCGAGAGACTTACCAGGCGATTGTTATTAACGCCGGTGCCTTTACACACTATTCTTGGGCAATCCACGATGCTCTGGCATGTTTTAATGGTCCAATTGTAGAACTTCATGTCTCCAATCCACTAGCCCGCGAGACTTGGCGTCACGAATCGGTCATTGCCCCTGTGGCGACCGGGACCATAATGGGGTTTGGGATTTTGGGTTATGAACTTGCCGTGAAGGCAGTGGCTGGCCACCTCGACCGATCTGGAGATCGATCGTGAGCGAGGGTCTGTTCGAGATGAACGTATCAGGCAGGCTATACGGGCTGGCAGACCGGATGGCAGCAAGTGGACTTGACGCGGTTCTAATTACGAACCTTACCAACATCCGCTATTTGACCGGATTTACCGGATCGGCGGCACAATTGGCGGTTGTCAGAAATAGTTCGGGATTTATAGGCCTAATAACTACTGACGGTCGTTACGACTTGCAGATTGAGCGAGAGCTCGCTGCGAATGGGGTTACTCTTGACATCTCGGTTGGCTCAGTTACCAAACAGGCCACGGATGTCTTCAAGTTTTTAGGAACCAGTGCCAGGATTGGTTTTGAAGGACAACACCTATCCTATGTAAGTCATCAAAAGCTGGCCAGTCAAGAGGAACTATCTAGGTGTGAACTAATCGGCGTGAGTGATCTAGTTGAAGGTATCAGGATTACCAAAGATCCAGGAGAGATCGCCCGGATTGATAAGGCGGCCTCAATTGCCGACGCGGCCTTTGGTCGTGTCGTGGACATGCTCACCTCAGGACTTTCTGGTGGTGGGCAACTAACCGAGGCAGATGTGGCAATTGAACTCGATCATCAAATGAGGCTATTAGGTGCATCTGAACCTGCCTTTGAAACTATTGTGGCCGGGGGTGAGAGTGCGGCCATGCCTCATCACCGGGCCGATAGCTCACAAATTGTTGGCGGGACGACTATAGTGTTTGATTTTGGTGCCACCTACGACGGATATCGTTCGGACATGACTCGAACGGTCTGTGTTGGCAATTTCCGCGACCCCGTCCTTGAGAAGATGTGGAAAGTTGTCTTTGAAAGCCAGGCCGAAGGACTCGGGATCGTCAAGTCAGGCGTATCTGGCAAGGATATAGATAACGCTTGTCGGAAGGTAATCGACGACGCTGGTTGGAAGGAAAACTTCTCGCACTCTACCGGGCATGGGGTTGGGCTCGACATACACGAAATGCCCTGGGTGTCACAGGTAAGTGATACCAAGATCGGCACGGGCATGGTTATTACGGTTGAACCGGGCGTATATATTGAAGGTCTAGGCGGGGTCCGCATAGAAGACACCGTGGTAGTAACCGACGACGGGTTTGAGTATTTGACAAAGTATCCGAAAGTCCCGATTCTTCTCTAGGGCTACGAAGCCCAGCGTCCTTATCTGGTCGATCTAGGTGCCAAGCATGTAACTGGTAACCGTGAGCTGTAACTACTAACATCTTTGGAATGTCTCCAACAGTGTCCACTAATGACCTCAAGAACGGGATGACCCTGGAAATTGAAGGGGCATTGTTTTCGGTAGTTGAGTTCCAACATGTCAAGCCAGGCAAGGGCGGGGCTTTTGTTAGGTCCAAGATCAAGAACGTGAAAACGGGTGCCGTGCTAGAGAGGACCTGGAGAGCTGACGAGAAGGTTGAACAGGCAATCCTCGAGAAAAAGGATATGCAGTATCTTTATCGCAACGGGTCCCAGTACGTGTTTATGGATTCGAACTCTTACGATCAAATTGAAGTCGACGCGACTCGCCTTGGCGATTCAGTCTCATTTATTACCGAAGGAATGAACCTCCAGCTGGTTATCTATCAAGACGACGTAGTTTCAGTAGAGCTTCCGGCCTCCGTTGAGCTGGTTGTGACTGAGTCAGAGCCCGGGGTTCAAGGCGACCGAGTTTCCGGTGCCAGAAAGCCGGCCACTCTTGAGACGGGGATCACTATACAGGTTCCTCTTTTTGTAAACCAGGGTGATCGTATCAAGGTTGACACGAGGTCGGCCGAGTACATCACCCGGGCATAGATTGTCCTAAGCATGACTGGAGGCTCCGATGACGACAGCGAGAGTCCGGCCATTAACCAGCAAGGACTAGAACTGGCCTTTCCGGAGTTGATCGATGACTCTATTGAGATCGTCTTAGACAGCATCGAACTAACTGGATCAGAAGAGGACCTGGGGTCAATAGGTTCTTCTCGCGAGTCGCGGGTTCGTGCTCTAGCCTGGTTGTATGAGGGGGAGATTAAGGACAAGGAAGTACCCTCAACCAACTTTGACCGTGATTTAGCCAATGAACTCGTCCAGGGGGTCCTTGATAATCGGGATAGAATTAGGGGTTATATAAGCCGGGCTACCAAAGACTGGAGCATCGACCGGATGCCCCTTATAGACCAACTTATTGCCTCTATAGCGGTCTATGAGCTAATAAAGAGACGAAACGTCTCGGTGGCAGTCATTATTGACGAGGCTCTTGATTTGGCAAATATGTACTCAACCGAGAACTCGCCTCGTTTTTTGAACGGGGTCCTCTCAACTATTGCCCAAGAAATCCGACCAGAGCAGGCTAAGGAGTAATTTAGCCGAGCATTCAACACAGGCAAGCTCCGTCTGATATATTTAGGTCGCCGTTAAACAAGCACAGAGAGGCTAGTACGGAGAGGATTATTTTGGTTGAGCCAGATTTAGAACTTGACGTGCCCTCATCAGAGGGCACTTTTGTTACAAAGGCCCTGGTCATGTCCCCCAAGGACGTAGAACGGGCTCTTCGAAGAGTCGCCCACGAGGTCGTTGAGAAAAATAAGGGCACCCAAGATCTAATAGTTCTCGGACTTCCCTCAGGTGGGGTTCGCTTGGCTCAGGAGCTAACCGAAATTCTCAAAGAGATCTCCGAGCCAGCACCGTTATGTGGACAACTCGCAATAGCCCCTTACCGTGACGACCTCCATATACGCCCCATCCCGGTCGAGGAGGTCACCGACGTGGTATCTGGACTCGATGGAAAGTCGGTTCTAATAGTCGACGACGTAATCTCGACCGGTAGAACAGTACGGGCGGCACTGGGAGCACTAAATGACTGGGGTAGGCCAAGCCTGGTTCAGCTGGCCGTGCTGGTAGATCGAGGACATCGAGAGCTTCCTATCAAACCCGACTACGTAGGAAAGAACCTTCCCACGTCCCGTGACGAGTACGTTGAAGTCTCAGATGACGGTGTTCGGATCTTGGCCCGAGTTTCACCGGGAAAACCAGAGCACGGGACTGGTAGAGATAGGTGAACCTGATCTCTGTTGATGACCTAACCAATGAAATGTACCTAGAGTTATTTGGCCTTACCGAGATGTTTATTGAAGTCTCGACAAGACCAATCCCCAAAGTTCCCACCCTGCGAGGCAAGACCCTCGCAACGGTATTTTTTGAGAACTCTACCAGGACCCGGTTATCCTTTGAGACCGCCGCTAAAAGGCTGTCGGCAGATTCACTTAGTTTTTCTGCGTCCACGTCTTCTTTGTCTAAGGGGGAAAGTCTCTTCGACACAATCAATACCTTAGATGCAATTGGTGTGGATTTTTTAGTTGTAAGGCACTCTAGGGCCGGAACCGCATCGATGGTTGCAAATTGGACCCAGGCTGCAGTGATCAATGCTGGAGACGGATGTGGCGAACACCCAACCCAGTCTTTGATAGATTGTGCAACGCTTGTCCGTAGATTTGCCAAGCCAGATCTTGAAAGCCTTGACCGCTCTAAGACGATAAACAAGTATCTATCTGGGCTAAAGATTGCAATAGTCGGGGATGTGCTCCACTCACGGGTCGCCCGGTCAAATATCAAGGCTTTTACCAATCTGGGAGCCAAGGTTACCTTGGTCGGTCCCCCCACCCTAATCCCAGACAACATAGAATCTTGGCCGGTCGACGTATGCTATGACCTAGATCAAGTCATCTCCGAAATGGACGTTATATATCTACTCAGGATGCAAAATGAGAGATTCGACGAGTCCATGGTTCCATCGACTTTGGAGTACTCCAAAAACTGGGGATTAGATATGGCCAGGTTGAAACGATTGGGTCCAGACGGGGTTATCATGCATCCAGGTCCAATAAATCGGGGAGTTGAGCTAACTTCAGAAGTTGCCGATTCCACCCAGTCGCTAATACTTGATCAGGTAAGACACTCTGTTCCAGTTCGAATGGCCATACTTGCTATGTTGGCAAATCTCATCGGAGGTGGCCATGAGTAACTTGCTGATCAAGGGCGGAACCGTTGTTAACGGGAGCGACCTGGTTGTGGCTGATGTTCTCATTGAAGATGGTCAGGTTATTGAGTTAGGGCCACAGCTCGGACAGCCTGGCGGGTGTGAGAGTCTCGACGCCACCGGCTGCTATGTCATGTCTGGATTGGTCGATCTGCACTGTCACATGAGAGAGCCTGGATTTGAAGAGTCTGAGACCATTGAGACCGCTGCCCGGGCCGGGGCTAGAGGTGGATACACGTGCCTGGTGGCCATGCCGAACACGGTTCCGGCCATCGATAGTCCTCAAATGGTTGAGATGATCCGACAAAAGGCCGATAGGGCTGTTGTTGATGTTCAAGTTGCCGGGGCAATTACCCAAGGTCGCAAAGGTGAGTGCCTGGCAGAGATATACGAGATGGCCAAAGCCGGGGTTAGGATTTTTACCGACGACGGGGCTGGGGTGCAAGACTCACGACTCATGCTTAACGCGCTCAGGTACTCGGTAGTAGGTGACCTGGTGATGGCACAGCACTGCGAAGAGGCATCTTTGGCTACGGGGGGTCACATAAATGATGGAGTTATTTCAAGCCAACTGGGAATTTCATCGATCCCGCGAGAGGCAGAGGAGACAATGGCCTATCGTGATGTCTTACTCGCCAAGAAGACCGGAGCCAGACTTCACCTGTTGCATGTGTCAACCTCCAACACCTTGGATATTGTTCGTCAAGCCAGAGCCTGGGGAGTCAAGGTGACCTGTGAGGTTACCCCTCACCACCTGTTACTTTCCGAAGATGATGTCGTGACATTGAATCCGGACATGAAAGTAAATCCGCCCCTAAGAACCCTCGATGACTGCAGGAAGCTCGCACTTGGACTCTTGGACGGGACCATCGACGCGGTAGCCACAGATCATGCTCCTCATCATATTGACAACAAGACACAACCCTTTGAGGATTGTGCCTTTGGGATGACCGGTCTAGAGACGGCCTTTGGGGTTATCTTTACCTTGCTCACCCGTGGAACCGTGTCGGGCAAGAGTAAAATCTTGGAGCCCATCAATGAGAGAGAGGCTATAGGGCTCGTCCACACCACCATGTCAATGAATCCGGCGAAAATCGCCGGCGTGTCCAACCAACAGGGGGGACCACTTCGCTGTGGGGCCCTGGCAAACGTGTTAGTTGTCGACCCGAGAGCCAGCTGGGTAGTTGATCGTACCAAGCTGTCATCAAAGTCAAAAAATACCCCATTTGATCGGCTTGAACTCTTTGGCAAGGTGATACACACGATCTCAAAAGGTAGATTAGTCGTAAAGGATGGTGAATTACTTTGAGACTTATAACTTGGTCAGGACCAGACAAGTGACCTCGAAGGGCCTGTTGGTTTTAGAAGACGGACAAGTCTTTGAGGGCATCTTATGTGGGGCAACTCCAGAGGGCGGATTTACTTGTGGAGAGGTTGTGTTCAACACTTCAATGAGTGGTTACCAGGAGATCATTACCGACCCCTCATACGCGGGACAGATCATCTGTTTTACCTATACCCATATTGGCAACTACGGAATCACTCCTCTAGATGATGAGTCCTCGAAGCCATTTTGTCGTGGGATAGTGGTTCGAAACCTATCTCGAAGACCAAGTTCGTGGAGATCAGCCCAGGATATTCAGACCTTTATGGAGGAAGCTGGCCTGCCAGCTATTGCGTCGATTGACACTCGAAGACTGACTCGCCATGTCCGCCAGCATGGTTCAATCCGAGGGGCCTTTGGGAGTCTGTTAGAGAGTGAGCTCAAGGAAATTGCCCAACGGGCAAGCGGGACCCAAGGGGTGGATCTTGCCCGAGAGGTAACCTGTGAAACCCAGTACCAGATGGGCTCTGGCCGCCTATCTGTGGTCGCATATGATTTTGGGATCAAGAGTTCAATCTTGAACCAACTCTCCAAGATCGCCTCCGTAACAGTGGTACCCGCAAGTACTCCCTACCAGGACGTACTTGACGCAAAGGTTGACGGGGTTTTTCTGTCCAATGGCCCCGGTGACCCTTCCGCGGTTGGTTATGGGATTGACAACGTGAAGCATCTCTTGGGAAGGGTTCCGATCTTTGGTATATGCCTGGGACATCAGATCTTGGCTACAGCACTTGGCGCCAAAACTTTCAAGCTGGAATTTGGTCACCACGGGGCAAATCACCCCGTGCGCAACCTGTCCAGCCAGCGGGTAGAGATTACTAGCCAAAACCACAACTACGCGGTAAGTCCAGACTTGCCCTCGGGACTTGAGGTAACTCATGTAAACCTCAACGATCACGTCGTAGAGGGTATAGCTAGTCGAGACTATCCAGCTTTCGGGGTTCAATATCACCCTGAAGCTGGCCCTGGACCCCACGACGGGAGGTACCTCTTTGACGATTTCGCCCGGCTAATGGACGCATTTAGACAAGATCACAACGGGTGGGCAGACGAGTCCGCCAAGACCGTGACGATGGCCACGGGACCTGTCGAGCTGAAAGGTTCTCTCTAGGATGCCTCGGCGTGACGACCTAGAAAAGATCTTGGTAATCGGGTCTGGTCCAATCGTGATAGGTCAGGCGTGCGAGTTTGACTACTCTGGGACCCAGGCCTGTCGGGTACTGCGCCAAGATGGGTACTCGGTGGTCTTGATCAACCCAAACCCGGCCACAATAATGACCGATCCCGATTTTGCCCAGGCGACCTATCTTGAGCCACTTGAGACCGAGATTGTGGCGGCGATTATTAAGAAAGAACGTCCCGACGCCTTGCTTGCCACTCTAGGGGGTCAGAGTGCTCTCAACTGTGCAATGCGCCTTGTGGAGGCCAAAGTACTCGACGAGTTCGAGGTCGAAATGATTGGGGCTAACGCCCTAGCCATTGCCACGGCTGAAAACCGGGAGCTCTTCAAGGCAGCAATGGTTGAAATAGGTCTAAAGGTGGTGGACTCTGGATTTGCCTCGAGTTTAGATAAGGCTCTTGAGGTTGCCGACCGAGTTGGATACCCAGTAATAGTGAGACCCTCATATATTCTCGGCGGGGCGGGAACCGGTGTAGCTCACACGCCTGAAGAGTTGACCACTATTGCTAAAACCGGAATCAGCGCTAGTCCGATTGGTGAGATACTCATAGAGTCCTCAATTGTCGGCTGGAAAGAGTATGAGTTAGAGGTCATGCGTGACAAGGCCGATAACTGTGTCATTATCTGTTCAATTGAAAACCTGGACCCAATGGGAGTGCACACGGGTGACTCTATAACGGTTGCCCCCGCCCAGACCCTGTCTGATGTGGAGTATCAAGCAATGCGAAATGCCGCGTTCAAGTGCATCCGTCGGATTGGGGTTGAAACCGGGGGATCCAATATTCAGTTTGCCATAAACCCTATCGATGGCGACATGGTAGTGATCGAGATGAATCCCAGGGTGTCGCGCTCTAGCGCCCTGGCTTCAAAGGCTACCGGTTTCCCGATCGCCAAGATTGCCGCCAAGTTGGCCGTGGGATACACCCTAGATGAGATCACCAACGACATTACCAACTCAACCCCGGCCAGTTTTGAGCCAACCATTGACTACGTCGTGACCAAGATCCCAAGGTGGGCCTTTGAGAAGTTCCCCGGAATCTCAGATACTTTGGGCACCAAGATGCAGTCTGTTGGCGAGGCTATGGCAATTGGCCGGACATTTCCTGAGTCGCTTCAAAAGGCCCTCAGGTCACTAGAGCAGGGACGCCTAGGGCTCAACTGTGACCCCGGGGAACTAAGACTAGAGGAACTCTCCGACCAAGAACTCCTGAATATGGCCGTAATCCCAACCCCGGAGAGACTCTTTCACCTAGAGGCCCTACTTCGACGCCACTACTCAGTTGAAGAGATCTCACAACGGACCTCGGTCGATCCGTGGTTTTTGGACCAGCTTGCCGAGATTGTTGAGATCCGCGAAGAGCTAGAGTGTGTCAATCTGGCCACCGTGACCAGAGACCACTTTAATCGATCTAAACGGGCGGGGTTTTCCGATGCTCAGATTGCCTGGCTGTGGTCTCAACCAATAGATGCGAAGAAGTCCGCCCTAGGCCTTGACCGAGGGGTAAGTGAGACCGAGGTACGAAAGAGGCGAGAAGGCCTATTTGTTTCACCAACCTACAAGACCGTTGACACCTGTGGGGCCGAGTTTGATGCGTCTACGCCGTATTACTACTCCACCTATGAAGACCAAGACGAGATTCAACTTGCTGGAAATGAGTCGGTAATTATTCTCGGTTCAGGCCCCAACCGTATTGGCCAGGGGATCGAGTTCGACTACTGCTGCGTACACGCCTCATGGGCGCTCAAAGAGGTCGGACTTGACTCGGTCATGGTCAACTGCAACCCCGAGACTGTCTCCACTGACTATGACACCTCAACGCGTCTGTACTTTGAGCCAGTAACCACTGAAGACGTTCTAAATGTAATCGATGCAGAGACCCGAGGAGGCCACTCCGGTGAGCGTCCGGGAAAATTGCGGGGCGTCATTGTAAGTCTTGGAGGACAAACTCCGTTGAAGTTGTCTCACACGGTCCCTCAAGAACTCATCTTGGGCACCAAGCCGTCCTCTATTGACCTGGCCGAGGATCGTAAGAGGTGGTCAGAACTCTGTGACGGGCTCGGGATCTTGCAGCCACCCGGTGGCACGGCTACTGATTGGGAACAAGCCGTGGCCATTGCTGACTCGGTTGACTACCCGGTCTTGGTTCGTCCCAGTTACGTTCTCGGTGGTCGGGCAATGGAGATCGTTTACAACCGCCAAGATCTAGAGCGGGCCTTTCGGGAACTAGAGGAGTCGACAGATCAGGGGTCTTTGGCCAAAGAAGGAGGGCTTGCTAGCCAACGGCCAGTTCTAGTGGACCGGTTCTTAGAGGACGCGATTGAAGTAGACGTAGACGCCGTCCGGGACTGCCTGGGGAATATCTTGATAGGCGGAGTTCTAGAGCACGTTGAAGAGGCCGGGGTTCACTCGGGAGACTCAGCCTGTGTACTGCCTCCACCTACTCTGTCTGGTGAGGTTATCGCCCAAATAGAAGACCACACCTGTTCGATTGCCCGTGCCCTTGATGTATGTGGACTGGTAAATGTTCAGTACGCCGTTCGTGACGGCCTAGTCTATGTAATTGAGGCCAATCCCAGGGCCTCAAGAACTGTTCCGTTCGTCTCAAAAGCCACCGGGGTCCCCTTGGCCAAGGTCGCCACCTGGGCGATGCTTGGAATGACTTTTGATCAGATCGTCCAAAGAGGCTTGATTGGCCCTCTGCCAACGCAAGAATATGAGTACGAACGTCCCTGGGAGGGCACTCCAAGCTCGATCAAGCTACTAAGGGCCTACGCAATGGACAGCCCGATTGTTGCGGTAAAAGAGGCCGTGCTCCCCTTTGATCGATTTCCTGACGCAGACTCCCTGTTGGGTCCAGAGATGCGCTCAACTGGCGAGGTCATGGGGATTTCAGATTCTTTCGGGATTAGCTTTGCGAAAAGCCAGATAGCCGCTGGCAACAAACTTCCCACAGAGGGCTCAATATTTATGTCCCTGGCCGATAGAGACAAGAGGCTTGCTGGTCAGGTCGCTCGCGAGTTCGTGGACATGGGCTTTGAGATTGTGGCCACCAAAGGGACCGCAATATTTCTTGAGGGACAGGCGATTAAAGTTTCAAAGGTAGTGGCCAAGCTGACCGAGCCTAACGGCGGCGCGCTTTCGGGGGGAATGCCGTTGGAAGACCCCGTTCAACTAATAACTTCCGGCCAGATTGCCTTGATTATAAATACCCCAAGAGGACGTGGATCTAGAGCCGACGGGGCCTACATTCGAAAGGCCGCCTCGGCTAGTGGCGTGCCGTGTATTACTACAGTTGCCGCCGCCCGAGCGGCAGCGCAAGGAATTAGGGCCTGGAGAGAGTCTCCTATTGTCGTGAGCAGCCTTCAAGAGTGCATAAAACGTCTGGGAATGCTCCAGTAGATCTGGACCCGGGGTACGTATTGGTTGATCTCTCAACTCGGGTAGGAACTCTAGAGCTGGTAAATCCCATAATTGCCGCCTCTGGGACAATTGGATATGGCGATGAACTGTCTTCCTATGGTGATCTGGCCAGTCTGGGAGCGGTAGTAACCAAGTCCCTGGCTCATTTCCCATGGGATGGCAACCCCGGATTGAGGTTAGCCCCACTGGCCACGGGTATGCTCAACAGCGTGGGGCTCCAAGGTCCCGGGATAGCTTCGTGGAAGTCTAAGTACTTGCCCAAGCTCCAAAGTACGGGCGCCAAGATCGTCGTGAGCATCTGGGGTCGCACTCTAGAGGACTTCCAGGTTGCCGTTCATGAACTCAGTGATGCTTTTGAGTCCCTGAGCGCCCTGGAGGTAAATCTAAGCTGTCCCAATCATCTCGATAAAAAGACAATGTTTGCCCAATCGCCCTCTGATACCCAAAACATCATAGAGTCCGTAAGTAGGCATTGTAAGGTCCCTGTTTGGGCCAAGCTATCCCCGGCGGTGGCCAATATCGTGGAAATCTGTCAAGGTGCTGTTGAGGGAGGAGCACACGCGGTAACCCTAGTAAATACTATGCCCGGAATGAAGATTGATATGGGTACCCAAAGGGCAGTACTGGGGGCCAAGAGTGGTGGGATATCTGGACCGGCGCTACATAATATTGCGGTAAGATGTATATACGAGTGCCGGTCTAATTTTCCTGACCTTCCTATTGTGGGGGTTGGAGGAGTCATGACCGGGCAAGATGCTATAGAACTCATGCTTGCCGGGGCCAACGCTGTTCAGGTTGGAACGGCGAGTTTTCTCTCTCCTAGGTCAACCTGGAAGATCGTCTCTGAGATTGCAAAGTACTGCAATGAAAATAATATTTCACGGGTAACAGATTTGGTGTCCCAAGCACACACGAGTGAATAACTTTAATATACGCACAAGCTGAAAGGCGAGATTTATGAACTACGAAAACAAGACCAGAGACAGACTCGCCTTGGCACTAGATTTCGACGACCTGGTCGAGGCACTTTCCTTAGCCAGGCAGGTGAAAGAGTTCTTTTCAGTGGCCAAGGTCGGGCTGGAACTCTTTAGCGCCTCGGGCCCAGATGCCATCGAGGCATTTCTCGAACTCGACTACAGAGTGTTTTGTGATCTCAAGCTCTATGACATTCCAAACACGGTACACAAGGCGGCCAGGGTTATAGGAGGACTGGGAGCGAGCTACCTAACCGTCCACGCGTCTGGTGGCCAAGAGGTCATGCAAGCCGCTGGCGAAGGTTTCTTAGCAGGAGCTCAAGCCGGAGGGTTTGAAAACCCAGTGCTTTTAGGGGTAACCGTACTGACTTCAGACTCAGACCACACGCACTCTACAGTAGTTGACCGAGCCAGGTTGGCCCAGATTAGTGGATGCGCCGGGGTCGTGTGTTCGGGCGACGACGTCCTAGTAGTAACCCAAGAGGTACTCAATAACTCAGGAGTACAAAATGCGGATCCTCGTAAAAACTTCGACATCGTCGTACCGGGAATCCGACTTGACGGCGACAGTCCGGGCGACCAAAAGCGCGTCGTGACTCCGGAAAGGGCACTGAGAGACGGGGCGACCCTGTTGGTGGTCGGCCGTTCAGTCACAAGTGCCGATGACCCAAAAGGGGCAGCCAGGAAGGTTTTTGAGGCCGCCACCCTGGGTGTAATTTCACCTAAACCGCTTTGAACTTTAGTTAGTTTTCAGTATATTTCAGTGGATAACATGACGGCGTAATAAAGAATTTTGATAAAAAGCTAGCGACGGGGCATTTTACGGGGTAGTTTTCAGGCCATGCCAATGCCACCGCAACTAACTCCAGAACAGCGAGCAGACGCTCTTAAGAAGGCTGCCGAGGCCAGACGCCAACGGGCCGAGATAAAAGATAAGCTCAAGCTCGGGCGGGTAACCCTGAAAGAACTACTTGAAAAAGCTGGATCTGACGAGATGGTCGGGAAGATGAAGGTCGTCTCGGTACTAGAGTCACTTCCTGGGCTCGGTCGAGTCAAGGCTCGACGCATGATGGAAGAGATCGGTATCTCAGAGACCCGACGCATGCAGGGACTCGGGGCAAACCAGCGCGAGGCCTTGCTGCGGGCCACTGAGTAAACCCGCTCCTGGCGGGTATTGGGGCCAACAAGGCGGGTTCACCAGGTAGGCGTGCGCGCTTGTTGGGAGTAACCTTTTAGCGGTGGCTAACCAAATCTTTGTGATATCAGGTCCTGGTGGGGTAGGAAAGAGTACCCTGGCCAAGTTGCTTGCCGAGCGGGACGGGTCACTTGAGCTAAGTCGGTCGTGGACCACAAGGTCGCCACGCCCGGGGGAGTCACAGTCAGCCTACACTTTTGTAACTCGTGAGCGATTCCAGGACCGAATCGATGCGGGGGGCTTTTTAGAGTGGGCCGAGTTCGGGGGAAATCTCTATGGGACCCCTCTGCCTGACGATGACCTAAGCGGTCACGATCTCTTGCTTGAAATTGACGTCCAAGGTGCCAGGCAGATCAAAGACCGTCATCGGACGGCCGTAGTTATCTTGGTCCGTGGTCCATCTTGGGAGGACGTTGAGAGACGGATGGTTGAGCGAGGAGATAGTCCTGCCCAGATAGCGAGCCGCCTAGAGATCGGCAGACGAGAAGAGCAAGTCGGCCAGGCTCTGGCTGACTTCGTGGTGGTCAACCAAGATCTCAATGCGACTTTGGCTGAACTTGCTGGTATTATTGGGAAAACCCGAAAGCAATCCGAGGAGACGAGCAGGTAACTATGAGTGACCCAAGAATGACCATGATGGACCCACCCATCGAGTCCTTGATGGAGAAAGTGGGATCAAAGTTTGGCCTGGTGTCACTTGCCGCTAGCCGAGGCCGAGAGATAAATACCTACTTCAATCAGCTCGGGGAGGGGTTGGGTTCAATAGTGCCACCCCAGGTTACCTCGCTAGCCCGAAAGCCGCTCTCGATCGCCTTTGAAGAGATCGCCATCGACAAGATCGTTCCCGTCTGGGGAGGCAAGTCCATTGACAGGGGCGGTGGTCCCGCAGACCTGCTAGGTGGTAGCTCTAGTCGATCAGGCGAAGACGGCCTAGAAGCTCTAGGGGACACGCAGGAGTCCGTTGTTGATCAAGGCGACTCAACAGACATTGCCTCCCAAGGCGACCAGGGCCTGGAAAGCACTGGCGACGAGGCCTCTTAGCTAGTTGGGGCATTCTGCCCTTAGTGGGACTCGAGTACTGCTCGGGGTGTGCGCCGGGATTGCGGCCTATAAGGCGGTTGAGGTCTGTAGGTCTCTGGTTGATCTCGGTTGCCAAGTAACCGTGGCCATGACCGCCGATGCACAGAACTTTGTGGGTCCAATGACATTCTCGGCCCTGTCGGGGCGCCCAGTTCTCACTAGTATCTTTGACCCAAATGAACCCCTTGCTCATACCCGACTAGCCGGAGAGTTGGACCTGATTGTAGTGGCCCCGGCCACGGCCGACTTTATTGCCAAATACCGAGCAGGTATTGCCGACAATGGATTACTGGCCACCCTGGCAGCCTCTAGTGCCCCGGTCGTGATCGCCCCGGCCATGCACTCGCAGATGTGGGAGAACCCGGCCACTCAGGAAAATGTTGCCGTACTACAGTCGCGCGGAGTTCTAAAAGTCGGACCCGACACCGGGTTGCTGGCCGGTGGAGACGTGGGAATTGGTCGGTTGGCAGACCCTGTGCGAATTGTCGATGTGTGTGTCGACATATTATCGGGGACCGACCGAGGTGTTGAGGGAAACTCGCTCTCCCTTGAGGGCATCAAGGTACTCGTGACCAGTGGCGGGACCCGCGAGCCGATCGACCCCGTCCGCTTTATTGGCAACAGGTCCTCTGGCAAGCAAGGGACTGAAATTGCCCTCCAGGTATGCTTGATGGGAGGGACAGCTACTCTTATAACTACACTCGTGCCCCAAATTCAAGGACTATTTTCAACCTCAATTGGGGACAGACTCACAGTTGTAGAGGTAGAAACCGCCCAGGAGATGGCCGAGGCAGTATTTGGAGAGATTGACCAGGCCGACATTGTCATCATGACCGCTGCCGTGGCCGACTTTCGACCGGCGAGAGTGCTTGACCACAAGTATAAAAAGTCCAGTGGGCCGCCTAATATTTTATTGGAGCCCACGGTAGATATATTGGATCGAATCGGCCACGATCACCGAGACGACCAGGTTATCGTTGGCTTTTGTGCCGAGACTGAAAATCTAGAGAATCAGGCCCGACTTAAGCTAGTATCCAAGCAGGCCGACCTGATAGTAGCCAACGACGTCTCCAAGCCCCAGGTTGGGTTTGGTTATGACACCAATGAAGTACTCCTGGTCACCCAAGACGGTCACTACCAGGTTCCTCTGACAACCAAAGAGGAGATTGCTAGAGCCGTGCTTTCGAAGGCCGCCGAGATCTACCGGAACAAGACAATCAAGGAGAGGTAATTGCCAGATCGATACACCTTTACGTCTGAATCGGTGACCGAGGGTCACCCAGACAAAATGGCCGACCAGATATCCGACAGCGTCCTAGACGCCATCTTAGACCAGGATGCCCAGGGTCGAGTTGCCTGTGAGACCCTCTTGACCACCGGGTTGGTGGTTGTGGCGGGCGAGATCTCGACCCAAGCATACGTCGATATCCCAAAGCTCGTGCGTGAGACCGTGTGTGAGATCGGCTATGACCGAGAGTCCTTTGGCTTTGACGGCAACACGTGTGGGGTGATCGTGTCCATAGATGAACAGTCTCCCGACATTAGCCAGGGGGTGGACAGTGCCTATGAGAGGCGCCAGGGTCTGTCGGGCGATGACCTCCTCGACATCCAGGGGGCTGGAGATCAAGGGATGATGTTCGGGTACGCCTGCGACGAGACCCCTGACCTGATGCCACTCCCGATCTGGCTGGCCCACCGCCTGGCTAGTCAACTCGCCTTTGTTCGCAAGTCCGGTCAATTGGACTACTTGCGCCCAGATGGAAAAACCCAGGTAACGGTTACATATGACGGGACCAGACCGGTTGCAATTGAGACCGTGTTGATCTCGACTCAGCATCAACCAGGACTAGACATTGAAGGTACCCTCAAGCCGGCCCTAGTGGAATCGGTCATCACGCCTCTGCTTCCGGGAGATCTAGATACTTCAAACCTTCGAGTCCTCGTAAATCCCACTGGGAAATTTGAGTTGGGAGGACCTCATGCGGACTCGGGTCTTACTGGTAGAAAGATCATTGTTGACACCTATGGGGGTGCTGCCCGACATGGGGGTGGGGCATTTTCCGGCAAAGATCCCTCAAAGGTGGACCGATCGGCCGCCTACGCGGCCAGATGGGTGGCCAAGAATCTAGTAGCCGCCCAGGCAGCCAGGCGCTGTGAGATTCAGGTAGCCTACGCAATTGGGGTGGCACATCCGGTGTCAATCATGGTTGACACCTTTGGAACCGAGCAGGCTGACCCGGCACTTATCTCAAAAGCAGTCGCCGAGATCTTCGACCTACGTCCAGCGGCAATAATTCGCGACCTGGACCTGCGCAAGCCAATCTTCAAGCAGACTGCCGCATATGGTCACTTTGGTCGGTCAAACGTGGGCTTTACCTGGGAGCGAACAGATCGGGTAGAGGATCTAAAATCTGCCCTCGGGCTATAGCTACTCCCAACTCGACATCTAATCGCGTGAATTGGGAGTAGCTGAGCTTACCGTCCTGGTTCAACTCGGCCTGGCCGACAAGGAGTTATCCTACTGCCTTGACCTTGACTTGTTGGGTAAGACTAGGTGGTCGCCACACACTGGTCCGCCTAGTGACCCTTCGGCCTACGAGTTGCCGATTGGAACAATAGTCAAGGTTCCCCTTGGTCGGCGCACCCTTGAGGGCTGGGTTATTGCCAACAGGGGTTCTGATGACTTTTCCGGTTCTCTCAAGCAGGTTGTCAGAATAGTTAGTGCGGGACCCGACCTTAGCATTGTCCAGCTCTCGTCATGGGCCTCTTGGAGGTGGGCAAGCACGCGCTCGAAGTTCCTAAAGACCGCCAGTCCGCCACGTCGGGTTCCGCTCTTGGGCTACCCACACAAAGAACCTGGACCGATAGAGAGCTCGACACTCGGGTTTTCTAAATCGGTAACTTTAGTTGATCCTAGATCCTCAGTTGAAGAACTACTATTTGATCGGATTTTTGGGTCGCTCAATGAGACCCGGTCGGTCCTAGTCTTGTTGCCCACAACCAACTGGGTCGACCAGGTCGGCAGTGAGCTACGTCGCCGAGGCCTTAGTGTCGCCAAGTTACCCGGTGACTGGGAGAAGGCTTTTTACGGGCAGGCAAGGGTCGTTGTAGGTACCAGATCAGGGGCGTGGGCACCTATCTCAAAT
>DAIDHF010000013.1:54208-63375 GCA_027452005.1 Acidimicrobiales bacterium
TGGGAGCGATAGTTCTGTGGGAGGGTCAAGACGAGCTATTTACCCAAGAGCAATTGCCCTACTGGAACTCCCTTGAGGTGTGCGAGCATAGGGCACACATTAGTCAAGTACCGCTAATGATGTGCTCAACATTTCCGTCGGTATCCCAAGTGCTCAATGCGACCTGGCGGCCACAATATAGTGACTTGACTAGTTCAAGATCTCATCGAGACAACTCTCAACTAGGTCCTAGGCCAAATGGGTGGGGGAACTTAGAGATTGTCGATATGCGATATGAAGATCCAAAAGACCCCCTTTTTTCCGAGAGGGCGGTAAATATACTGAGGGCCAACACCACAAACCAAAGCACCGAAGGGGTAAGACCAGGCGCCGTTGTGTGCCTCTACAATCGAACAGGCCGGTCTAAACTCCAGGTGTGCAAGAGGTGCTCTTCTATTATCTCGTGTGAGAAGTGTTCTAATAACCTTCTGCTATCAGGCGATTCTTTAGAGTGCCCTAAATGTAGATCGACCTATCCGGTAATGTGTCTTAGGTGCGGAAGTGGTTCGATCAAGCTACTGAGGATTGGAGTCTCAAATGTTGCCCGAGACCTGGCCAGAAGACTGCGACATGAAGTTGTTGAGGTGTCCTCGGCGGGTACTGTTCTCCATCTCCCGAATAGCGAAATAGCTACAATTTCCCGCGATGATCTAGAAAAAAGACCACCAGACAACCAGGTGTACGTTGGGACCGATAACGCAATATCGACTGTCTCTAGAGCCAGCCACGTCGTGTTCTTGAACTTTGACATGGAGTTGTTGCATGGGGGGATTGACGGACCCTTTCACGCAATGACCTTGTTGGCTAAGACAATTAGGCACTACCGGGATGCCACCGTGATCATCCAGACCAGATTTCCCGACCATCGGGCCCTAGTGGCTATAGAGCAAGCCAGAGTAGGAGACTTTCTAAACGAGGAAGTAGAGATTCGCAAATCTCTAAATATCTCTCCTATCTCTCCAAAGGTGATCCTGTCGGGACCCAGGGCCCAAGAGGTTGCTAGCCAGTTTTTGGGGTTCCCCGAATATGGAGTTGAGCAAGACACAAAGGGCAACTGGGTTATCTCCGGGGGATCAACTCAGATGACCTGTGACACCCTGGTTAGATTTGTTGGGCTAAAAGATGTGAAGATCTCTATCACCTAGTCGAGTGGTTATTTTATTTGGCCAGGCCCCTGATATACAATGTTGACGTGCCAAGTCTTGAGATTAGGGTTTTTGGTGACCCGGTCCTGCGCCAAGTCGCAAAGCCGGTAACCGAGATCGACGGGAAGCTTTCCAGGCTTGTCGACACGATGGTTGAAACCATGTATGAGGCTCCTGGGGTGGGCCTTGCGGCAAACCAGATCGGGATCCAAAAAAGTCTGTTTGTCTACGACATAGGTGACGGTCCTCAGACGGTAATCAACCCGGTAATAAAAGAGTCGAGCGGGGAGTGGACCTACGAAGAGGGATGCCTGTCAGTTCCCGGTCTACACTGGCCGATCGTGAGGCCAAATCAGGTATATCTGGTCGGTCTGGATCTAGACGGAAACGAGATTTCCTTTGAGGCCGACGAGTATCTGGGCAGGGTCTTCCAACACGAGGTAGACCATCTCAACGGGGTACTCCTTCTAGAGCATCTTGACACCGATCAACACAAGGAGGCCATGAAGATTCTAAGGGAGCGAGTATCTGGCGCCTCTTTAGATCAGGCCGAAAGTAGCAATCCAGTGGCTCTCCATAGTCCCGGTACTGCCGGTCTTTAGTTTCAAAGGCCCTCTTACGGGCTCTCTTGCAAGGAGATTGTCACGAACTTAGTGTTTTTCGGCTCGCCAAGACCCGCTGCGATTTGCCTGGCTGAGTTAGTTCGCTCGTTCCACGAGGTAGTGGGCGTTATTACCAAGGTTGACCGCAGACGTTCACGCAGAGGGGCGGTCTCCAAAAATCCCGTGGCGGAATTGGCCGATAGGCATGTAATCCCGATTTTCTATGACCCCAGTGACGCCTTAGGATTGGATTTTGATTTGGGTGTCGTAGTTGCCTACGGCAAGATAATTCCCGAGTCAGTCTTGAAATATCGCCCGTTGGTAAACGTTCACTTTTCTCTGCTTCCACGTTGGCGAGGAGCGGCACCAGTGGAGCGTGCCATCCTAGCTGGCGACACCCAAACAGGGGTGACCATCATGGAGGTGGCCCCCGAGCTTGACTCTGGCGGAATTTATGCACAGCGCGCGCTTGAAATTGGACCCGGTGAGACAAGCCTTCAGTTGACCGAGCGCATGGCACAATTGGGTAGTGAGCTTCTCCTTGAAAGTCTTCCAGAAATTCATGCGGGATCCTTGCGTGCAACTCCCCAAGACGGAGAGGTCACCTGGGCTAATAAACTTACTCCTGACGAGATGAGAGTTGACTGGAGTAAATCACCCGAGTATTTACTCGCATTGGTCAGGGTGGGTAGACCGTGGACAACCCTAGGCTCAAAGCGGATACTCCTAAAGGAGTTGCACTCGGTCGACGGGGAGATTCCTAAAAGTCCCAAAGACCCTCCAGGTACCCTAGGAGTAGCCTTGCACGGGGGTACAAAGGTAGTAACTGTAACCACCGGGGCCGGACAGATGATTTTAGATAGGGTTCAGCCCGAAGGCCGGGGAGAGATGGACGGGCTTAGCTGGTTCAACGGGATCACTAAGACAGGTGGATTGTGTTTAGGACAAGACAATATCGAGTGAACTGTGAATCTGTGGGTTGGAAAATATATAGACCACCGGTTCACGGCCTTGCATCTGACTGAGTTGTAGACTGCTAAGGATATGGCAAACGACACGCTAATCATTGCCCCTTCTATCTTGTCCGGGGACTTTGGGAATTTAGACGCCTCAATTGCGTCAATTGAACAGAGCGCAGACTGGGTTCACGTGGACGTGATGGATGGCCATTTTGTACCAAATCTCACGATAGGTCCCCCCGTGGTGAAGGCCTTTAGAAAGCACACAACAAAGTTCTTGGACTGTCATCTAATGATGACAAATCCAGACAGCTTTTTCTTAGCCTTCAAAGAGGCCGGAGCAGACAGCTGCACGATCCACGTAGAGATCGGAAATACTCAAGATTGCATAGATCAAATGAGGAGTCTAGGACTAGGGGTTGGATTGGCCCTAAATCCAGATACTCCGATCGAGACAGTATTTGAGTTTGTCTCGCAGGTCGATATCGTGCTTGTAATGAGTGTGTTTCCAGGCTTTGGTGGGCAGAGCTTTATCGAGTCTACCTTTGAGAAGGTGATTCGACTTGTCGAGGAACTTGATCGCCAAGGTGTTAGCCCTATTGTCGAGGTTGACGGTGGAGTGGGGCCCAGCAACGTGGCACAGCTTTTTGAAGTGGGTGCTCGGGCCTTTGTAGCCGGCTCTTCTATCTTTGGGACCCAAGATCCGGGTAAGGCTTGTCAAGAGCTAAGGACAAGGGCAACAACGAGTCGGTGACTCCAACTGATGAGACTATAATGAGTCAGGCTATTGATCTAGCCGAGACTTCCCGAGGGGTCAGTTCTCCAAACCCCTGGGTTGGATGTGTAGTTGTGTCACGCCAGGGACACCTCTTCATGGGGGCCACCGAGAGAGCTGGGGGACGCCACGCTGAGATCGTGGCCTTAGATGAGATCTCACGGGCGCAAGAGAGTGCTCAAGGTGCCACTATGTATGTGACCTTAGAGCCGTGCAATCATCATGGCCGGACGGGTCCGTGTGCTCAAGCAATTGTTCTGGCCGGCATATCTAAGGTAGTCATCGGGGTACTAGACCCAGATCCCCTCGTAGCAGGTGCTGGACTTGAGTTTTTAGAAAAGGCCGGGGTGGACTGTGAAGTCGGGGTTTGTAAAGAGCGAATTCAAGACCAGCTACGGCCTTACTTTCTTCACCGTCTACTTGGTCGACCCTATGTAACCTTGAAGCTGGCGGTAACAAGCGATGGAATGATAGCCGATTATGGGGGCAAGTCCAAGTGGATAACTTCACAGGAGGCCAGATATGACACACACCTATTACGGTCTAAGAGTGACGCAGTTCTAGTCGGAGCCGGAACCGTGAGGTGTGATGATCCCGAGCTCACGGTCCGTCTAGGAGAAGGCCATGAAGGATTAGTTCAACCAACTCGGGTGGTTCTGGGCAAGGTACCTCAAGGTTCAAGAGTTCTCCCGGCTCTTGAGCTATCTGGGGACCTAAGGTCCATACTGGCTGATCTGGCAGGTCGGGGGATCATCAACCTACTGGTCGAAGGTGGGGCTAATGTGGCCCAACAGTTTCACGAGGCCCGTCTCGTAGATCGATATATAATCTATATGGCCCCGGCCTTCTTTGGTGGTGGCTGCCCTAAGCCAATGTTTCAAGGGGGAAGCAACATCGGCATAAATGAGATCTGGCGTGGGAGCTTTGTAGAGGTTTCTAGGCTTGGGCCTGATATAAAGCTCGTTCTTGAGCCCTGATCTACTTCCAGGTTAAATGGGCGAACATGAGCAAGTGGTAGCGACCTACACGAGTTTGCCACTATAGAAGGCAAGCCAACTGGCTGTTTTATAGCAAGATGTCCAGATAGCAATTTACATCTTTGATGCGTCTTCAATTGGTAGTGCAGAGGCGTGTTACTGCACAATCTGCGGGAGCCAGTAACCAGCAACTAATCGCCATTGACGTTCCTGCGGAAAGCCAGTAGGCTAGGGCCGACCATAAGGGGTACAAGACGTGCCAATTTGCAAAAGATGTGGACAACGACAACCCAATGATGTCGCATATTGTGGTAACTGTGGGCAAGCTTTAGGTACCACCAAGATGGATCAGACCGTCTCAACCGTCAGGCCGACGTCGAAAAAGACTTTTTCAGGTCCTGCAAGCGGGAAAGTCAAGATTGACCGATCATGGCGAGCTCGTGTTCGTCGGGGGTACTCTTTTGCAGTTGCTTCCTTGCGGATCATAAAACAGGAGCCGGGAATGGTCACGATCGCGGTAATCATGGTGGTCGTGAACACTTTGATCATGACAGTAGCGACGCTGGCTTTGTTCTTCTCCATACCGCTTTTTTTAGGAACACCCGTGGTTGTTATGATGAGCCTTTGGGTAGCTACGATGCTGGTACTGACGATCGTTTCAATTCCCGCAAGTGCGATGATCACCTACAGGACGATGCAACACTTGCGGGGTGGGCACGTTGGGAATTTAAAGTCCTTCTTGGTAGTGATGAAACGGATTGTTCCACTTACTATCTGGGGCCTTTTGAGCATCTCGGTCGGAATGGTTATCACATTCTTGGAAATGATCTTTAGTTTCCTTCAAATCTTGTCCGTAATCTTCGGTCTCGCTTATGGAGTGACTTGGTCAGTTGCGACCTTTTTTATGGTGCCAGTCATCTTATTTGAAGGTCTCAAGCCAACAAAGGCGATCGGTCGATCTGCCAGGATCGCCCGAGACCATTGGGGTACCGGACTTGTCGGTGTTGGATTCCTCTCCACAGTCTTGGTACCGGTTTACTTCCTCGTGATAGTCGTGAGCATCTTATTTTCTGCTATTCACTTGAAGATTCTGGCTGAATTATTGTGGTTTCTAGCTGTATTCGCAACAGTAATCATGGTGGCTTTAGTAAATCCTGTCTTCACGACGGTCCTATACTTCTACGCGGCTACCGGCCAGGTGCCCGCCGGGTTCAAAGTAGAGGACCTCCACGGCGCATTTCGCCGACGTCGTGGCCGGTTGGCTAGAAGCAAGACCTAGTCGAGCAATGACACGGCACCGAGTGATTGAACTATTTACCGCCTAATTTGTGGGCTATTGGAGGAAAGTGACGTCCTCTGATGGCTGAAGCCGCCAGTCCCCTCGGGGTAACTTGATGGTGAATATCATCCAGAAGATCTTGGGTTGCCTTCGCACCGCAGAGGGTGCCGAGGCATTGCTCGACTTGCGAAGTTACCTATCGACCACAACCGAGCAAGGGACCAATTGTCTGCCAGTAATGCCACGGTTCTTCAATGGGGACATGTGAGTGCCAGCTACGTTGAACACTAGCCACTGAAGCTCCAAACTCAACGATCATTGAAGCGATAGATTTGCCCCAAGAGGTGACTCTTGACCTTCCGATGTCACCTGGGCAGTAACGTTGGATATAGACTTACTTTCAGATGTTTACCGGGATTGTCGAAGAAGTGGGAACCATTGTAGGCAAGTCCCCGTCTTATTTGCAGGTGCGAGCGAGTTTAGTTCTAGACGGTACCCAGATTGGAGATTCAATCTCCGTATCGGGATGCTGTCTAACCGTGGTCGAACTAACCTCGGATGGGTTTAGTGCCAACGTGGTCGAGGAAACCTTAGAGAGAACCATGTTGGGTAACTTAGGTGAAGGTGCCCAGGTAAATCTGGAACGAGCCCTGGCTGTAGGGGGACGTTTTGGGGGACACATCTTACAGGGCCACGTTGACGGGGTTGGCACAATTCAAAGAGGAGGGGATCGATTGAACGTGGCCTGTCCGGTGGGCCTGATGAGATACGTAGTCGAAAAGGGGTCGGTGGCCATAAACGGGGTCAGCCTTACCGTAGCTAGTGTTGGGAGGGACTACTTTGAAGTAGCCCTGGTGCCTCATAGCCTGGAGGTAACCACCCTGGGGTCTACTAAGGTAGGTGACTTGGTAAATCTGGAGACCGATATAGTGGCCAAGTATGTGGAATCTCTCCTGGGCGATAGAATAACCTTAGAGGACTCAGACAAATGACTCAGAACATTGAAAAAGCCATTACTAAATTTGCTCAAGGTGAGATACTTATCGTGGTCGACGACGAAGACCGCGAAAATGAGGGCGACCTTATCATGGCCGCCGAGTATGCGACTCCTGAAAAGATTGCATTTTTTCTAGCCCACACGTCCGGACTTATCTGTGTACCCATGGTCGGTGAACGCCTTGACCAGCTTGGGATTCCCTTAATGGCCGAGGTCAACACAGAGGCCCAACGAACCGCTTTTACCGTGTCAGTGGATTTTCGCCACGGGACCACTACCGGGATCTCCGCCGGGGACCGGGCCGCAACGATTCTTTCTCTTATAGACCCGGCCACGCGACCGGAGGATCTTGCCAAACCAGGTCATATCTTTCCGTTGCGCTATCGCGAGGGAGGAGTTCTCAAGAGGGCGGGTCACACGGAGGCCTCCATCGACCTGTGTCGAGCCGCCCACCTCTATCCGGCGGCCGTGTTGGCCGAGGTAATCTCTCAGGACAAGCAGACCATGGCCAGAGCGCCCGAACTGGCCAAGCTTGCAAAAGAGTTTGACCTTGGAATCATCACCATTGCAGACCTGGTGAGATACCGAAATCGAAAGGAAAAGCTAGTAAGGCGAATAGCCGAGGCCGAGATTCCAACCCAGTATGGGGACTTTGCATGCGTAGCCTTTGAGTCGGTGCTTGACGGAGAACATCACATCGCACTCGTAAAAGGCGACATTACTGACAAAGATAACGTCTTGGTCCGGGTGCACTCGGAATGTCTAACCGGTGACGTGTTCGGGTCTCTAAGATGTGACTGTGGCGAGCAACTGGCCAATGCCCTTGAGATGGTGGCAAATGAAGGGGTTGGGGTAGTTGTATATTTACGCGGTCACGAGGGCCGTGGAATTGGAATCGCCCACAAGCTTCGGGCCTATAGGCTCCAAGAGCATGGACGAGACACGGTGGACGCCAACATTGAGCTAGGCTTACCCGTAGACTCGCGCGAGTACGGAATCGGGGCACAGATCCTGGTCGATCTAGGGATCACCACGATGCGACTAATGACCAATAACCCGGCCAAGTACGGGGGGTTGGAGGGTTTTGGCCTTGAAATTGTTGAGCGGGTTCCAATCCAGTCGGTCCCCAGGCCTCAAAATATCGACTACCTAAAGACCAAGCGAGAGAAGATGGGACACTTGTTAGATGCAATCGAGTGACTCGGCCTCTCTAATTGCCTCTAACGACCAGATTGCCACAGGTCCCTTTAGTGACGGGCGGACCCAGGTCAAATATGGGGACCCTCAAAGAGTAGCTGGTTCATGTAGGCTTGCTATCGTGGTCTCCCGGTTCAACCAGGAGATAACCCTGGCGCTTCTAAAGGGTTCCCAACTGGCGGTCGACAACTTCAAGGTTCCAGCCGAACACCTAGAGGTCGTGTGGGTTCCAGGGGCATTTGAGTTGCCAGTCGTGGCCCGCCAGCTGGCTAAGTCCAACAAGTACGACGCCATAGTCTGTCTGGGAGCAGTAATCCGGGGGGAGACCGGACACTATGACTTTGTGGCAGGTCAAGCAGCAGAGGGAATTGCCAGGACGGCCACCGAGTGTGGAGTACCGATTATCTTAGGAGTCTTGACTACCGATAACTTTTCTCAAGCCCGTGAAAGGGCAGGGGGAACCAAGGGAAACAAGGGATATGAGGCCATTGAGAGTGCCCTTGAGATGGTTGATGTTATGGGTCAGATCAAGGAACTCTAGGTAACGGATTTTGGAGCATGCCGACGACCTAGGCGCTACTCAATTGTGAAAAGAATTTCGATAAGATGAACAAACTAGACCCAAGTGAGAGAAATCCACTACCTCTAAAGTTGGTCCTTCCAAAGGGGTCATTAGAGAAGGCGACCTTGGACCTGTTTTGTGATGCCGACCTAAATGTAGTACGTAGTTCAAGCGTTGACTACCAGGCCAAGGTGGACGATCCAAGGATTAGTGAGGTTAGAATCTTGCGCCCCCAAGAGATCCCGAACTATGTAGCCGAAGGCCTATTTGATCTAGGAATTACCGGCCGGGACTGGATAGAAGAGACCTCTAGTCCGGTTGTCTCACTGGGAGAGCTGAATTACTCTAAGGCAACTTCGAACCCCATACGCCTGGTATTGGCCGTCTCGGGGGAGTCAAAGGCTGGGAGCGTAACTGACCTGGGCCCGGGAGTTAGGGTTTCCACTGAGTACCCAAATATAACTTCAAGGTACTTTGAGAAAGCCGGGATACGGGCAAACATTCAGCTCTCATACGGGGCAACCGAGGCCAAGGTCCCCGATATCGCCGACGCCGTGGTCGAGATAACTGAGACCGGCCGGGCGCTAAAGGCGGCCGGGCTACGTATCATCGATACCATATTGGTCTCTAAGACC
>DAIDHF010000014.1 GCA_027452005.1 Acidimicrobiales bacterium
AGGAGCCAGTACCCCAGGCCGTCTGGGGTAGTCGCCATGTTTACGATCGGCTTGTTCAGTTTTAGTCCTTGAGCAAGGGGGGATCCAAAGCTCTGGGCGTCACCGGCGGTTACGACCTGGCCTAGTGAGGTTGCCAGCCAGTATCCTTTCCCGTCCGGGGTTGCGGCGATGGTTACAACCGCCCCCTCAACCGCCTGGCCGGGGGCGATCTGGGGTGCCGATCCAAACGCGTCCACGATCCCGGTTTCTGACACTACCCAGTAACCAGTCCCCGAGTCAGTTCCCACAATTGCCGCGGCAAGGACGGATGTGCCGAAGTTGGAAGGTGACCCATATCCAACTGCGCTCCCGAAGTTATACACTGAACCATTTTGGGCAAGCATCCAGTATCCTGGACTTCCCGAGGGAGATCCGCCAGAAGTCTGAGAAGAACTAGGCAAGCCGAACAGGACTGAATTATTATTGTCTCCGGCCACACAAAACGTCGTACTAGGACACGATAGTGAATAGATTGAACCCTGTGATTCCACGTTTGTAATAGTCCAGGCGGTCGGACCACCCTGGGGATCGGTGGTTGAGAGTATGTTTCCCTTGGAGTCAGCCCCGAAACACAACGACGGAGCCGGGCAGGAAATTGCGGCAATAAACCCGTCATTTGGAATTGAAATTACCTGCCAGCTCGACAGGGGGACACTCTGGGAACTCGACACGAGTAGGTTGCCAGCACTGTCGCCAGCTATGCACAAAGACGTCGTGGGACACTCTAGACCGGCTATAAAGTTTGACGCGTCCAGATCGCTTGAGGTCCAAGTACCGACCGACCCGGTTGGCTGAGTCGACAACCAGAGGTTTCCGTTGGGGTCGGTCGCGACACATAGCGTAGTTGAAGGACACGCAATTGAGAACAACCCGTTTGTGGGATCGATCAGGGTAGCAGTCCACCTTGAGCTAGGAGCCGCTGGATCGGTTGAATATAGGACGTTCCCGGCACTGTCAGCAATAAAGCAGAGTTGCGTTGACGGGCACGAGATATCAAACATCGAGGTTGCCCCGTCTATGTCTTGAACGTTCCATGCCGACAGTCCCCCGGTGGGATTCGTGGAATATACCAGGTTCCCATTAGCGTCTACGGCCAGGCACAGTAGCGTTGAAGGACACGATATCGAGTAAAGATACGCTGACTGGTCCACCTTCATGACGGCCCAGGCCGATGAGATTCCTTTAGAGGGATCTGACGAGTAAACCAGGTTTCCATTTGAGTCCACGCCGAAACACAAATCTATTGACGGGCAAGAGAGAGAATTTATGTTCTTGGTCTTGGCCGTCGCCGGCTGGTTGTCGACCTGGACGGGTGGCGACCACGTCAGGAGGGAACTTACATGTGGACTTGACCGCCCTACCTGAGGAGAGACTTGGGCACTTGCGGGTACGACAGGGACAATTATGCCCAACATGACCACTAGGGCCGAGACGAGCACCACTGCGACCCTGTGAACACAAACTCTGGAAACCTCCGAGGTCTGCGCACCCGACTGCTTGTTCAAGGTTGGGTTACCTCTTAGCTAAGTCCCCCGGCACCGAACATGTCGGGGTCGTCGTCAACCGAACCACCGTCTTCAGAAATATCCTCAACGAAAAAACCTTCGGTGGAAGTCGGTTCAAAGCCACCCTCAAATTCACGCTCGCCGAGCCAGACATCTTCATCTGAAGACGTACTTACCCAGGTCTCACTAGCAGTCTCGGCCCCATCCCACCCATATGACGATGCCTCGACGTCCGAGACGGCCTCTTTGGCTCGCTGCACGCTTGATCCGAAAGAGTCACTCATTAGCTCCGCGACTGAGCGGTCTGAATCAGAAGCAATTCCAGACTCTCTAAGCCACGAGGCCGCCAGGTCTTCACTCTCGGCGTCCTGAGAGGACCAGTAGGTCATCTTCTCGGCCTCCGGGGCATCCATGCCGATGGTTCGATACCTCTCCATTCCAGATCCGGCTGGGATGAGCTTACCAATAATGATGTTCTCTTTTAGCCCGAGTAATCCGTCTGAACGTCCCTCTATTGCAGCCTCAGTGAGCACCCGGGTGGTCTCTTGGAATGAGGCCGCCGATAGCCAGGAGTCGGTTGCCAGAGAGGCCTTGGTGATACCCATAAGCTCTGGACGTCCTTCGGCCGGGGTCTTCCCATTCTTGGTCAGGTCACGATTTGTCTCTTGGTAGGTGTAAGAGTCAACCCTCTCACCGGGCAAGAACATAGAGTCACCTGATTCAACCACGGCCACCCGACGCAACATCTGCCTGACAATTAGCTCAATGTGCTTGTCGTGAATAGACACACCCTGGTCACGGTAGACCTTTTGGACCTCTTCTACGAGATACTGCTGGGTGTCTCGAATCCCCTTGATGTCGACCAATTCCTTGGGATCTTTTGGTCCCTCGACAATGGGGTCTCCGGCTGAGATCTCTTGGCCATCTTTTACCTCAAGGTGCGCTCTAGGCCCTATCGGGTAGGTCTCCTCGGTGCCGTCGTCAGATATAACCGTAATCTCTCGACTACCATCGTCGGCCTGAACCAGCCTGACTACCCCTGACTTCTTGGCCAAGATTGCGGCACCCTTAGGCGTGCGGGCCTCAAAGAGTTCAACCACCCTGGGTAGGCCATGGGTAATATCTTCTCCAGCCACGCCACCTGTGTGGAAGGTTCTCATGGTCAACTGCGTCCCAGGTTCGCCGATTGACTGGGCCGCTATAACGCCGACGGCCTCACCGAGTTCAATGGGTTTACCAGTTGCAAGGGACTGACCGTAACAGGTCTTACAGACCCCGTACCGGGCATCGCAGGTAAGAACAGATCGGGTCCGGATTTTAGTGACTGCCGGGTCGTCGCGAAGTTGGACCAGCTCACGGTCGGTAATCAGGGTTCCGGTCTCTAGAGTGGCACCACTTGACAACGACACGTCTTCTGCAAGAATCCGACCGTAAATCCTGGTCTCTAGGTAGCTCCTGTGTCCTGTTTCATCGGGCTTTATATCTTCGATCCAGATTCCCCGGGTTGTCTCGCAGTCATCCTCTCGAACGATTAGCTCTTGGGCCACGTCAACAAGACGTCTGGTGAGATACCCGGAGTCGGCCGTACGTAAGGCCGTGTCGGCCAATCCCTTACGAGCACCGTGGGTGGAGATGAAGTACTCCAAAACAGACAGTCCCTCTCTAAAGGACGACTTGATAGGCCGGGGAATCATCTCTCCGCGTGGGTTAGATACCAGCCCTTTCATCCCGGCAATCTGGCGAATCTGCTGAGAGTTTCCTCGGGCCCCTGAATCTACCATCATGTCCAGAGGGTTGAAGTCTATGGCTGACAGGGCTGACTCCATGGCCTTTCCAACTTCCGAGTTAGCCGAGGTCCAAATCTCTACCTCTTTTTGTCGGCGTTCATCGTCGGTTATTACGCCCCGCTTGAACTGGGTTTCGGCTTTTTCTGCCTCTTTCTCGTATCGGTCTAGGATCTCTCCCTTGTTCGCAGGGATCTTAACGTCGTCGATAGAAATTGTTAAGCCCGACTGGGTTGCATAGCGAAATCCAAGTTCCTTGATCCGGTCCAGACTTTGAGAGACCACGATCTTGGGGTACTGCGACACGATCTCTTCCACGATGGTTCCAATTGGAGTGTTGCGTCTCCCTACGATCTCGTTTACGAACCGAAATCCTTGAGGAAGTGCTGTATTGAAGATTACCCTTCCAGGGGTGGTGTCAACGTATATCGAGTCACCCAGCTCTGGCATCTCAAGGGCCTCATGAGCGGTATTACCCAAGGTCCCCTCAGGAATATCTACCTTTACAACTGTGGCAATATCTTGACGACCCTCTTCCCAGGCAAGGGTCTTGCCACCGGTAACCCGGACTCGAATCTTGGCCTGTAGGTCTAGGTCACCCGAGTCAAGTGCGCGCTCGATCTCGTGCAGGTGCCTGAAAACCTTCCCTTCACCATTGGCACCAGGTTTTTCAATGGTCAGATAGTAGGCCCCAAATACCATGTCGTGGGTGGGAACGGTAATTGGCCTTCCAGTGGCCGGTGACAACACGTTGTTGGCAGACAGCATGAGAACCCGGGCCTCGGCCTGGGCCTCGGCTGAGAGGGGAAGGTGTACGGCCATCTGATCTCCATCGAAATCGGCGTTGAACGCCGTGCAAACAAGTGGGTGGATCTGAATTGCCTTGCCCTCAACGAGTACGGGCTCAAAGGCCTGGATACCGAGCCGGTGCAGAGTCGGGGCTCGGTTCAAGAGAACCGGATGTTCCTTGATGACATCTTCAAGGACGTCCCATACCTGGGGTCGCCGACGCTCAACCATTCGCTTGGCTGACTTAATATTCTGGGCCAGTTCTTGGTCGACCAGCTTTTTCATAACAAATGGCTTGAAAAGTTCAAGGGCCATCAGCTTGGGAAGCCCGCACTGGTGCAGCTTGAGGTTAGGACCAACAACGATCACTGACCGGCCTGAGTAGTCAACTCGCTTCCCCAGGAGGTTCTGTCGGAATCTTCCCTGCTTGCCTTTAAGCATGTCGGCGAGGGACTTGAGTGGCCTGTTACCCGGACCGGCGACCGGCCTACCGCGTCGGCCGTTGTCGAACAGAGCATCTACTGCCTCTTGGAGCATTCGCTTTTCGTTGTTCACGATAATCTCTGGAGCACCTAAGTCAAGGAGTCTCTTGAGACGGTTGTTCCGGTTTATAACCCGACGATAAAGGTCGTTGAGGTCAGACGTCGCAAAACGTCCACCGTCGAGTTGAACCATTGGCCTTAGATCTGGCGGGATAACCGGAACGGCATCCAAGATCATGGCCTTGGGATCGTTGACCCGACGGCCATTCTCATCACGTCGGTTAAATGCCGACACGATCTTAAGGCGCTTGATGGCTTTTTGCTTTCGCTGGACTGACAGGGGGCGGCCACCCTTGGTCGGTTCAATGGCCTCGCGAAGCTTTATCTCCTCCTCGTCAAAGTCAATTCGATCAATAAGAGAAGCAATTGCCTCGGCCCCCATACCTCCCTCAAAGTACTCCTCGTATCTAAAGGTAAGTTCACGCCAGATAAGCTCATCTTCAATAATCTTTCGCGCGAATAGGCCAGACAGTTCGTCGAAAGCTCTCCGTGTTAGATCGATCTCAGAATTGGACCGATCGCGTATCGCGGCGATCTCCTTTTCGGAAGCCCTCTGACGAGCCTTAATCTCGGTGTCTTTTGCGCCAGCCTTTTCCAAGTCGGCCAGCTCACCCTCAAGGGCCTTGAACTTCTTGTCGATGTCTAGGTCACGTTGCTTGCCTATCTCGTCAAGCTCCTCTAACATCTGGGCTTCAAGACTTGGTAGGTCCTCATGGAGACGGTCCTCGTCTACCCAGGTCACCAGGTTGGCGGCAAAGTAGATAACTTTCTCAAGTTGCTTGGCTTTGAGTTCTTCTCGGGGCTGGGTTCCCATCAAGAGATAGGCCAACCAACTCCTCGTTCCCCTGAGATACCAGATGTGAACCACCGAGGCGGCCAGCTCTATGTGACCCATGCGTTCGCGCCGAACCTTTGACCGGGTTACCTCAACCCCACAGCGCTCGCAGATGATTCCCTTGAAGCGAACCCGCTTGTACTTGCCGCAGTAGCACTCCCAGTCTTTCATGGGACCAAAAATCTTCTCGCAGAACAACCCGTCCTTTTCGGGCCTCAGGGTTCTGTAATTGATGGTCTCGGGCTTTTTTACCTCACCGTTGGACCAGGTACGTATTGAGTGTGCCGTGGCCAGGCCAATGCGAAGCTGATCAAATTCATTTACGTCGATCAACGAAAGCTCCTCTCGCTAAGCCGTCGGGCGTCCTCTTCATCCGATCCCCTCTCAGGGCGCGAAATGTCGATTCCAAGTTCCTCGGCGGTTCTATACACGTCTTCGTCTAGCTCTCTCATCTCGATCTCCTCCCCAGAACGGGACATGACCTCGACATTGAGACACAAGGCCTGCATCTCCTTTATTAGAACCTTGAAACTCTCTGGAATTCCAGGTTCAGGAATATTGTCACCCTTGACAATGGCCTCGTACACCTTTACCCTTCCAAGCACGTCGTCAGACTTAATCGTTAGCAGTTCCTGGAGGGCGTACGCGGCACCGTAGGCCTCAAGAGCCCAGACCTCCATCTCGCCGAATCGCTGGCCACCAAATTGAGCCTTCCCACCAAGGGGTTGTTGGGTGATCATCGAGTACGGTCCGGTTGACCGGGCGTGAATCTTGTCATCAACAAGGTGCGCCAACTTCAAGATGTACACGTACCCCACGCTGATCTTCTTGTCGTATTGCTCTCCGGTTCGACCGTTATATAGGACTACCTTCCCGTCGTTTTCAATCTGGCGTTCTACATCGTCCATGGCCGAGTCCGATTTGAGGGTTTCAAAGATCCTCTTGATCGGGGGCTTTGTTGATGTCTCGTCCTCCTCATCCCACTTGGCCCCATCGAAGACAGGTGTGGAAATCCAAACTTCTGGCTCTGTCCTGGGTCTCGTCTTTCGATACACCGACGGTGGCTCTTTTGTCACACCGTCATCTAGCCATCCCCAGCGAGCCGCGTAACCCAGGTGGGATTCAAGTACCTGGCCCACATTCATCCGGCTCGGCACACCCAGGGGATTCAAAATAATGTCTACCGGGGTCCCGTCAGCAAGGTGGGGCATGTCCTCAATAGGGAGTATCTTGGAGATGACACCTTTATTCCCGTGCCTCCCAGCAAGTTTATCACCTTCAGATATTTTTCTTTTTTGAGCCACGTAGACTCTAACGAGTTCGTTAACCCCTGGAGGCAGTTCATGTGAGTCATCTCGAGAAAATACCTTGACGTCAATTACCTTACCTGACTCGCCGTGAGGAACTTTTAGTGAGGTGTCTCGAACTTCTCGGGCTTTCTCGCCGAAAATTGCCCTCAAGAGTCGCTCCTCCGGGGTAAGTTCGGTCTCACCCTTGGGGGTCACCTTGCCTACCAAGACGTCACCCGCCCCAACTTCGGCGCCTACCCTGATAATTCCTCGATCGTCTAAGTCTGCCAGTATGTCCTCGGAAAGATTCGGGATATCTCTAGTAATTTCCTCGGCTCCAAGCTTTGTGTCGCGAGCATCCACTTCGTGTTCTTCTATGTGGATTGAGGTCAACACGTCGTCTCTCACTAGACGCTCTGAGATTATAATTGCGTCCTCGTAGTTATACCCCTCCCAAGGCATAAATGCGACCAGGAGGTTCTTGCCTAACGCAATCTCGCCGTTGTGAGTGGCAGGTCCATCTGATAGAACCATTCCCGCCTTAACCAAGTCTCCCTGGTTGACCAGTACCTTCTGGTTAACGCACGTGTTCTGATTTGACCGCGAGAACTTAGAAAGACGATAGGTCTTCCTTCCCAGGGCAAGTCCAATTGAGCTTTGTTGCCCGGCGTCATAATCCACCACGATATGGTCTGCCGTAACCTCAGCAACTTTTCCATTGCCTTCGGCGACAATAACATCACCAGCGTCGATGGCGACACGGGACTCAATACCGGTGCCAACATAAGGGGCCTCTGGAACCAAAAGCGGGACGGCCTGTTTTTGCATGTTGGCACCCATGAGGGCCCGGTTGGCATCGTCGTGTTCAACGAAGGGGATCAGGGCCGTAGAAACCGAGACTATCTGCTTTGGCGACACGTCCATGAGGTCAACCTCTTGGGGGGCCACATAGTCGACCTCACTGGTGGTTCCGTACGCGCTCGATCCGGCTCCCATGCGGACACCCGCTCCTTGAGGTCCACGGCGGACCAAGACCTTTTCCCCGGTAAAGTTTCCGTCTTTGTCCAACTCGGCGTTCGCCTGGGCAATGATATGGTCTTCCTCCTCATCGGCCGCCAGATAGACGATTTCATCTGTAACCCGGCCCTTTAGAACCTTGCGATAAGGGGTCTCGATAAATCCAAAGCTGTTCACTCGGGCATAGCTGGCCAACGAGCCGATCAGTCCAATGTTTGGGCCCTCGGGGGTCTCAATCGGGCACATCCGACCATAGTGAGAGGTATGGACGTCACGAACCTCGAACCCTGCTCGCTCGCGTGACAGGCCTCCTGGCCCTAGAGCCGAAAGTCTTCTCTTGTGTGCGAGCCCAGACAAGGGATTGTTTTGATCCATGAACTGGCTGAGCTGGCTGGTTCCAAAGAACTCCTTGACCGAGGCCACGACCGGTCGGATGTTGATCAAGGTCTGAGGGGTAATGGCCTCCACGTCCTGGGTGGTCATTCTCTCTCTAACGACCCTCTCCATTCGCGATAATCCAACCCGAACCTGATTTTGGATGAGTTCACCAACACTCCTAATTCGACGGTTGGCAAAATGGTCTTGATCGTCTAGACGATACCCCGACTCGCCAGCCACTAAGTGAAGCATATAGGTCGCCGAGGCCAAGATTTCTGACGGGGACAGAACAGACTGTCCTTCCTTGGGCCTTTCAAGATCAATCTTGAGAATCTTAGAGATCTTCTCGATTTCGGGTCCCAGCTTTCGGTCAAGCTTATAGCGCCCAACCCTGGTTAGATCGTACCGTTTGGAATTGAAGAATCCGCTTTCAAAATATATTCTAGCGGCCTCCAAGGCGGGAGGTTCGCCCGGTCGAACCCGTTTGTAAATTTCAACCAGAGCGTCGTCCTTAGTCGGGGCCAGGTTGCGATCCTTTTCCCATTGCTTCTCAAGAAATGAAAAGTGAGACGCAAAACGATTTAGGAATGCCTCGTCATCGTATCCAAGTGCCCTTATAAGAGTAAATATCGAGATACGACGTTTCCGAGCAATTCGTGATCCGGCCGTGATATCTCGCCCTGGCTTTACCTCAACGTCAAACTCAATCCACTCGCCGCGATAAGGATGAATCGTCCCGGTAACCACAGCCTTGCCATCACGGCCCGGTTGAAAAATAACCCCGGGTGATCGAACGAGCTGAGAGACAACTACCCTCTCGGTCCCGTTGACTATAAAGGTTCCCTTCTCGGTCATCATGGGGAAGTCCCCCATGAACACGGTCTGCTCTTTTATCTCGCCGGTGGAGGCGTTCATAAAGCGTGACCTGACAAATATAGGGGCCGCGTAGGTCATGTCCTTCTCGCGGCACTCTTCGATGGAAAACTTCGGTGGGGGCCTCAGATCTGGATCGCTTGGATCGAACTCCAGCTCGAGACGCAACTGACCCGTAAAGTCCTCAATCGGGCTGATGTCCCGAAATGTCTCAGCCAGCCCGTTCTCCAAGAACCACTTGAATGAATCACGCTGTATTGACAACAGGTCGGGTAACGGAAGAATTTCTTCCAGATTGGCGAAGGAAAAACGCTCCGGGGTTATTGAGCGGGTCGGCAACACACAACTCCTCGTCGATCGTAGTAGTCAGATGCAGAGCCTTCTGCGTGCTGTAACGCATTCTTATTCAGTCCAGCTTGGGGCTGGATGAGAGTTCGCCTATCAGTCGGCAAAAAGCTACTTGCTGTAACCAGGGCATGACTCTCCACAGGCGCGTTAGTTACGTGCGAAGAGAAGAGGAGCCACGGCAAGGATCAACTATATCAACCGCCCTCGGGCGCGTGCAACTCGGGCTCACCAAGTGCCGACTTTAGAGTAAATCTAACTTCGGCACCAGTCAAGCATTTTTGTATTTATTTGACCTCGACGGTAGCTCCGGCCTCCTCTAGCTGGGCTTTTGCCTTTTCGGCGTCTTCTTTGGAGACCTTTTCAAGGACCGGTTTTGGAGCTGCATCTACGAGATCCTTGGCCTCTTTTAGCCCGAGGCTGGTAAGAGCACGTACTTCCTTGATCACCTGGATCTTCTTTTCGCCAGCGCCGGTCAAGATAACGTCGAACTTGGTCTGCTCGGCGGCGGCTTCGCCACCACCATCTCCCCCGCCAGCTGCAGCCGGTGCGGCAACGGCCACAGGGGCGGCGGCGGTTACCCCGAACTTCTCCTCAAATTCTTTTAGGAGCTCTGAGAGCTCCAGGACTGTCATGGAGGCAATTCCGTCTAGTATTTCTTGCTTTGTTGGCATATATTTTCCTTTCTCGTTGAGTTTTTAGAGTTGGTCTGGCTGAGCGTCTTGCTGGGCACCCTCGGCAGGGTCGACACTCTCGTCGGGGCTGTCCGAATTGACTGATTCTTCAACCGAGTCCTGAGTTAACCCGGCTGACTGTGAAGATTCTGCGGTCTGTGAGTTCGTACCGCCATCAGCTACGGGGTCAGTTCCGCTTGAATCAAGCGAGGCCCGATTATCGATTAACGCTTGAATTAGTCCGGCGAACTGCTGGATGGGGGCCTGGAGGAGTCCGGCGAACTGCTGGATGGGGGCCTGGAGGAGTCCGGCCAGTTTCGCCAACATCACAGCGCGGGGCTCTAGATTCGCGATCTTTTGGGCATCTTGTCCAGAAAGAACCCGCCCGTCTAGGATTCCCCCTTTCAATACCAAGGCCGGGTTGGATCTGGCAAAGTCCCGTATGGCCCTGGCAACCTGGGCGATATCGTCTCTTACAAACGCCAACGCCGTGGGACCGTTGAGCATGTCGTCGAGTTCAGCCGACTCAAATTCCTTGGTCGCAATCTTGACCAAGGTGTTCTTGTAGACCTTGTAGTCGCCTCCCAACTCAGCCAGCTTGCCCCTAAGTTGGGCCAGGTCTGCAACACTGAGACCTCGATACTCGGTCAGGAGAACCCCTTGACTAGATTCAAGACGTCCTCTAACGTCGTCAACGACGGCGACCTTCTCGGGTCTTGGATTGTCCACGGTGTCTCCTAGTCTGTGATTCTTGAGTTGCGTTCTTCTAGCAATCTCCAAGGAAATCCGGACACGCGGGCACAGGTTACACTCTGCCTTGGTCCCTCGTCAGGTGAGGTTTCCCTCGTTACTGACACCCCATTAAGTGGTGCCAACCGGATTTCTTCGGAAGCAAGTTCTGCTGGGTTGACTTTAGTCGGGCAGGCCCAGACTCGTCCAATTGCCACGCCACACCGTTCCTAGAGCTAGGTCTCCTACGGAAAAACCGGAGCCCCTTATAGGCTCTGGTGAACTGAAGCCACTACGGCTGGTCCAAAAACTACCGGACTGAAAATTCTCCTCGGGAAACCCTGGCCTAGGCGGACTTAGCCAGGTTCTCCTCGGTTAATCTGGCCTTGAGGGGATCTATTTTGATCCCGGGGCCCATAGTTGAGGTAACGGTTACCGACCGGATATATCGGCCTTTGGCCGCGGCTGGTTTGGCACGTACCAGTTCATCCACTAGTGCCCGGTAGTTGTCAACCAGCTGCCCGGCTTCAAAGGACGCCTTTCCAATGAGTACGTGGACATTGCCAACTCGGTCTGTCCGGTACTCAACCCGGCCCCCCTTAAACTCAGTAACGGCCTTGCCGACATCGTTAGTAACGGTCCCGGTCTTGGCATTTGGCATAAGTCCCCGAGGACCCAGGGTCCTCCCGAGCTTGCCAACTTGGCCCATTAGGTCTGGCGTAGCAATAGCAATGTCGAAATCGAGAAAGTTTTCCTTCTCGATTCGGGCAATGAGGTCGTCTGAACCAACCACGTCTGCTCCAGCCTGCCGGGCCTCTTGGGCCTGTTCACCAGCCGCAAACACGGCTACACGGTTGGTCCGACCGGTCCCGGCTGGCAGTACCACGGTACCGCGTACAATCTGTTCGGCGTGACGAGGGTCGACCCCGAGGCGCACAGCAACTTCAATGCTCTCGTCAAACTTGGCCTTGGCTGTTTGCTTTACTAGGCCGAGGGCCTCTACTGGATCGTATAGGGTATCTCGATCAAAATTCGTGAGTGCCTCGGTGTATCGCTTTCCTTGTTTCATGGTTTCTTATTCTCCTACCATCAGGTGTTTGGTAAATATCCAGGAAGTCAACTAGCTAACCTTTATACCCATTGACCGGGCGGTTCCTGCGACTTGTCGCTTGGCCATTTCAAGGTCGTTCGTGTTCAGGTCGGGCATCTTTACCTTGGCGATCTCGCCAAGTTGGTCATCGGTTATCGTGGCAACCGTGTCTCGGCCAGGCGCTGTCGCACCCTTGTCAATCTTGGCGGCCTCGCGCAACAAGACCGGAGTGGGGGTGGTCTTGAGTACGAATGAAAAAGTCCGGTCCTCGAAAATGGTGATCTCGACCGGGACGACAGTGCCCTTCATGGACTCGGTGGCCTCGTTGTACTGCTTGCAGAACTCCATGGTTGCAACTCCATGTGGACCCAGGGCTGTCCCAACCGGGGGTGCCGGGGTGGCTCCCCCCGCCGGGAGTTGGATCTTGACCACTGCCGTTACGTTACCTGCCATTACAAAACCTTCCTTACTTCTGGGACATTACCATTCGCGCAAACCTTAAGGGTTCTAGCACTCAAGACACGGGGCCAGATCAAAGCTTTGAGACCTGGCTGAACTCGAGTTCGACCGGAGTTTCCCGACCAAAGATGTTTACTAGAACCTTTAACTTCAGCTGATCTTCGTTGATTTCCGCAACTTGACCGGCAAATTCGGCAAACGGACCCTCTTTGACCCGGACGGTCTCGCCAACCTCGTACTCAAGCCTGGGTTTGGCTTTCTTGGCCGAGTCGGAGCCTGTTTGCTTGACAGACAGGATGTTTTCGACCTCACGCCTAGACAGAGGAGTCGGCTTGGTGCCCGGTCCCACGAACCCGGTCACCCCGGGGGTATTGCGTATTACCGTCCAGGATCCATCTGTCAAATCACACCTAGTAAGGAGATATCCTGGGAATACTTTCTTTTGAACTACAACCTTCTTGCCGTTCTTGAACTCAACGGTATCCTCCATGGGAATAACGACCTCATAGATCTGTTCTTCCATGCTCATTGACTGGATCCGGTTTTCAAGGTTGGACTTTACCTTATTCTCGTACCCGGCATAGGTGTGTACCACGTACCAACTTCCCGGCCTGTCATAGGGACTCTCGATCTGGACCTGTTGGTCATCATCTTCAACGACCCACTCGCCAAGCTCGTAGTCTTGGTCCTGGTCCAAATCACCTGTCTCGGCTTGAAGGCTTGAGGAACCCTCAACGTGAGACCCGGACTGGTCGGGCTCCTGGGATTCAAAACCCGAGTCGTCAGCCAACCCGGCCAAGGCCTCATCTAGTGAGGAGTATGAAGTTTTAGTTTCTTGGGGAAATGGTGTATCGCTGGAAGACACTTGGGGTCCTAACTGGTTACTCGTGACATGTCAAAATTTCTCATCAAATTGTATTCGGGTCTCATTTCATGAGAAACGCAGCACCCTTTTGGAGTACAAAATTAAGCGCAAATATCAAGGCCGTCAAGACCACCAAACCCACACTCACGATAGAAGAAAAGCTAACGGTCTCCTCCCGGGTAGGCCAGGCGACCTTGCGGAGTTCGTCTTGGACATCTCTTACGTACTGGCCTGGCGTGGTCCTTTGGCCGGGGGGCTTCGGCGACGGAGTACGCCGGGCCTCGGCCGGGGTAGCCGCAGGTGCTCCCTGGTCGTCAATCTGGCCCTGACGCTTCATCATACGTTTTGTTTCTCGGTTCATTTAATTTCCTTAGGTTGCCTGAGTGCTTTCCGTCTATCCCAACTTGGCAGGGCAGAAGGGACTCGAACCCCCAACCCCCGGTTTTGGAGACCGGTGCTCTACCAATTGAGCTACTGCCCTAGGGTTGTTGCAAGCATTATTTACCAGTCTGGCTTACCTGGTTTCCTTGTGGATGGTATGTTTGCGGTCCCACCTGCAGTACTTCTTCATTTCGATTCGATCACGATCGTTGTTCTTGTTCTTCGTGGTTATATAGTTACGCCTCTTGCAGTCTTCGCACGCAAGTGTAACCTGAACTCTCTTCTCGTTCTTTGCCATGTAGTCTAACTTCCTCTACTCAATTTTCCATACCCTGGGTCTCTCAAGAGACTCAGGCGCCAAACACACCTGGTGGCGGCGGTCGGACTCGAACCGACGACCCCACGATTATGAGCCGTGTGCTCTAACCAGCTGAGCTACGCCGCCTCCGAGCCCCCTGTCGGAATCGAACCGACGACACCAGCCTTACCATGGCTGTGCTCTACCGACTGAGCTAAGGGGGCGATAAAGGCAACTTCCTATAGTAGCCGATGAGAGCTGGCGTGATCATATCGGCTTCTCAAGCCCCTAGCGCCTTGCTCCTTGGAGCACAAAACTGGTCCCTATCACCGATATTCTCATGGGAATCCGTCCGAAAAATCCGCGTAAAATCTGGCTACCACCCCACCCTAGCTGGGCTGGTGGGTTAGTGTCTATCAGGATGAACAACCAGGACTCCGTCCAGATTCGCCCAGCTACGCTCAACGATGCACCGGCGATTGCCCAAATCTACAACTCGGAGATTGCCGGTTCCACGACCACCTTGGACATGGTGGAGCGGACCTTAGACGACCAGGTGGCGTGGATCTCTGAGCATGGAGGAATATATCCGGCCGTGGTCTGTGAACTGGACGGGGTGGTGGTTGGCTTTGGAGCCCTGTCGCCGTTCAGGAACCGACCAGGATACTCGGGAACTGTTGAAGACTCGGTTTACGTGGCCGCCGGGACCAGACGAGGAGGGGTTGGATTGGCCATCCTAAATGAACTCATCCGCCTGGCCTCTTCTCACGGATTCCATTCAATCTTGGCCTTGATCGGTGGCGGAGGTGAACCGTCAATTCGGCTGCACTTGAAGGCTGGCTTTCGCCAGGTCGGGGTTCTTGAACAGATTGGTCGCAAACATGGCAAGTGGGTAGACGTAACAGTTATGGAGCTTCTGGTCTAGCCCGGCTTAGAACGTCTCTAGATGAACGGAACGGTTTAGTCTGAGTGACTTGCTTGGGCAAGGCCCTCGAATTCGCCTTCGTCTTCTTTTGTCTTTCCGTGCTTAAGCCTGAAATATCCCCAGAATCCAGCTGCCACAACGGTAAATCCTAGAAATAGGTACAGCATCGAGAACATGGAGGCGTGTTGATTGCCGCCAAAACCGGCTGCCGATGGATGCATGACAAACTGAACGAACACAAACATCACGATAAGATATAGAACTATCCAGGTCGACTTTGACCAGTGCCACACGGTGTCCCCGTCGAGATACTTCATTGGGATGAGCCCGAACAGGAGACTCTGAAGACCACATACCCATACGGTCGACAGAAGTGAGTCGAGGATAAGCATCCCCACACTATGATTTCCAGAGATTACTGCACCTTTGACCGGGATCCAGATCAGCCAAGACAGCGCAGATACGGCCATCAGCCAGGTAGATGCCAAAGCTACCGACTTACCGTCTTCGATCTTTGTGGGCTCAACCCTGAAAACAATTGCGGCAAACACGCCGAAGACGTAACCGGGTTCAAAGTGCGAGAGCCTCGAGAACAGTACCAGGATCAGTGCAATAGCCACTCCCAAGGGGAAGGCCCTAAGATCACCAATCTTGTGAAAGCGGCGCTTTACATATGCCCCTCTCGCCAGCTCAGTCGTGCAGGTAGTGATCAATATAGCCCCGACATAACCCGCTATTTCAGCAAAAGAGGACCTGTTGAGCCCAAATGTTGGATCCACCAGGGCGTAGAGCGCCGATCCCACAACCGAAAACAGAACGAGTAAGGCACCAGTGTGGAGCCCCTCAAGCCAGCCTTCAACCCTGTCAACAGCCCTCCTTATAAATCCTCGAGACGACGCAAGGGTCTTGTGGTGCTCCTTGAGGGTTGAGTTGAATAACGTGGCCGGAAGGGCGACCAAGATCAACAAGAGCAGGGCGATACCCGCGTTCTGACCGGCTGTCTTGACCGACATTGTTTTGATCGCCTCGGTTGGTGAGGGAATAGAGTTAGCCAGGGGGACTGGACCTGGGGGACCGCCGCCTAGCCCTAGACCGTAACCTTGGATGTAGTGCATGGCTGGACCCGGGTCGCCAGCCCTAACGAGCGCCTTTACATCCTGTCGTGTGACGATGTTCCCGTTCGAAATTGATGATACCGGCTGGGGAAGACTTATGGCCTGGCTACTTCCAGCTACTGTAACCGAGGTAACTTTTGACCCGCTTAGCCTGTTGCTGTGCTGACCTGTGGAACTGGAACCGGGTTGTGTTGATGACGTTGAACCGGAAGATCCCGTGCCACCTGGTGGGCTGGAAGAGGGAACTTGGGTAGACGTTATAGCCGAAAACGCCTGCGGGGTTGGACTAGGTGACGGTTGGGTCTGGGAAGCTAATGGAGGACTGGTTAGACCTAAAGAGCTAGGCAGGACAGTAGTAGTTGGTGCCAAGGTAGTTGGAACTGTGGTGGTGGTGGTGGTAGCCAAAGTAGTGGACGTCGTGGTAGTTGGAGCTGCCCAGGTCACCTGATATGAGGCCGAGTGAGAAAGACCCGCCACATCGGTGAAGTCGGCTGAAACCGTGTCGACGCCCGGGCCCCCAGTGTCTGTGTATCCCCATGTTGCCGTCCCAGACGCGTCCGTCGTAGCCGTACCCGACTTGCCAGAGTTGGGACCCGAACTGACGGAAAAATTGACGACAATACCGGAGTCTGCCACCTGGACCAGGGGGAGCGCGTGGAACAGGTCATAGGCCACGAGTAGGTTCGCCTTGAGAGATCCCCCGGCCCTGATGAGGGCTGAGGCGGGCGAAGAGAGCTCAAGGGTCAGACTCACCGATCCTCCGGTTGGAAGGGCCGTCGAGCTCGCCGGTCCAGAAGTTGAGATTGTTATTGGAGCTGCCCAATTTATCGTGACAGAGTTAGAGGAAACTTGGGTGGTCACGCCGTTCCCGCTTAGAGTCGCTCCAACCGAATCAGTCCCCTGCTTTGGGGCACTTAATGTAAGGGTTGCGTCACCCTTGGCGTCGGTAGTGGCAGCCAGGGTCTGACCAGCATCCGGACCACTTGCCACACTAAAGGTAACAGTTGCGCCAGACACGGCTGTTCCGGTTGGGTCAAGGGCAGTGGCCACCACCAATACCGGGGCACCCACGACTGATCCCTGGAGGGCGGGGGTCAGGGTTAGAGTGTCGAGACCTACAAAGGTAACCGTAGCCGTCGAGATTATGCTCTGGTTGGTAGTACTTGAAAGATATCCGGCGGTAACCGTATCCACTCCTGAAGTCCCGTTGTTGGTAAATGAAAAGCTCGCAACTCCTGACGAGTTGGTGACCTGAGTAAAGGTCTGACCTTGGTCGGGACCCGAAGAAATATCTAACGACACACTCCCGGCTGACACCGGGGTAGTCGTAACAAGACCGGTAGACGCGTTCGTGGTTGTCTGGGTTACCGTAACGTTTAGGTTTGCCGTACTCTTTGGGTTGAGGGTTTGGGAATTAGGTGAAACAACCACCGAATAGGTAACTGTTGGAGGGGGAGGCGGACTATAAGGCTGGATCCCGGCAATCTCGTCTCCTAATATGTCTGAAGCTACGCATACTGTTACATCTGGACACGAGATTGAGACAAGTTGAACTCCGAAGTTGATATTTTGACTTGTCCAAGTAGACACCCCCCCGGCGGGATTAGTTGAAATAAGCGCCTTACCAGTGCCATCAACTGCAACACACTGGGTCGTGGTTGCACAAGAGATCGACCAAATTTGAGCCGTATCAATTGAAAGCGCCGACCAAGCTCCTGTCCCGGCGGTCGGATTTGTTGACTCGATTATTTTTCCCGACATGTCGCCAGCTACACACAGTGACACTCCGGGACAAGATAGCGAGTAGATATTTGCTCCACCATCAACGTTGTATATCGACCATGTTGGTGACCCGGTAAACATAGTTGTTGAGACCAAGACGTCTCCAAAGTTGTCGACCGCAGCACACAGACTAGAGCTCGGACACGACACCGCATTTAGAGGACTGGCCGTGTGGGCACTATCAATAACGGTTGGAGCACTCCAGGTTGTTCCGTTGAAAACCAAGTCACTTGCGGCGTTATCTACCGCAATACACTGGCTCGGCGACGTACAGGCAATCGAGTCAATGGTGGCCGACGGCGAGTCCACGACCGTCCTCGTCCATGAGCTAGCACCTCCGGTCGGATTTGAAGAGAACAATATGCCACCCCCATTGTCGCCGGCAAAGCACGTTGTCCCGGTTGTGGTTGCAACTACACATTCCATTGCGGTAACCGAGTGTCCAGAGTCAATCGTCATAAGACTCGTGCTGGAACTCAGGGCCGAGGGGTTGGTATTTACCACTAGTCGTCCCTGGGCATCCCCACCAAAACAAAGCGACGTACTTGGGCACGAAAGTGAAGTAATCCGGGTCTGAGAAGTAAAGTCAATCCCTGTGGTCCACAGTGGCAGGGTACCTTTAGGGGAGGTGGAAAATGAGGCTTCTGACCTAATTCCCCCTACTACACATAGGCCGCCCGAGGGAGGGCATGATACCGCCGACGTGGCAATGCCAACAAACACGCTTGCCCCAAAACTCCAACCCCCCCCATCCCAGACCTTGATAGCCCCGTTGAGATCTGATGCTGTGCAAAACACGCCAGAGGTGCACGAGATTCCGGTAAAGGGGGCTGGTGATATAGGATTGGCTGGGTCGGCCGACCAGGTGGACGAGACAAAGTGATAGGCGTTGCCTGCGTTGTCAACAGCCATACAAAATGAGGTCGACGGACAACTTACAGAGGTTATCTTGTTGGTCGTGCCCAGGTTGACCGCGCTAGACCAAGTACCGCTAAAGGCAAACGAATTGCCTACATTGTCAACTGCCATGCAGGCAGAGCTAGACGGGCACGATACAGCGGAAAGTGAGTGCCCGGGGTCAACTGATATTGCCGTCCAGCTGGCCCCGGAATAGTTGGCGATTGACCCGTTGGAGGCCGTGGCCTCACAGAAGGTTGACGATACGCAAGACACGGCCGTTAGTGGAGCACCAACCCCAGTGGCTAAAAAGGCGCTCCAGGTTCCGGCAGAATAGGTCGCGTAATCTCCCCGACCATCGACTGCCACACAGGCACTAGTGGAGTAGCATGACACGCCAGTTATTGGAATGATTCCGTCAATGTCTGATGACGTACCCCAGGTCGAACCGTTAAACGTGTTGACGTTCCCGTCTTGGTCGACTGCGATACAAAACGACGTGGTTACACACGAGATAGACGTTACAAAGTCATAGATTGCCTGACTGTCCAAGGTCCACCCCGAACCGTTATAGGAGACGATAAATCCATTAGAGGCTCCGGCCCAGCAAAATACCGAGCTGGCACATCCCATGGCATATATCTGTACGGTGCTGGCAATTGGGCTAGATAGCGACCAGGTAGTCCCGTTGTATACAAGAGTGTGCCCAGCCTGATCCCCCGCTGCACAAAACGTTGCCGATACACAGCTAACCGGGTTGATTCCCGAGCTGTCCCCGGTGGGAGATGGGCTCGACCAAGTACTACCGTTATAGGTGACATAGTTGCCCAGGTTGTCTACGGCCACACAGAACGACGACGAGGTGCAAGAGATCGAGTCAAACTGGGTTACCGGCGAGTGACTGGTTGGGCCAGACCAGGACCCGGTAAAGGTGTAGGTGTTGCCAGTCCCGATCGCCACGCAGTTATTAGCAGCAATACATGATATCTCGGTGAGAGAACTGGCCCCCGATCCCGCCGGGGCACTCCAGGTCGATCCTCCCAAATAGACCAGGAAGTTTCCGAGATTGTCAACAGCGATACAAAAGGTCGTGCTAGTACATGACACAGAAACAAGTGCCCCCGAAGAGTCAACCGGGTTTGACCAGGGCAGAGCCGGACTTGACGTGGCATTCTCCCAGATAGACCCGTTGTACTCGAAAGCGCCACCACCAAATCCAACGGCTATACAAAATGTAGACGACACGCAAGAAACGGAACCCAATGACGAATTAGCCACGAACTGGGGACTCGTCCAGGTTGACCCATTGTACGTTGTAGCCTGACCGTTATTTAGAGCAGCAGCACAAAATGACGAGGTAGGACACGAGATCGACGTAGCGAAGTTATAAGGAAACACCTGCGCTGGGGTGGAGTAGTTAGGGCCAGTGGGTCCCGAAGTAAAGAAGACGTTCCCAAGGTAGTCACTAACCGCACAAGATCCCGACGCAGGCAAGCACGAGGCCGCGGTGAGCGTCTTGCCTGCCTCACCAGGTATTGTCCCGATAAACCACACCGAAGCTCCTCCGGCAAGGGTGGCAAGTGGGTGCAGGGTAAAGTAGTAGTCACCATTGGAGTCAATAGCGACACATCCGAGGGTACAAGAAACGAATCTAAGGGTATAGGATGCTGTTAACGTAAACGGTGCTGACCATGCGGTACCGTTGTAGATTTCTACACTCCCGCTTGGGGCCGTCAAAACACATACCGTGGTCGATCGACAAGATACTGAGGTAATAGCGGCCGTGGCAACCGAGACCGGAGCTGACCAGGTGGTGCCATTATACGTCAACGCGTTCCCGAAATTGTCTACGGCCTCACACATGGTAGTGGTAGGGCAAGACAAGCCGTTTATCGCATTTGTTCCGTCAACGTTAACCTTGGTCCAGGAACTTGCCGATCCAGTTGGATTAGTTGAGATAAAGATATTCCCAGTGTTGTCGCCCACCACACAGAAACTCACCGAAGAACACGAAACCGACATAAATGCAATCGCTGGCTCAACTGGAGTCACGATCCAGGCAGACGAGGAGGTCGGATTTGTGGAGACTACGGTGTCCCCGTTATTGTCAACGGCAACGCATAGTGTCGTAGTGGGACAGGCTATTGAATTGATCGGGACTTGGCCTTCGACCCGGATGAGCTGGGTAGTAGGCGACGGACCGGGGTTTTGAATTATTCCGACGGTTCCCTCACTGGTCACCTCAACACACAGCGAGCTTGACGGGCATGAGATGGAGTTCACCGATGGTGACAACGTGGCTGGAATTGCCATGTCGACCGGGGTGGGGCTCTGCCAGACGAGACTCCCGGTAGCCTGGGTGTGAGTTCCAGAAAAAGCCACGAAAAACCCCAAGCATGATGACACGGTTAGGGCCAGCACACCTAGCGCCGAGCCCACCTTAGGACTAACTGAGCCTTTCAAGGCTTGGTAGGTCGGTTTCACCAGATTGGATAACACGTGTACTTACTCCATTATCTTGGTCGAGCCTGCAAGCCACTTCAGATCCCAGATCTGATTGCCAGTACCCATTGGGTATTAATGTTATCTGATTTTACTGTACTTTCAAGTGGGCATCCTAATATTGACTGGATAATTCGGGGGACCAATAAATCTAGGTCGAGCCCACCTCGCCTACTTGCCGGGCTCGCCACGACATTATTCTTCGCACCCAGCCCTTTAGGGGGGTTGTAAGAACCAAGACTAAGATTGCCAGGCTGGCCAGGATCGACACGATGTTGGCGTGAATTAGGAAATCTAGTAGCTGATAGGCCCCGGGAAGACCTATAAAACACACGGCAACTGACAAGAACAGGACGATCTTTCTGAGCTTTCCGGTGGCCACGACAGCGCACAGGATCAATCCCCAGGCCAGGTACCAGGGCTGCACAACTGGGCCTAAGAGGACTACCAGAATCAGACTGGCTCCCATGGCTCGGACACTCCCGTAACGGTCAGAGTTGATGAGCAAGATCGCGCTGACCACGAAAGCGACCATAAGTCCGAGGGCCCGAGAAATTGACAGTAGGGCGTGCTTGCTTGCACCCAAGCCCAGAAACCCGGCGATCTTACCCAAGACGGTTCCAACCAGGGTAGTTGGAGATATTAACGAGACAACGGTCCCAGGGGTACCAAGGGCACCGAGCCATCCCCACCCAAGTCCGGTTGCCCACGAGACGATAGCCATAATTACACCAGAGATCGCCAGGGCCGCGATAACCGGTTTGACCCGTTCTCGATTGGGCAACCTGGTACTGGTCCAGTTCCAACCGATGTATACCACCGCTAGCTCGGCCGGGGCTTTAATTGCGGCAGCCAGGGTACACAGAACTATTCCCAAAATCGGTCTACCTTCTAGAGCTAGAGCTATCCCAGGGACTAACAGGCCAATCATGAGGGCGTCGTTGTGGGCACCCCCGACCAGGTGAAAGAGGGTTACCGGATTCAAGATCGCCACGGCGAAGGCAATCGAGCCATCTCTGCCAAATCTCCTGGCGATTCTCGGGACGAACATCGCCGCTATGACCACCCCGATCAATGCCAGGGCGCGCATGATTACTACCGTACCCAGTACACTGTGGCCGGTCAGATTGACAATCATCCCGTCCATCCCGAGTACCAAGGGACCATATGGAGTTGGGGCGTTCTGCCAGCGGGGGTCGGCCAGGTTTAGAAACTTGGTTCCGCCGAGGATTCCCGGACCGTATGAGTACGGGCTAATCCCGTGACTGACCATCTCCCCCTGGGCCGCGTAGGAGTAAACGTCCTTTGAAAACAGGGGCGGGACTATTAGCATGGGCATTACCCACAAGATAAATATCGGGATCAATTTGGACACCGGGATCCCGCCGTTGCCCTCAAGCCACCTAATAAGATCAATCCAGACCCGTAGGAAGAGCAAAAGGCCCCCGTAGACCATGACCAGACTTAAGAAGATGTCGTGATTACTCTGTTGAGTAGGTGACCCGGTCGAAAAGAACCATGACCCGGGGGCATGTAGTGTAAATGGTGACGAGTTGATTGAGGTGCCGATCATAATCGACCAGGTAGACAGACACCCTAATACGGTGGTCCACACCAGGGGGCTTATTGATCCGGGACTTGTGGCCGAGTCCCTCGTGCCCAGGGATACCAATGTGGCCCAGACCTTTCGAATGGGAGGTTCAATGGTGTCCAAAAGCGCGCCGCCAGTTTCGCTCGTGTTGTCCATAGCTCTTCCCAAGAATGCCACACGGTGAGCAAAATTGCTACGCGCCGTGGTAACAAGTTGCCCAAGCTGGCACTATTGGGCAGGGATGACCTCCAAACCCTCAATCGCCTTTAGACCGGCCAAGCCAGGATTCACGCGTGACTAGCACTCAATCACCTGGCTCGGTTGGATTTTTCCCCGATACCCCCTTTGTTTACAGGTCGTCTGAAGACAACCCGTCTCTGATGCCGAGGACGAACTTAGCCGCGGGCTACTCGAACGGGGACCTAGAAACAGCTTTCTCCCACCAGGGAGGTATCTTGTCACGACATGTACCGGCACTTGACGGGCTGCGTGCCCTGGCAATTGTCGGGGTAGTCGTCTACCACCTTGGGCTATCAAGTGGTCAAGGGGGTTACCTAGGGGTTGACACCTTTTTTGCGCTATCTGGGTTCTTGATAACTTCAATTCTTCTAAAAGGGTTTTCTGACTCGTCTAAATGGCGACTAAGAGAGTTCTGGATAAGGCGAGCTAAAAGGCTCCTTCCTGGACTCTTTGTTACTCTTATCTTGGTAAACCTGTTTGTGATCGTTACGGGGGAGGCCGGGCAGTTCCCCACTCTAGCTTGGGACACGATATCGTCGGCCTTCTACTTCGCGAACTGGAGATTTATACACACTCAGTCAAATTACTTTGATCTATCCAGCCATCCGTCGCCCCTGATTCACATGTGGTCACTGTCCATAGAAGAACAGTTCTATCTAACATGGCCAATAGTTATATTCCTGGTTTACCGGACCATGAAATCCAACTCGATCCGACATAAGGTTCTATTTACTATTGCCATAGCTGGAGCAATAGGTTCATTTTTGGATCTAGTTATCAAGTTTTCGAGTGTGGCCGGTACGACCGGGACATACTACGCCACCGATACCAGGGCTCAGTCGATCCTTGTTGGCTGTGCCCTCTCGTTAGGACTTGCTCAGTTGTCTGGACGGAGAAGAGTTCCCCCGATTTTATCCAACGCAATTGGAGTACTCGGGCTAGTTGGAACGGTTGCACTATTTTACTTTTTCAATGATCTGTCTAGACTTGAGTACGAGACCGGGTTTGGGCTTGCTGCGATTTGTGCGTCCGCAATAATTTATTCGTGTCTATCCAACCATAACGGTGTCGTGTCCAAAGTTCTCTCGACCCAGCCACTTGTTTATCTGGGTCAGATATCATATGAGATATACCTTTGGCACTGGCCGGTGATTGATTTTATGACCGCCCAGGCCACCCACTTGCACGGATACAACCTGGTCACGATTAGAATAATTACTATTTTGGCCCTGTCGATTGGCACGTATCACCTCGTGGAAGTTCCTATTAGATTCGGGACCATTAGATCTTCTCGGCCTGCGTTTCAGGGGACTGGAGAGGCTCCCCAGGTCAGGTCGAAGACTTACCTATCTCTCCTGGCAGGTTCAATCTGCGGTGTCGTCATCTGTGCACTTATAACCGCCAGTTCAGCCAATGGACCTGGCCAGATTGCTAGTCCTAGCCAGACCACCTCGTTGTTGGGCGTTCACGACACTAAAGGTCTAACTCCACAAGAAAAAGTGGCCAGGTTCTTGGAGACCGTTGGTGAGCTAAAGAGTTATACCAGGGTACTGCTAGTTGGCGACTCAATGGCCTTTACCCTTGGAATTGGACTGGGCTACGTGAGTAAGGCTCAACACGTCTGGTTTGCCGATAATGGTATCCGGAGCTGCTCGGTTTCACTAGGCCCCACGTACGTGATCCAAAATCAGCTGACCCAATCTGCGGTTACCTGTAGCGTACCGCCAACCAGCCCTGACAGTTGGGAAAATCTTTGGAAGACTTGGATTGATGAGTTCAACCCTGACGTGGTTGTCTACTTGGCACGCCTTGACATTGTCGATCAGATACATAACGGTGCTCAAGAGCACATTGGGCAGGGACCCTTTGACTCGTATCTAGTCAACCAACTCGACCAGGCAGTATCAATCATGGGCGCCAAGGGGGCACACGTGGTTCTCCTTACAACCCCCTATTATGACTCGGGAGAGCAACCTAACGGGAATGCCTGGCCCGAAGATTCCCCAAGTCGGGTAAGAATTTATAACAAGCTTCTTTACCAGGTTGCCCTGCGTAACCCCGGGAGCGTATCGGTTATGGATCTCAACTCCCTGGTATCACCATCTGGTGATTTCACGTCGACTGTAGATGGGATCACGATTCGGTCGTCTGATGGAATTCACTTTACCAATGCCGGAGGCGAATGGATAGGTCCAAGAATATTTGGAGAACTTGCTATTCTCGGTCAATCCCATCACAAAGCGTCGGCAAATCAACCTCTCCCAAGTCCACCAATAGATCCTCAACCTTCAGATTTTTGAGCCTGTTCTTAGTAACAGTCTGGAAAGCAATTACTCGCCGATGCCCAAAGGTCGTGTTAAGTTATGTCCCAGAGACATTTGACCTCAGGCAAGCGGTGAAATGTCCTGATAGTCTTGCCCTCTAGAGAACACCTTGTAAGGACGCCCATGGAATTACTTCGAACCCCCGATCACCACTTTGAGGACCTGCCCGCATATCCCTTTGCACCCAACTACCTCGATATTCCAAGCCTGGACCCAGTTGGAGAGGAAAGTATTCGCGTCCACTATCTCGACGAGGGACCTATTTCGGCCAAAGAGACGGTTTTGTTGATGCACGGAGAGCCCTCTTGGAGCTATCTCTACCGAAAAATGATCCCGATTCTTTCAGACCACGGGATAAGAACAATCGCACCGGATCTGGTCGGGTTCGGCAGGTCAGATAAACCGGCCAAGCGTGGCGACTACACGTACGTTCGACACGTTGAGTGGATGAGATCTTTGCTCTTTGAAGGACTCGGCCTGAAAGGTGTAACCCTAGTGTGCCAAGACTGGGGAGGACTTATTGGATTGAGACTTCTTGCCCTTGATCCAGACAAATTTTCACGGGTATTGGCGGCCAACACCGGCCTACCAACCGGAGACGGACGTGTTAGCGACGCCTTTCTTGCCTGGCAAAAGTTTTCTCAGGAAACCCCCGAGATGCCGATCGGGGCCATCGTGGCCGGTGGTTGTGCCACGCGACCCTCGCCAGAGGTTATTGCGGCCTATGATGCCCCGTTTCCTGACGAGTCCTTCAAGGAGGGTGCCCGTCAGTTCCCGGTACTCGTACCAACCTCCCCCGAAGACCCGGCGAGCCAAGACAACAGAGAGGCCTGGGAAGTATTGAGGAGCTTTGACAAGCCCTTTATGTGCGGATTCTCTGACGGCGATCCTATAACCCGAGGCGCCGACCGATTGTTTATCGAGACTATTCCAGGAGCACAACTGGTAGATCACCCCACTATCCATGGAGGCGGGCACTTTCTCCAGGAGGACAAAGGTGAGGAGTTGGCCAAGGTTACTCTTGAGCTAATAGGAAAAGGCATCTAGCTGGGCAACCATCTCGTCATGAGACCCTGACGAGACCCTTAAGACGACTTCTGTAACCCCAATCCCCTCGAAGTATTCCAGTTTAGATTTCTCTGGGAATACGCCGAAGGGAACGATTTGAAGGGTATCGGGATCTCGGCCAGATCTTTCAAAGGCCTCGCGCAATAAGGGGATATTCTTACCTAACCCAGTTCCCCCTACTGGAATCCAGCCGTCGCCGACCTTGGGCAAAGTTGAAAACAGGCGCTCACCTGGGAAACCCCCTAGGAGGACCGGGATCGACGGACTCTGGACTGGCTTGGGTCTTGACCAACTGGGAGCTAGATCTACATATGTCCCCTGGTAGCTGGCCGGATCACTTGCCCAAATGGCCCTCATACAGGCCAACTTGTCGTTAGTGATGCTTCGACGCTTTTCGAAGTCTAGACCGTGGGCCTCTGCCTCTTTGCGATTCCATCCATAGCCTGCCCCTAAGGTAACTCGACCCTTTGACAACTGATCTAGCGTCGCCAGTTGTTTGGCCAAAACAATTGGGTCGAGTTGACCCACCAAGAGCACCCCGGTACCCAGACGTATTTTTGACGTAACCGAAGCTATGGCGCCCAAGACCACAATTGGGTCGGGGAGAGACCTATAATCCTCAATAGACACACCCCCTACTAGAGCCGGAGGCGCGCCCTCCTCGACTGGTAGGTGGGTATGGTGAGGAAGATACAACGAGCTAAATCCTCGCTGTTCAAGCTCGATTGCAAACCTGACCGGGTCACAATCTTGATTGCTAAATGCCGCGGTTACGCCAATTTTCATATCAGGTTAGATTTCTTCCAAATCCGTTAGAACCGAAATTCCCAGCAACAAGACTGAGAACTTCAGCGCCTCCTCGGACCTAGCCCGGTAGCCTTTACTACCTTGTTGATCTGGCGGTTTCCGGCCCGATAGATTGCACGTCTTGCTTGCCTCTCGCCTTCACCTTCTAATCCTCCTAAAAGACCTGAAGACTTATACCCGTGTTCAAAGGCCTCTACATTCCCTAAATCCCTGGCAAATCTGTACAACTGAGATCTCGAAGTGCTCAAAACTAAGACCTCTCTACTTTCGCCGTGTGATCTCTTATAATAAGTTCCTCTACCAGACCACGAAGTTTTTCTGGATCTTCGGTAGCTTCCATTTCGGCCAAAATATCGGCTGGGACTGCCACATAGCCAAAACCACCGTCTGGATGACCATCGCGCCAGGCCTTCCAGACACGGCCGTCTTCATCGCTCTCGTCGTGATCAGTCGCATTTACCAAGGCTACGAGTTCTATTAATCCGCTATCTAGGACGTCGTACTCAATGACTAACAATTGTCACCGCACATGGTGGTAGAAAACGACATAAACCCGAACGGCCGCTAACCTTTTCAAGTCCCAGGTGTGGCCTTCTTGAGATCTTCGTCTACCGCTACTTTTGCAGCATCGGCGTCTGCCAGGGCTTTTGAGACGGCCGACTGATCGGCCTCAATACTTTCGCGCCCTTCCGTTACGGTGGAGTGCTCTTGATCGACCGAAGCCCCTGGTTCTCCATACTTTGGGGTGGACTGGGTAACAAATGCAATTGACTCACGCCGGCCGTCGTGCTTGAACTGGGAGTTGAGATTCTTATATGCCTCATCGGCCTTATCTTCAAGATCCTGGGCTTGGCTAAGGGCCATTTTCGCGTCTTGGACGTCTTGTTCGGCTCTTTCTAATTGTATTCTGGCATCGTCAAGTTCAGGACCACCCTTTGATTCCAACTCGGAAACTCTTTCGACCTCCGCCTCGATAGCTTGCTCATCATCAATCACCATGGACGCCTCGGCGATCATGGTAGGAACTATTTTGTCCCCTTCCTCGTCGGCGAATGAGGCCTCGCCTCTTTCAAATGCTTCATGAGTGAACTCGGCGTTTGAGGCCTTCCATTTGCTGAACAGTCCCATCTGTCCAACTATAGCGACTTTTCTATCCAATTACAACAGGTTGGAGTGCCTATTTCCTAATAAAGCTTAGTCTTTTCACCTAAAACACGTCGCCTAACCAGACCGTGAGTAAAGAGACTATAAAAATGGCGAACTAATGCATAGTGGACAAGCCACAACTCAGCTGACAATAGAATTGGTCTAGATCCGTCGACGGCGATTTTAACGTACTAGTTTGGGCTTTGGCGGTTATTCATATCTTGCCACGATCTTATTGGGGATATTGCACTAATAACCAGTGCGCCCGCAATCAGTGCCACAATTCCCGCGTAGCCATATGCGGCACCAGCCCCAAGGCTATAGAGAAGTCCCATAGCAAGGTTGCCGACAAAAGTTCCTATGCTGCGAGCAGCTGAAAGTCCGGCAAATCCTCTTCCGGCATGTGAACCTGTCTTCAAGATCGACATCGCCGACGGTTCGAAAGTTTCTATTACCCCTAGCCCAAAGCCGATTATTGCGACCCCAACAATGAGGACTCCGGTATTGGTTAATACTTGACTGAATGCCAAGATTGAGGCGCCAAAACCTGCCATTATGTAGCCCAAAAGACCCAGCCAGCGAAACTGTGTCCCGATATCTCCGCCAACGCGCGGGCCAACTATGTAACCGGTGGCCGAGGAGACGACTTGAAGAACCAAAAAGGCACCAATACCGTACACAAGCTTATGGCTTCCCTTGGCAACAGTTAAAACGGGAAATCCAACACTGTAGGCCGTAAACCCGTATAGACCTGCTGAGAGTAGTAATCTTTTGACCCCTTTATTTCTGGAAACTTCCGAGTCCCCAGAGGGGCCACCTGAAGAGCCAGCATCTTTTTGTATTCCTCCCTCCGACTTCTTGTCTGCTTGAGTGCTTTCTCCAGTTGTAGCTTGGATGAGAAAAATTGTCGAAGCGACCAGAGGAACTGCGGCCAGCAAGAAAATCCACTTCCAGGGTTCGTGGATAACCACACAGACCAAGACCCAAATTCCAGCCAGTGCACCGCCACCGACGTCTAGTGCATGGAGAAATCCAAAGGCAGATGCCCGGTATCTTTCCTCTGGAACTGCTTGAGCTAACATCACCCGCCGACTTGGCGAGCGCAGGTTCCGAAACCACCACCCTCCACACAGAAACCCGATAGCCCAGACTGGACTAGCCACGAGTCCCGACAGGGCAAGGAGTGGGATCAGACAGTTCCCGAAAACGGCCACCTTTTTATGTCCAACCGAGTCGCCGAGCCGTCCTCCAAGCCACGAGAAGATCGCCCCTCCCCCATAGCTCAGTGAGCTTGCCAGACCGAACTCCCAGATCGGCCTATGGAGATATAGGACTAAAAATAGAGGAAACCCAGCTAAAACGGCCTGATAGCCTAGGTCGGCAAAGCAGGCTGAAAGCGAGATTACCCAGACATCTCCATTGAGCCAAGGCTTTTTCGCCTTTGGATTCATCTTTCCTCGATTCTGCGCTGGGAAGATCGTCTACCCAACTCGCACTAGCTTAGGCATACTGTTTTAGCAGCTAGGTAAGACATTGACGCTCCAAACTTGAAAATAATCAATAAGTTATATAACTTATCAGTTATGCCTCAAGTGGAAGAAGTTCGCCTAGACCGGGTATTTAATGCCCTTTCCAATCCAGTGCGTCGTCAGATAGTTCACCGACTAAAGGCGGGTGAGGCATCTGTATCAGAGATTGTTGTGCCGTTTTCAATAAGTCAGCCAGCTATCTCAAGGCATCTTCGGGTCCTCGAAGATGCTGGCCTCATAGTTAGGTCAAAGTGTGCCCAAAAGACGATGTGCAAAATGTCTCCACGGCCTCTCAAAGAGGTGTCGGATTGGGTTGACAACTTTCGTGAATACTGGGAGACAAAGCTTGAACGACTTGATACTTATCTTGCACAGATAGAACAGGAGACCAAATGACAATTCCAACCGAATCTAGCTCCAGGGAAATCACGATATTGAAAACTTTCCGTGCCCCGATAGATAGGGTATATGCCGCCCTGACAGATTCAAGTCAAATTTCATCCTGGTGGGGACCAGATGGATATAGCGCACCAAAAGTAGAGTCAGATCCCCATAGTGGTGGTGAGTTGACAATCTTGATGTGTGGACCAGAGGATTTTCGGGAAGAGATCCATGCTAAATACGTTGAAGTCTCAGCCCCGAGCTACATCGAAGTTGAATCGGAAGTCTTCGACGGTCAAGGTAACTTGTTAATTCAATCTCGCCATAAGTTTACTTTGAAAGATCTAGGCAACGTGACCGAGGTAATCTTTAATGCTACGGCAACTGTCTATGGTCCCAACAGACACATTCCTCTTGCCGGAATGTACCCAGGATGGAACCAGAGCCTACAAAAACTCGACGACCTCATTGAAGTTCGACTTGACCGGACCATTGTAATTGGCAGGTTAATCTCAGCTACGGCGAGCAGAGTATTTCAAGCGTGGACCAATCCCGATCACCTATCCCGGTGGTGGGGGCCCGATGGATTCACGGTAACAACGAGATCGTTTTCTGCCACTCCCGGAGGCCTCTGGGATTTTATATTCCACGGACCGGACGGAAGTAACTATGAGAATCAAATCATCTTTGAGCAACTCATCGAGCCTTGCTTAGTCGTATATTCACATTCCAGCCCGAAAAGTTCTGATGCCAATTTCAAGTCCATTGTGTTAATCGACGAGATGCTCGATAAAACAGTGGTCTCCATGAGGTTAGTTTTTGATTCAAAGCAAAAACTAGAAGAAAACATTGCCAGATTCAACTCCATTGACGGCGCAAACCAAACCCTTGCACGACTGGACGGATATTTGAAACCAGTCGTCAGCTAGGATTCTTTTCGACCGGTACTCTTGGGGATTCTCGTCTCGCGACTGGACCAACTTTACCTAGCTCGATTACCAGGTTAGATTCGTTGGCATGAATAAAGTTCTACTTGGATCACAAGGACTAACAGTATCGAGAATGGGACTGGGATGTATGGGAATGAGTCAATCCTACGGACCCGGCAACGAGAAAGAGTCTTTAGCCACCATTCACCGGGCGATCGATCTGGGAATAGACTTTCTCGATACCGCCGATATGTACGGGCCTTTTACGAACGAGGTGCTTGTTGGTAAGGCCATTGCCGATCGTCGAGACAAGGTAGTCTTGGCTACCAAGTTTGGAAATCAGCGAAACCCCGATGGTAGTTGGGTTGGGATCAACGGGAAGCCCGAGTACGTACGGTCTTGTTGCGAGAACTCACTTACGAGACTCGGTGTGGAAACAATAGATCTCTACTATCAACATCGGGTTGACGTCACGGTTCCAATTGAAGAAACCTGGGGGGCCATGAAAGAACTCGTAGACCAGGGCAAGGTTAGATATCTAGGGATATCCGAAGCGTCAGCTCAGACAATTGAGAAGGCAAATTCGGTTCATCCGGTAAGTGCCCTTCAAAGTGAGTACTCACTCTTTACCCGTGACCTAGAGAAAGAAATAATTCCAACAATCCGAAGGCTTGGAGTTGGACTCGTCCCCTACAGCCCCCTAGGGCGAGGTTTTCTTACCGGGACCATTACCAGCAAGGACCAATTTGGAAGTGACGACTTTAGAAAGAATAGTCCTAGATTTCAAGGAGACAACTTCGATTCCAACTTAGAATTGGCCAAGCGTATTTTTTCCAGGGCAGAAGAACTTGAAATTACCCCGGCTCAACTTGCTTTAGTTTGGGTGCTGTCTAAAGGTGACGACGTTATTCCTATCCCAGGGACCAAGACAGTAAAATATCTTGAAGAAAATGCTCGAGCTGCCGAGATTGAGGTTCCATCTGAAGTCTTAGCAGAACTAGAGGCCGCAATCCCGGTTGGATCGGTCAGTGGAGATAGGTATCCGCCTGAGCACATGGCCCGGGTAAACGTTTAACTAAACGTGAACTGGACCGGGGAGATCGGCTATAGCCTCTAGTTCATTACCCCTTCTAGTTCTACCGGGCGCCAGACAAAAGGGTTATTCGTACAAGTTTGTCCAGATGACATTTTGGCTTCAGTGCTTTTCCAGGTTACCAAGCAGATCCCGATGATAACAATCAGGGGGCCCGAATTTAGGTCGGTTACTGTACCATGGCTGAATACTGTAAAGATTCCTCCAAAGGCTTGACCGAACACCCAATACACACATGACAGAGCTCCCCCAATAACTACAAAGAGAGTCCGTCGCTCACTAACAATCGGGCCAAATCCAATTACGAGGGAGACCACAAACAAACATACTCCCAGATGTAATCCAGAGGTTTTTAGAGAACTTCCCACGGAATTATCTAGAGATGAAAGCCAAGAGGGTTGACCTTGTCCGGCCTGGATAATTTGGGCTCCAAGGGCCCCTTTTGTGAGGTTGGCAGGAAGAAGCCACAAGATCCCCGAGACTGTCCAAAGTCCGGCCCAGAGCCAGGTTGTGGGTCGATCACCGAGTAATCCATGACTTGCTAAACTCACGGCCCGTCGTTGATTGTCCCGTATCGGTCGCGGCCATACAATGAGTCCGAGGGCTAGGTACAAGATCACCGCCCCAGGAGCTCCGGTAAGAGGTGAGGCAGAACCCGTAAAAAGCATCCCGAAACCTTCTCCAAGAGTCCAAACACCAAGTGACCAAGCAAATGAAATTGCTAACGCGGGTTTCAAGGTTGGTCGCATAATAATCCCGAACCCGATTAGTAGTTGGACACCTGCAAATACCAGGTTCCAGGCACCAACATGAACACTTATCAGATTTTCATTTAGCCTCAATAGGGAACCTGCCAAGTGTGGTTGACCTTGGATCACAGGAGCTAGGACGTTTGACACGAACTCCTTGCTAAACATGGCTGGCTGAAGCTGCAACAGACCATCTATGATCCAAAGTCCCCCAAGTGTCAACTGAACTAATCTGTGGAAATTATCGACTCTTGATGTATTCATCTCGTCACCTCCGAGCAATCCCATGAGCGTTTAGGCCTTACCCGATTGAATAATTGGAGTAAGTGCCGACGGAGGTATGTCGGCCTGGAATTGAAATTGAGCTGCAATGGACGGCGCCGTCCACACGTGGAGCATAAACAGGGTCTGAGTGTTATGAGCTCCATTTGAACAGGTGCCTGAGTTATTGGTTATTCCTACTACCTGATGTTGTCCATCCAGGCACAGGTTCGAGTGTGCGTGCCACTGGGTAAGCGGGCCACCAATGTCGGGGCCAGGCTGGCATGGTCCAGGACCAAAGAACATTACACCAACTAGGACTGGGCCAGATACGGTATTTGCGTACATGAGCGAGGGCGGATTGGCAGGGTCTAGAACATCACCGCTCTCAACGACCTTCCAATTTGCATAGTGGACCATTCTGGCCTTGGTGTTGGTTATTGGAATATAACCCGCAGCCAATGCAGCAGAAAGACTAGTGTATTTCTGGCTGTCTTGAGTAACTTGTGTAACCAGATTACTTGCGGCCTGCTGCTCTTGGGGAGTCGGTTGACCCGATGGTACCGGTGCCATGAGCATCCCGTCTGGCATCTGAGTGGCACCTACCACGTTCGGGCAGATTGAATTACTCGAACTCATCGTTGAAGGGGTCATTGAAGGCGCCATCGGTTGACTCTGAGTACTTCCCGGACCTGCCATATTGGGAGTCGGGAGAGAAGTCATCGACGATTTAGCTGAGCCCATTGACAATTCATGTAGGGAACTCGCTGGACTAGAACCGGACCCAACGGACATTTTTGCCTGCGGTGACGGATTCATTGTAACTCCGTGCGCTTGAGCAACTGCCGAGGACACAAACACAAGGGCACCCATTGAAGCAACAGCCAAGGCTGAAGCCGCCCAAATCTTTACCCCGGTTTTACTTCCTTTGAACCAACTTATAGATCTCCAATACCATGTCCGCATATCTACAAAACCTCCTATTTTGGTCTCTATCTTCAAGAGACATCACTAATGTGATCGATAGAAGTTGTTATAGAACTATGAGCAACTCGTTAGGAAATCAGAAAGCCAATGTACTGCCATTGGACTCAACCAGGATATACCCGGGGATTGCTTTATTGGACACAATCGAAACAATTGGGGATGCCAGACTTTGACCTGCCGCCGAGCCAAAGAAGTTGGCATCCCCAAAACTGAACACTCCCCCGTCGGAACCCACCAGCCAGTAACCCTGACCGTCTGGGGTCGGGGCAATAGCAACAATCGGGGCCCTGGGATGGTACGGGGCCGCCGAGCCAAAGAAGTTGGCATCCCCAAAACTGAACACTCCCCCGTCGGATCCCACCAGCCAGTAACCCTGACCGTCGGGGGTCGGAGCGCTTGCGCTTACCGGTGCCGCTAATATTCCGAGTACCGCACTTGCAGCTTGAAGGCTCTGATTTACTAAAGCAAACGTAGCCGGGGGAGATACCCCGAGAATACTCGCCACAACTATATATCCCCCGGTTAGATTGTTGGCCTCAAATATTGAGGAGCTTCCTACTCCATTTGAGTTGGTCACCACGCTTTCCTGAGTTCGTCTCGCACTAGTGAAATCGCCGCCAGGTCCCGAAGAAGGTCCTTGAAAACTTACGGCCACGTTGGAAACCGGGTTGTGGAACTGGTCGGTTACGGTCACCGATAATGGAACACTAAAATCTGTACCAATCGGTGTTGTCTGCGATACACCAGCTCCGGGAGAAATGAAGTAAGGGGTTCCCGGGAGAATTTGTAAAGAGAATGTTACAGAGCTACTCACTCCAGGAGTAGTTGCCAGAACAGTAAAATTACCAGAGACGGTTCCGGCTACAATCGCCGGTGAACTTGCTTGTCCCTGAGAGTTAGTTGTAACCGAAGCAGTTGTACCAGCTCCCTCAAAATTAGCTGAAGCACCATTAGAGCTCGTGCTAGTCTCGCCCGAACCCTGAGGCGGATTTAGACCTTCAATCACCGTAAAGGTAACTGCACTACCTTGGACCGGTAGTAAGTTGGAATCCACGACCTCGACCGAGAGCGGAACTGGAAAAGTACCAGCTACTACCTCTGACTGATTGTTTCCCGAAATAATTGAGATAGATGATGCCACCCCAGCAGATGAGTTAGTAATCGAGAATGAAGTACCAGGTTCAGATACCGAGGAAGTCGACGCTATAATTTGATACGTACCACTTGTCTGATTTGCCAAAAACGTGGGGGCTACGGCAAGCCCGGAGATATTCGTACTTGCCGTTGCGCTTGACGTGTTAGTAGTTGAAAATACTCCACTGGCACCAGATGCCGGGGCACTAAAGACAACCACGGCTCCATCCACTGGAGCCCCTTGGGAATAGATTTCAACCTCAAGAGAATCTGACAGAGCTTGTCCAACCCTCACAGTCTGGGGAGTTCCAGAAATTGCTCCAATACCATCGTTGGCTAATGAAAAATCAACACTACCCGGAATGTTTACTAGTGATGCCTGCACGGTAAACGACCCCACAAGATCATTCGCGGTAATGGGAGTTGAGTAGAAATAGCAGTTGCCGTTAACGTCTGCATCAGGGGCCGCGGGTGCGACTGTAACACTACTTGCCGGTAGTCCTCCTGAGATCAAAAACTCCCCCCCGGGGCCAGAAGTTGGTCCGGAAAAGGTGGCCTGAGTAGGACACGTCGTTCCGACGGTGAGATCTTCATCTATTGCTTCCAGGGTGTCTGGAAACACCCCTCCAATATTCGAGTACTGAAGTGAACCTGTTCCTGTCACTAGGACTCCAGAAAGAGCACTTGCCTGGGTTGGATTGACCGCTTGTAGACCTAGTTGAAGGAGAATACCCACGGTAATGGCCCGAATAAAAAATCTAGGAGAATATATTTCGCATCCAAGTAGATTACTTTTATCTTGATTCATGATTTATACCGTCCTTAGCGCGCTAGTTGGAGACATCCTGGCTGCCCGGATCGCTGGAAAGATACCTGCAATTGCGCCTATAGCAAGGGCTGCACCAAATCCACCCGCCCAGGCGAGTGGAGGAATTACTAGAGACCAACCTTTGTCTGAGGAATAGATAAACGTTGCTAAAACGCCAAGGAGAATTCCGATAATCCCACCGAGTATCGAGAGAATAATTGACTCAGATAGAAATTGAATCCGGATGTGACCTTTGGTAGCCCCAAGTGCACGACGCAGTCCAATTTCGGAACGCCGCTCAAGCACCGAGATGATCATGATATTGGCCACCCCAACAGCTCCAACCAACAAGGCGACGGCTCCTAGTCCCAGAAACAGTCCGTTGAGAGCACTTTTGGCTTCAACCTGAGCTGTCAAGGCAACCGAAGGCTGGCTCACGTCTACATTACTGGGTGACTCAGGATCGGCCGTATTTGCCAGAACAGACTGGACGGCATTCACTTGGCTGTCTACAGTTCGGACATAAATCTCTGAGGGATGCCCATCAAAGAGAAGGTACTTTTCAGCTGCCGGGAAACCTATAATCACAGTCGGATCTATCTCCGGTGCCAAAATTGACGGACTTATAATTCCGGAAAGATAGAACCATTATCCTCCCAACCAGATACGCTCCCCTGGAAAAATCCTGTCGATTCCCAGTCTGGTGGCGGCCTGAGAGCCTAACACCGCAACCGGCTCAGTGGCTGTGGCCCGATTCAAGAACTGGCCCTTGATAACATGAGCTCCAATTGAATTGAGAATCCCGAGACTACTAGCAATTACTCCGAGAGCGTTTGTGTTGGCAGACGGAATGTATTGCGTTTTATATACATTGGCCGTGACCGATCCCGTGTACTGTACCTGGATTACGGGACCTATTCTGGAGATCATTCCAGGTGAGGCTGTCGGAAGCTCGGCAGTTTGTCCAAATAGGGTCTGGCCATTGGTTACGGTCAACAGGTTGGTGCCAAGTTGGCTAATTTCATTCAGAAGGCCAGCTTCAGACGATGCAGACAACCCGAGAACCGCCACGATAGAAGCTACACCGATTGAGATTCCAAGCGCAGATAGACCAGCGCGCAGTTTGCGAGTTCTAATTCCAGTAAAAGCAACTCGAATCAGGTCATTGAGGCTAAGCCGATTTGTTTGGTGAATCGACCGACGAAGCCCAGTTAGTAGCCCGCTAAACACGTTTAAGTCGTATCTTTACTTTTGCGATCGGCAACTATCTTGCCGTCGAGTATTTCAACCTGCCTGGGCAGGTCGTTGGCTAGATCTCGGTCGTGGGTTATTATTGCAATCGTGGCCCCGGTCTGATTTAGGTCGCGAAGGAGTTTTACTACATTTGCTCCAGTTTTTGAATCCAGGTTTCCAGTGGGTTCATCGGCCAAAACAATCGCGGGATTTCCCACAAGGGCCCTAGCAATGGCAACCCGTTGTCTCTCGCCTCCAGAGATGTTACTTGGCAAAAAGCTAGCCCGGTGAGAGATCCCAACCTTGTCGAGGGCAATATGGGCAGACTCGCGGCGTATGGCTGATCCCATTCCCGAATAGAGCAATCCGTCAGCAACATTTTCGAGTACAGTCTCATGCTCAGCCAGATAGAAGTTCTGGAATATTAACCCGATCTTCGTTGCTCTCAGACCAGATACCTCACGTTCCGACATTGCAGTCACATCAGTCCCAGCGATAAACACGTTGCCATAGGTTGGTCTATCTAAGGTTCCCATTACGTGAAGCATCGTCGTTTTACCCGAACCTGATGGGCCGACAATTGCGACTAACTCGCCTGGATCAATTGTGAGGTCGATCGAGTCAAGGGCAATAACCGGGGGCTGTGAGTCATACAATTTCGTTACCATTCTAAGTTCGAGTACGGGCTCGTGATCGGTTGGCCCACCTAGATCGCTATTGATTACCCCGAGTGATCCGGGGTGACTATTCTTGCGACTTCTGACCTCAGCTCGGGAGTCTGTCATTGGGAAGTCGTAACCACTTTCATCCCCGGTTTGAGTTTGGCCCCCGATACCTGAACTGTCCCGTCTGCGTCATCAAATATTCCGGTTGTGACCCCGACGAGGTAGTGTGATCCGGTCCTGGGCACAACTTCCACTGCATATCCACCTCCAGAGAGAGCGACTAAAGCCGTAACCGGAACAATCAGAGTATTCTTCTCAGATTGGTTCGTGATTGAGACCTCAACGGGTGCCTGGTCGAGTGTTCCTGTTGCCCCGGGATCGGTTGGCGTTACGTCAACTTCAATCGTTGGACTTGAACCCTGGGAACACCCATTTGGTGACGACGAGCCTCCACCACCGTTTGAACCAGCTCCAGATGGACAGGTCGCAATCGTACCTACCTTGGTAACCAACCCAGGGGTAACCGAATTATCGGGAAGAGTAATACCCACAGGATCACCCGTTTTCACCTGAGAAGCCAAGTCTGCGTCTAGCTCGATCACAACTTCTCGCGTGGTCGAGGTCCCAGTAAGTACAATACCGCCAGCCTGAACTGGTTCCCCTGGAGTAGCGGTTACCGTTGTTACCTTAATTGTGCTCGGGAGAAAGACGATCTCACCGAGAGGCAAGGTGCCACTTTGAAGGTCTCCTAACTTTTGCTGGAGCGATGAGACTGCCTCCTGAGTTCCGGAGGTAAAGCCAAGGGACCCCTTCGGAGCACTCGTGTAACCCAACTCGTATAGATCATTGTTTAGTTGCCCCACATCGGGTCCCGATTCACCAAGGTATAAACTTCTCGTCTGGGGAAGATCACCGTAGAGAAGTCCAACATTCGTTTGGCCTACGCTATAGAGGATTTCACCTTGGCTGACAACAGCCCCTACTGCAGGAACCTGCGCGTAAAGGGAGGTCGAGATTGTTTCTTGTTGTTGTCCCGCTGCAAGTTGAGCCTGGTCATCCTGGAGCTTTTGGGCATCAAGTGCTTGCTGACCTTGAGCCTGGCCAGAGTCGGAGGTTGCCTTGGCCTGGTTAACCTGTATGTTCAAGTTATCCGAGTTGATCTTGTCCTGATCTTGCGAGACCAGAGCAGTATCTGAGGTTACCTTAGCCTGGTCTTGGGTCAACTTAGACTTGTCCGCGTTGGTGACCTCAATGTCAGACGAACAGGTAGAACTGGCTGAATTTGCTCCCTGACAGGCAAAAGCCTGGCGTTGTTGATCCGCCTCAAGCTGTGCCTGGTCGCCAGAGACCGTTGCCTGATCTATGGCCAACTGATCTTGGGCTTGAGAAAGACTGCTTTGGTCTAGCGAAAGACTTTCGGTTGCCTGACTTACCGCCAAACTATCTTGAGTAGCCGAAGTTGAAGTTTCGGCATTTGCCAGAGCCAACTGGTCTGTGGCGACTGCTTGCTGATCGGAAGTTAGCTGAGTTGGAGAAATCCCTGCTGGAATAGTTACGGTATAAGAACCCGAATATTGCAGGACTGCGCTCTGTTGGGTCTGAGACGAAATTGTCCCTCGTTGAACAGTTGCAAGAGATAAGCTTATATTCATTCCATTTCCACTACTGGGCTTGGTGGGAAAAAGCGTCACTACTAACACGACCGAAATTGCAATTGAGAGTCCGCCGATGGAAATCGCAAACTTTGACTTTGTTGAAAGCGATCTAAAGAATCTCATCTAGACTAAAGACTTACCGCTACCCTCCGATTCGAAATCCCAAACTTTTGCCAATCCCACAGGCCTTTTGGGCTGCTTGAAACTGGGGAGAGTTTTGGTCTATCCCTGAGTTTGAGGGGATTGCTACTTTGACCCCACCATTACCTAAGAACTGCGGGTCTGGAAAATTCGGAAACCCGTGTGTTCTCATGCACTGGGAATTAGCAAGCGCCGCTTGTTGCATCTGTTGCACCTGACTAGGACTGGGTGCTGGAATATATTTCTGACAAGACTTGTGAGCGCTTTGAAAAATTCGGCTGTTCGGGTTAATGTCCGAGGTGGGACCTCCTTGGACGAGAAGCCGAACAGAATTTCCACTTACTTGTGGATCGGGGAAATTAGATATTCCGTGTGAACGCATACACTCAGAAAACTTCAATGCACTACTCGCAGACAACTTTCCAGTACTCCCAGCACCGGAGGCTGACGATGCAAGATCTCCGGCAGAACCAGTTGATTTACCTAGACTTGCGACTACCTTGACTGGCGGTGAACCACATGATGACAAGACAAAAAATAATCCGAATATTGGCAGGACTTTTCGTAAAACAATGACGATTGAACGATTCATGACTTTACTTGTATCAAATTACCGGTTGCATGCCCGTTTCATATCGATTCAAAGTATGAAACTTTCTTGCAACCATTTTGACCACATAATATGTGGATGTCCCTCATGACGCTTTTAGCCTTGGATATTTGAATGAATGGCATCACGACCAGTACCCCCCGTCAACTTTCTCAGCTTATAGCGCTAATATTTTTATTGACTTAGATTATGCGAGTTCTAATAGTTGAAGATGACGAAGTACTGGCTCAAACTCTTGCGAAGGGCTTGAGACGTTACTCGATGAGCGTAGACGTCTTCGTGGACGGATACCTAGGTCTTGAGGCGACTCAGCTCTACGATTATGACGTATTGATCTTGGATAGAGATCTCCCAGGAATATCTGGTGACGAGATCTGCCGACAGCTTTCAAAAGTAACTCGCCGACTAAGTATCCTCATGTTAACAGCATCGTCAACGGTAGACGACAGAGTAGAGGGCTTAGGTCTCGGTGCAGACGACTATCTGGTCAAGCCATTTGCTTTCGCTGAGCTAGTTGCTCGGATTAGCGCTCTTGCCCGAAGAAGTAACCCTGTCTCGGCCCCATTAGCTGAGTACAACGGCATCACGATTAATACTTTCAAGAGGGAAGCACACTTTAATGGACATTCATTGGTATTGCGGCCTAAAGAGTTTGGAGTACTAGAAGTGCTGGTCGGGGCCCAAGGTGGAGTAGTATCGGCTGAAGAGCTACTAGACCGAGTGTGGGATAGCAATGCGGACCCCCATACTTCGGCAGTTAAAGTGACAATTAGTCGACTGAGAGAGAAACTTGGAGATCCGACGATAATAGATACGGTTACCAAGGCTGGTTATAGGATCAAGCAATGCGAGTAAATAAAAGCATTCGACTACCTAACCGGATGTCAGTGAGGTCTCGCTTAGCCCTGCTTTACGGGAGTATTTTTCTGCTGACCGGCGCAATCTTCCTTGTAACCGTATTTGCACTATCTACAACACAAGTAACAAAGGGCATTTTCCTCTATTCGACTCCATCGGGATTCCAGCCGTCAACGGGGGCAATAAACCCGTCAAACCCTATCAACCTACCTTTAGGTGCGGTACGAATTCTCCACAATGGATCAATTAGAAACCATCAAGTGAGAGTCATCAAATTGCCTAGTGGGAAAGTGGCCTTTCACGTAATGATGTCCAAACGCATACCTGGGCAAAATCCGAGCACGATCGGAGGTGCTAGCAACACCATTATTGACGGTAGCAATTCATATGGTAACGTTCAAGTTCCTTTTCCACCCCTCCCTGCTGGAGTTCACCTCAGCGATAAGACCGCCTTAGCCCAACTGGGCCTTCTCAAAGCCCAACAGGCGGGGCAACTCTCAGCCGACCGACATAACTTGCTTCTCGTTTCTCTAGCCGCCCTAGTACTACTGACCCTCGTATCAATATTCCTTGGTTGGGTTTTAGCAGGTCGGGCCCTCAGGCCAATTCATAGGATAACCTCGGTTGCGAGAGACATTTCTTCTACAAATTTGCACGCTCGAATTGCCTTAGAGGGTCCCAACGACGAGCTAATGGAACTAAGTACAACTTTCGATGACTTGCTTGCCAGACTCGAGCGGTCTTTTGTTAGCCAAAAGCACTTTGTAGCAAATGCTTCTCATGAACTCCGAACTCCTCTAGCCAGACAGCGGGCTCTGGCAGAGGTATCTTTGGACGACCCAGATTCCTCTGTGGCGTCCCTAAAAGAGGCCTTATCTCGTATATTTGAGTCAACCATTGAACAAGAAAGCTTGATCGAGGCGCTACTGACCCTGGCATCCGCAGAACGAGAGCCGGATAATTTGGAACCCGTAAACCTTATGGAAACTGTTAATAAAGTCGTTCTTTCCAATCAAAGACTAGCCGATCAACTTGGCGTAACCGTGCACTTAGAACTTCAGCCGGCAAACATTGTTGGCAACAAAGCTCTAATCGAACGGCTCGTTGAGAACATTATGAATAACGCAATAGTGCACAATAGGCCCGAAGGACAAGTGTGGGCGTCACTTGCCACCGACTCGACAAAGGTACTCCTAAAAATTATCAATGACGGCCGAATTATTTCGGTAGATCAAGTTGACGGTATCTATTCTCCGTTTTCTCGGCTAGAGAGTTCTAGACTAAATATGAAAAGCGGTCACGGACTCGGGATGTCAATCGTGTCGGCCATTGCCGAACAACACGGTGCCTCACTCTTAGTCACCCCCAGAGAGTGTGGAGGATTGGAAATAGTGATTAGCTTTGACCGTGATGTCAACCAAAACTGATCTTCCCGTAACGTATAATATTTATTACTCTCTTGCCTCGAGATTCCATACAGACTTCCAAATTAGCTCATGATTGACGAATTATTCAGTTCACTTGAGGAAGCGAAGCTTTCAAAATACTGATTACTCTCACAGTTGCAGCATTTTGATCCAATCCTTTATCAAGTAACTCGCAAAATGACTCAAATCCAGTAAGGGCCCAGATGGCATCGCCCATCTCTTCTTGGGTTTTGAAATTCCCCGTTCCGCGGTCCTTGGTTATCTTGTCAGAGAGAACCGCGACTGCATGGCGTCTCCTACTCTTGCGCTCATACAAGGCCTCAGAGAGGTCGGGGTCAAGTTCCGAGAGCGCCATAAGTTTTGAGATAATAGTTCTGTTAGTTCCCCAAAATTGACAAAACGTCTTCACGAAAAGCTCTACTGCTTGGTCAACGTCAGTTTCTGATAAGAACCGGAAGATCCCATCGACTAACCCGGAATCTTGTCCAATAGAGTCAAATAGGGACTCAAGAATGCCTCGTTTAGAGCGAAAGTGATGATATATGGTTTGTCGCGAGAGATCGGCACGAGAAGCAATCGTATCGACGGTAAACTTACCGAAATCGCACCCACTAGAGAGAAGTTGCTTGGCCGCATCTAAGGCCATTTGACGAGATCTCTCGACGGAGTTCTGGCGTTTACCCAGGTTATAGGCTCGAGGAGCCACTATCTTGCCGTTTCATATTTAATTATATAGACTGTCAATCCAATTATTATATCACGCGGAAATTGCCAATACACTTTACCGAACATCGGGTTGGTGAAGTTGACAGTTAATAACCGAGTCTTCTAGATCCAGGAGTTACCATGACAGCTTTGACCAAGATTGTGATCAGACACCGTAAGGTAGTTATGGCTATATGGTTGGCTCTCCTGATTTTTGGAGGAATGGGTTCAGGGGCACTTTCAAAACGACTGAGTTATGACTTCTCCCTTCCCGGACAGCCTGGATATGAGACGGCGGTCAAGATTCTCCACATATACGGAAACGGGGCCGAAAATCCTCCATCGATTATGGTAGTTGATTTACCACCCAGGGATTCCTTCTCGAAAGATAGTGCAGAAATTGGGGCTGCTTTTGCGCGAGTTCGATCAGCTGAGACCTTTGAGCGCGTAGTCGATTTTGCGTCGACCCAAAATAGGTATCTAATAACTGACCATGGCCACTCAACCTTCGCACTGCTTTTCAGTCCGCCTCAAAATGGCTTTACTCCTGGGAAGCAGGCCATAGAGGCCCAATCAATAATGCAAGTCAGCCTCCCTCCCGGCTTTCAAGTCAATATTACTGGACTAAATGAGCTTGAAAATTCTAATGGAGGTAGTGGATCGGGTGTTCTTGTTGAAACGGTAATCGGCGGTCTAGGTGCCTTGGCCGTCCTGGCTTTTGTATTCGCCTCGTTTCTAGCGTTCCTTCCTCTTCTAATCGCGATCGTTTCAATTCCAACCACGTTACTTATCGTGTTGGGCTTTACCTACTTCACCGAGGTCTCATTCGTTGTTCAATTCTTGGTTGCCCTCGTAGGGCTCGGAGTAGCAATTGACTATTCGTTGCTGATTGTAACTAGGTGGCGAGAGGAACGACATCAAGGTAAAACAAATGAAGAGGCCATTGAGAGCGCAATGCTTACAGCCGGTAGGGCAGTAATGTTTTCAGGAATTACTGTCGGCATTGGACTGATAGCGATGATTGTGCTTCCCGTCCCCGGGCTAAGAAGCGTTGGTTATGGCGGAATTTTGATCCCCTTAATTTCAGTGGCCGTCGCACTCACCTTACTTCCAGCTTTACTCGCGGGCATTGGTAACCGGGTAGACTGGCCCAAGATTCGCCACGAGGCTTCGGCAAGTAAGGCATGGACGTTCTGGGCTCGGGGCATAACCCGGTTTCGCTGGCCCGTTGTCGGGATATCGGTATTGATACTAGGAACCCTGGCCGTGCCATTTACTCACCTCAATATAGGCACGACCGGAGTCAACTCACAATCTAAAGCCACAACGGCTTACCATACATATAGTCGACTCCTATCTGGTGGTACCTCTAGTGGGATTCTCACACCTATTGAAGTTTTGGTAAGAGAGAATTCAAGTCAGTCCGTGACACAACGGCTTGACTCCATAAGCGGAGTTTCAGCAGTACTATCGTCAACCTCTATCGACTCAAACAGAAGTGGTACCCGAGATATTCTTGCCATCCCTAACCAGACCTCTGACAACTCAGCAACGCTTGCCACAGTAACCAGAGTTAAAGATTTACTCACTGGATATCCGGGAGTTATCGGGATTACTGGAATTGGAGCAGTACAGATTGACTATATCCATGCCGTGTTCGGACACTTCTGGATATTACTTGGACTAATTGCAATTCTCACGTTTTTGCTCTTGGCCCGCGCCTTTCGCTCTGTCGTACTTCCCCTAAAGGCCGTCATTCTTAATCTGGTCTCGATGTCGGCTACATTTGGGCTTGTAACCTGGTTCTGGCAGGAAGGCCACGGCTCGAACGCGGTATTTGGAGTCCCTGCCACCGGTGCGATTACATTCTGGGTTCCGCTTATGATTTTTGCTTTCTTATTTGGACTCTCGATGGACTATGAGGTTTTTATTTTGTCCAGAATGAGGGAAGAGTACGACCGAACCGGGTCCACTGACCAGGCAGTAATTATTGGACTTGGAAGGACAGGACGACTTGTAACTTCAGCAGCCCTGATATTGTTTTTAGCTTTCGCATCTCTTGCTTCGGCACCATTTGTTGACCTAAAAGTATTTGCAACCGCACTTGGGACAGGCATTTTACTGGACGCCACCATTGTAAGAGCGCTGTTGCTACCCGCCCTCGTATCAGTCTTCGGAAAGTGGAACTGGTGGATGCCGACAATCCTAGCAAAAGTTCTATTTATAGGAGACAGGACTAAAGCATCGACCGACCGAATTCCGATGCCAGAACAAATTTATGAAGAAGTAACCAGCTAGAAGGTTCTGACATATACGACCATTCTCATGCGAGCTCGGACCGAAATATAATAAAACACACTTGTTAGTCAGCCTTGCCAGTTTGACTGTTGATTATTTACTTACATTCCACAGTACCGCTTACAACATCTACTTTGATCATATTTACTTATCATTCTTTTGAACCGCAGAAGTCGAAATAGTACAGTCACTACACCTCTAGATTGTCTCGGGACTATTTTCGTTCTCTAGCTGAAACTTTTTGAATAATATTCAAACATATGACGTGACTGACAAATATGCGGGAAAAGAGTAACCTATTGCCCTTCACCAAACAAACCCCCAGGGATCGGGCAACAAGTTACTCTTTGCGTGGTCGACTTAAGTGCTACAGGCGACCTACAATCCTGGGGTACTTATTGGTGCTGCATGGAAACATCCAATGGTATAGGGATACTCTAAGGTTGCGTCATAGTGGTATACGTCTTGTTCAGTACCATTCCACATAACCTGCGAGGTTCGCCCGTGGCATGAGTCAAGGTCAGAGTTCGTAAGCATGTTTCCATTAGAGTCTGTTTCGACATAGATTCCATACCCGTCAGTCGCATAGCCAACTAACTCGCTCATATTGGGTGTCAAGGTGCCATAAACACATGCAGGAACAATATGGTGGTGAAGTTCATTATTGCTGTCAGGATGTTCCCAACAACTGTCAAATACCTCATGAGCACCCCCGTCTCTACCTAACGAGTCAAGCGCATTGAAAAGCACGATCCCATCATTCAAAATTCCGATAGCCCCCATGGGCACACACTTGGGAGTGGAGAGCGGGATCGGATTGAGAGGTAAAGTCCAGTCAATATTTTGAGGCGCTATTGAGTTGGGATTCTTATCGTACTGATATGCCGGATCTGACGACTGAATTGGGAAGATTCCAGTAGTGTGATCTATTGGTTCATCGTTGCCGGTGATTATTCGTGAATTACCTGACGAAGTCACCGAATACGTAGCATTTGGCCAAGACACCGAGCCCTCTACTGCAATCTTTGTGGTCATATTCCAGGTATCATTTGCAGTATCAATCCAAGGTCCGTCGGTTTCGGCGCCTGCCCCATTAAAGGTGGTTTGGCATGAATCCACATATCCCACCTCAGGTGTTGAAGAGACATGCCCGTCACCAATCGGCAGTTCAGTTGGGTTAGCAGCTGGCGCCAGTGTAGACGTGGTAGTTGAACTTACCTGCGTTGAACTGGTCGTACTCGATGAGGATGTCGTCGATCCGGCCAGACTGGTAGTAGTTGTCGTAGAACCTACGTTTAACGCGTCGCCATATGAAAATATGTTTCCAGCTTGGTTGACTACCCAATAACCACCACCGTCATGAGTCGGAGCCATTCCTACTACTGGTGAAGTAGAGCTTCCTGATGCCGATCCGAAAAACTTAGCGTCACCATATGAGAAAATCCCCCCGTCGGATGCCACTAACCGGTAGCCCTTGCCATCCGAGGACGGGGTCATCCCAACTATTGGTTCAACGAGGTTTATATTTGCAGCCGATCCGAAAAACCCGGCATCACCAAACGCGAACATTCCCCCGTCGGAAGCAACCATCCAGTAGCCATTACTATCTTGCGTAGATACTATCCCAACGATTGGCTTATTTGGAATAAATGAGTTAGTTCCTCCAGCGGCCTTGGCAGGGTCTACTTGGCCAGATGATCCCTGGAAAGTTGCGTCGCCGTAGGAGAATACTCCACCGTCTCCACCAAGCAACCAATATCCATTCCCGTCGCCAGTTGGCGCCATAGCCACAATCCCCTTTGCCAGTTTCAGCGAGGATGCATCGCCGAAGTTAGTTGCGGTCCCGAATGGAAACACTGACCCCGTAGATGTTACTAACCAGAAACCATTTGCGCTGGGGTCCCCCGCGATTGCAGTCACATTTCCACTAGAACTACTTAGGGGCAACTCGGCGGTAGCATCCCCACAGGACTCAATGTCTCCTTTTGAATCAGCAATCCAGTACCCTTGACCGTCCTGGGTAGGGGCCATACCCACAACCGGGTCTACCACGGTCCCCTGGCAGGTCAACGCCCCCCCAGAACCGGGAAATGCAATAATAGACAGTGCCAAAAGCGATCCGACTGAAAGAACACTAAAGCCCACTCCTAGTGCCTTCCGACTAATTTTCCTTTTTATTACAGTTGCCTTTGTAATCATCTAAAAATGTTAACTTCATGTCTGAGTTCTGTCACGGGTTGAGCGGCGATTCTTACCAACTTTTTACGTTGGCGAACTCCCATAGTTTTCGTGGACCAAGTCGGAGTTGCAACACTTCTCACCGTGTTGCCAAGAACACTATTAGACTGCCTAGTTGTTATTTAGATCTCTACCGATTGTGAATCCAATAACGGTCCCTCCACCTTCTCGTGAATCGACATAGCATACTCCACCGTGTTCGTTAGCAACCTTCTTGACAATAGACAGTCCAAGCCCTGACCCGGGCATCGCTCTTGCGGTCTCGCACCGAAAAAACCTGTCAAATATCTGTTCTCTCTGATCAAGGGGAATTCCTGGACCCTTGTCATTGACCTCTATGGATGACTCTCGCACGATAATATCGACGGTTGACTGTTGCGGACTGAACTTTATCGCGTTGTCAACTAGATTGGTAAGGGCACGTTCAATACGGCCTTCCCTGGCCCTCACTATTGATACCTGCCCGTCAACGTTGACTTCACGTCCTGTACGTGAGGTCATCTTGCTAGCAACACGACTAGCCAGGGCGTTCAGGTTGATTTGAGTTACCTCCTCGTGAGGTCGCTGATTTATGGCAAGTTCGACAATCTCATTTACCAAGCCACTAAGTTCGCCAACCTCATGACTGAGATCAGAGAGAATTTTACTCCTTGCCTGATCGTCTAGCCCTGGATACTTTTGGAGAAGTTGAATGTTAGTAGTAACGCTGGTTAAAGGGGTCCTAAGTTCGTGGCTCACATCTTGGACCAGCTGGTTTTGAACTTCGGTAGACCGATCAAGAGCATCAACCATTTCCTGCATAGACCTCGCCAGTATGCCTGCCTCATCCCTTCGAGATGAACCAAAGGGAATCTTGAATTCCTTTGAGTCTTTAGCCTCCTCGGTGGCCCTGGTAAGACGTGTAAGAGGGTTGGAAATCTGTTTTGCCACTAGCCACCCAATTAGACAAGCTATCGCTACTACCACCCCCGAGAGTTCGGCAAACCACACTTTTAGTTCGCTCAGTGTTTTTTGGTCCTCGGCCTCGCTTTGAGCTATTTGAAAAGCTCCACCTAGGGGTCTGGCCAGGGAGATCATTCTATACTGGACGCCCCTTGTAATTACGGTTTCAAGGAACGGATGTCCTCCTCTTTTTGCCATTCCAACTATGCGAGCGTCTATAGGAAGTTTTACATTTGAAGAGTCATAAATAATTGTACCCGTGTTATTTTCTACCTGGGTAATCAGCGAGTCTAGTATCGTGGGAGGAGCTGTTGGTCTGTCTTTAAGTGGGATCTGGCTACCTTGAGGGATACTCCTAGATGACCCAGGTCCCGCTGTAGGGCCTAACTCGGCTCGCGACGGACCCGCAAGTGACTCTGGCAACAATCGAGGTCGTTTAGCCAGCTGACGCGCTGACTGATTTAGGTAACTGTCAACTGTTGACATTAACCGGTTACGACTTGCTATGTAGGCAATAGTTGAAAACGAAATTGTAGAAAATCCCGCCAAAATACCAAGTGCCAGGGCGATTTTGAATCTAAGTGTCACCCTATTCTCATTGAGTATCCGACACCTCGTACGGTGTGAATGATCCGGTCTCCACCGTCGCATTCTAGCTTGCGCCTAAGATAGCCTATATATACTGCTAAATTCTTAGAGTCCAAACCAAAATCATATCCCCATATTTCCTCATAGATATTTGACTGTGTAAGGACCTTACCAGCATTTTTAGCTAATAAGCTGAGGAGGTCAAACTCAGTCTTGGTCAAGTCAATCTCTTTAGCACCAATAAAGGCCCGCCGCTGAAGTTCATCTACAACTAGAGGGCCGACCGCAAGTGGTTCGCAAGACTCTGGTTTCGAACGTCTGAGTAGGGCTCGTACCCGGGCAAGTAGTTCTTCCAGAGCGTACGGTTTTACTAGATAATCATCAGCTCCCATGTCAAGCCCAGATACTCTGTCTCCAATCTCCGTCCTGGCAGTTAACATTAGAATTGGAGTCTCTATTTTCTTGGACCTAATCTCTCGGCAGACCGAAAGTCCGTCAAGGTATGGCATCATTAAATCGAGTACAACCAGAGACGGGATTTGAATTTCGATTCGCTCTAGAGCTTGTTGGCCGTTGAGTGCCGGAATGACATGATATCCCTCGAGAGTAAGGGCCAAAGTTAGTGAGTCTCTCGTGGCACGATCGTCTTCGGCGACAAGGATCTCTTGACTTTGCTGAATCTGGCCATAAACCATACCGCAATTGTATCCGTATTCATTCTCATCATCCCAAGATGGTCATTCAATCTTACCGAACTCTTACGTAAAATTATCCTTTTTGCTGGCTCTAAGGATAGACCAAGGAGCCACCTAGGTGGCCCTTTAGATCTCCTTACTATGAAGGTCGAAAATGACTACATCAACCCAACTCGTGACTAAGGAGGTCTCGAAAAATGAAAACTAAACGAACAAATAATATAATAGCAAAGGCTGGTGCTTCACTGGTCATCGCAACGGCACTTGGAGCGGGAAGCTTTGCGGTGGCCTCGGCGGCTACCAGTTCACCCTCTGGTTATGGTACGCCCAGTCAACCGGGTGTGAACTCCGTTGGCGGTGCCCCCTCCCAAGGTGGGCCCGGCGGACCCATGGGCAATCATGGCCGTCCACCATGTCCCAAATCAAGTGCGTGTAGCGGAGGCAAGGTAATTTCGATAACGCCAAATGCTGGAGCATATTCAATTGTCGTTCAAGATCCAATGGGCTTCTGGCATACAATAGTCACCAACTCTCAGACCACTTTCTCTCAGAGGTCAAATGGAACTAGTTCGGCGGTTTCGGGAACTACCATAGTGGCAGGTGACTACGTAAGAGCTCAAGGTTCAGTAGACGTCAATCACACAACCCTTGATGCCAGCTCGGTTAGTCTCCTTCCCGGACCACCAGTGCAAGGCCAGGGGCTGCCCGGCGGGGCGAGCCCTACAACAGGACCTAGCTCATAACCCCCGTTAGACGATATATCTTACAGCTCACCGGTTTGAGGCATCCTTGAATCGGTGGGCTGTTGTTATGACGTCAACTACGAGAATTGTCCAGACGATCCCGCGGAGATACCACTAGAGCCTGCCTGAGAACTCTGAAACTGACTAATCGTTTCAACCTGGGCCGCTGGGGGTGGATTGATTGACACAGGTTCACCCAGATTTGAATAATCTTGTGTGACGGCCACGGTGAGTCCTACCGAAGCTGATTTACCGGAAAGCCCCTGCGAAGTCAGTCCTGCACCTGACAATGTCATCCCGACGGTCAAATTGACCGCCTCTTGAACTATATTTCCCGACGATGAGATCCAAACCGATACGGTACCCGACGCGACCATCTCATCGGTAACATTCTTAACCTGAACGCTACAGGTGTTAGAACTTTGATTTAGTTGGGCCCGATACTGGGTCGCCGAAACTCCCCCAACCTGTGACTGACCCAGGTCGGTAACACTAGACGATACGGACTTGAGCAGATTGAGTACAGCGGTCGGGTCACTAAAGGCAGAAATGTCACCGGTAGGATTAGATGAACTCGCACTTGCTGCTCCTGAAAAAAGCCCGGAACAGCTCGACAAGCTAGCCTGGAGGTTGCTTGTGCTTGGCACAGATGTTGAAAGCCAGGTCTTTCCGGGATCAAGTTGTTGACCTGGAACTTGAAAATACTCGGTGGCAGAGTCAACTATCAGGTTGATCGTAGATGTACTTGGACTTCCCGAACCCGAAAGTAACCCTCCCCCACTGCCGCCCACATTCATGGATCCACTTAGTGAATTGTTGCCAAAGTCGACATCGAAGCTTCCAGATAAAGTCATCTTGAAGCCGCTCAGGAAAGCCAACGCTGAACTCCCACTGGCAGATATTCCGACACTCCCCGAAAGGTCTACATGTGCCGTGTGTTGATTGGTTGTCTGTTGGTATGCTGCAAGCAACACCTTGTTACCAACCTGGCTTGACGAACCGTGGGTAACTACTAATCCCACTGCAGCCACGACCAAGAAAAATGCCGCTAGTTGGGAAACTATTAGCACTCTACGCTTAGATTTATTGTGCGCGTGAAAGACGCCTACTGGGCCACTTGACCCACTAACTGCCCCCCAGGGACCTGAGGGTTGAGCACCCCAAGTCCCAAGTTGCGGTGCGTACCCCACCTGAGCATCCTGGCCGGGCAAATATCCTACGCTGCTAGCTTCTTCACGTATCTTATAATCTGGGGTAATCGGCGAACTTTGAGGCTCCCAACTCGAAAAAAGGTTCCAAGCCTGTATCCAGCCTTGCTCATCTCCTGGAAACAAAGCCACTGGAGCCTTTTCTGGATTTGGATCTAACCCGTCCCAAATCGCATACGTACCTGGCTCAAAGTCGACAAGGGCCGAACTTGAGATAACTTGCCCCAGATAAAACCGGGCACCGTGGTAGAGATAGATGTCACTCATTGTTGGCCTAAGCTCATCCTAGGCTGTCAAATGTCCCAAATCAAGGGTAAATCTACCTAGGGAGTTCCCGAAAATCTATAAATACTCCAGCTCAATAGCGAATTTCCTTAAAGTCACTACGACAACTAGTCGAAATAATCAGGAAGGATAACTTGGCAGAAATATGGACTCGGGGCAGGAGATGAGTCTTAGGGTAGGAAAGGGTGATTGAGGTAGTGTTACGTACTCTTGTGCGTTTATTGATACTTTGTAGTCTCGTCGCGGGCACACTCGGGCTCGAAGTCGGGATTGGGATGTCTCCGGCGTTTGCTTCTTCTTCATATACAACCGCCGTTCTATCAAACAGCCCGGTGGCCTACTGGCCGATGAATGAAACCTCGGGTTCAACCTTTGCAGATGACTCTGGGAATGGATACACGGGAACCGTCGGGTCCGGGGTCACCCTTGGGAACTCTCCTGGGCCCATTACACTGTCTTCCAACAATGAATTCCCGGCGAGTTCCTCCGGCAATCCAATGTCCACGTCCTCGGCACCCCAGACAAATGCCACGGCCTGGACTGACGAGATCTGGTTCAAGACCTCTCAGACTTCGAACGCCGTCATGCTAAGTGATCGAAACATGTCCGGTGGAGGATCGGGAATGTCGCTGTCTCTGGAAATCGGGGGGAGCCCCATAAGTGGATCGGCCGGGTCTGTTGGCTTCGGCCTTGACTCGAACGCCATCTGGATCGGGGTACAGACCACGACTGCCTACAACGACAATAAGTGGCACTATGCAGTAGGTGTCTGGTCAGCTTCTAGCGGTACCTCTATCGCGACAAGTCAGTTCTCAATTTATATCGACGGAGCTTTAGCAGCTACTACGGCCCACTCGACAGGTAGCGCAACGTCACCACTTTCCGGGTCAGGTGGCGAGACAATTGGGGCCCAAAATAACGGTGCACTGCTATTTTATGGAGATCTCTCTCGGGCAGCGATATACAACTCTGCGCTTTCCGCATCAAGCATATCAACCCACTACAAGGACGCCGGAACGATCATCCAGGCCAGCCCGACTACTGGTCTGCAAACATCTGGAAAGTCGTTTTCGGACCAGCTAAATGTTACTGGAAATTCGGGGGCAGTTACTTTCGCGGTTACCACTCCAAGCCCGGCCTTTAGCGTTTCGTCATCTGGGGCTGTCTCGTCGACTTCTGCCTTGGCCACCGGAACTTACGTGGTGTCGGGTACCGACTCAGACACCTCGGGAAACCAGGGTAGCTGGTCTTATACCTTGACGGTAGCCGCAGCAGGATCACAGTACAAGACAGCGGTACTAAATAGCACTCCTGAGGCATACTGGCCCCTGAATGACGCTTCCGGATCCTCCACCTTTGTTGACGACTCAGGCAATGGATATACGGGGACCGTGGGCTCTGGAGTTTCTCTTGGAAATTCTCCCGGCCCGATTATCTCCTCTTCTAACAATCTTTATCCGGTAGCTTCAGGTACCGGTCCCCTGTCAACTTCAAGTGCCCCGCAGTCTAATGCGGTCGCCTGGACTGATGAGATCTGGTTCAAGACCACCTCGACTTCCAATGCAGTACTCCTAAGTGACCGAGGTGAGGCTAGCGGGGGAGGTGGCCTCTCGTTGTCTCTTGAAATTGGCGGGAGCCCAATAAGCGCACAGGCCGGTTCAGTGGGCTTCGGCGTGGATTCCAACAACATTTGGGTTGGCGTACAGACTAATTCGACCTATAACGACGGAAGCTGGCACTACGCTGTGGGAGTCTGGTCGGCTCCAAGTGGAACTGCTATCTCAACCAGTCAGTTTTCAATATACATTGACGGCTCGGCAGTGGCCACAAGTGCTCACTCGACCGGATCGGCAACTTCTCCCCTGTCGGGACTTGGAGGTGAGACTATTGGCTCGCAAGATGGAAGTCCCTATCAGCTTCCGTTTTCTGGAGACCTAGCCAGAGCGGCAATATATGGATCCTCTCTTTCGGCATCTCGAATTCTTACCCACTATGAGGCTGGAGCTGGCAAAATAGTTCAGTCGGCACCCACAACTGGGTCTACTACGGTCGGGACGAACTACGCCAACCAATTGAACGTGACAGGAAACTCGGGCACGGTCACCTATAGCGTAACGACCCCAAGCCCGGCCTTCTCTGTTTCTTCAACCGGAGCGGTCTCAGAGCCCGGCACGCTCTCTTCTGGAACTTACACGGTCTCGGGGACCGATTCTGACACTTCAAGCAACAGCGGGAGTTGGACGTTCACGTTGACCGTCGGCCAGGCGCCCACGATTACAAGTGCCTCGTCAACCACCTTTACCGCTGGGCTCACTAACTCGTTCTCGGTGACAACGGCAGCTGGTACCTACCCTGGAGCTACCATTTCCAATAGTGCATTTACCGGATGCACCCCGTCTACCCTTCCAAGTGGGCTATCAATAAGTCCGTCTGGGACACTGACTAGCACAACCTCCCTAATCGCAACCGGATCTTACACGCTTTGTCTCCAGGCTTCGAATGGGATAGGTTCACCGGGCACGCAGACATTTACACTGACCGTCCAATTCGACAACACCGGTTTTGCGAGTCCTGCTCAGCAAAACGAGTCCGGTGACTTCTTCGGAGTAGCCTACACCGGTTCCAATATTATTGCAGTCGGCGATGACAACACCGCCACGTATGGCGAAATTAGTTATGAAACCGGGGATACAGGAAGCGACTGGAACGTAATTGACGACCTAAACAGTACCTCACCAACATCAAGTGATGGTGCCGGAATTCAGACCGGTGCCCTGTATGGAGTTGCGTGTCCTACCTCGTCGGTGTGCGTGGCGGTAGGGCAGAACTCGGCCAGGAGCGCTGGCGAAATCCTGTACACGACAAGTACTCCAACCAGTTCAAACTCTTGGCTCAGCGCAAGTGTACCGGCCGGAGTCACCGAGCTTTACTCGATATCGTGTGGCTCGGCCTCATCGTGCATTGCAGTCGGCCAGGCCGGAGGATCTGGGGCCATCGTGTCTACAACTAACGGTGGAGCCACCTGGACAACAAACTCGTCTGGAATCGACACTTTGCCAACTAACCTTGGAACCATAACCGGGCTATTTGGAGTATCGTGCGTCTCTTCAAGCGACTGCAACGCAGTCGGGGAAGGCAACAACTCAGGATCTCTTGACGGGGCGTTTCTTTACTACAACGGATCGAGTTGGACGACTCAGGCTTATACGTCTTCTGGGGGGGAGCTTTCGGGGATATCTTGCGTTAGTGCCTCGGTATGTTACGCCTCCGGATATGGAGGTGGGGCTGCCCAGGTCTACTCGACTTCGTCGGCCAACTCGGCGACTGGTGGGTGGACGTTGTCATCGAGTTGGGCAGGAAGTGCGGAGTTCTTGTACTCAGTTGACTGTTTGAGTTCAACCGTGTGCTACGCCGTAGGCTGGCACGGGGGATCTGGTCTGATCGAGGTCACCTCAAACGGAGGTTCCACCTGGTCACCGATCTCAATTTCTGACGGAGAGATTGCCTGGTATGCAATTACCTGTCCCTCATCGTCCTCATTAGCATGTACGGTCGTTGGTTCCAACGCGGCATCCCCGTTTTACCCGGTTGCCGCTTATGGCGACTAACTTTCGTCGACACCTTATAGAATCTTCAGCGTGTCAAGTAAACAAAGCGGAGCGCGTCTAAATAGTAATTATCCTTGGCTACCTGGTGATACTTTTAGCCATACAACCAAGATTGGATTCAAGAGACGAGTGAGCCTTTTACTAGTCGTTGTTAGTCTGGCCTCAGCGACTCTTTTACTTGGCAACATGAGACTATCAAATGCCTCGGCAACTACAGTGGAGGTGATCACCACAGTTGCAGGCACGCCCCCGACATCAGGTTATGGCCCACCTGGTCCGGCCACCTCAACCCAACTCGATAACCCCCAGGGTGTTGCTGTAGATGGATCTGGAAACTTATACGTCGCAGACACCGGTAACTGTGTGATCTGGAAGATTTCAGGGGGTACGGCAAGTATCTTTGCTGGTGACCACACCTGTGGAGGCACCGGAGTCGGGGGTCTCGCTACGGCAGGAGAACTCGACTACCCAGATGCCCTCGCCTTCGATCAAGCTGGCAACTTGTACGTCGACAACAAGGGCGACTGCACGATAGAAGAGGTGTCGCATGTCAACTCAGATATCTCATTAGTAGCCGGTACTGGTACCTGTCATCTGTCTACATCCGGGGGCCTAACGGGCTCGGTGAGCCTTGCCTCCCCAGTTGGCCTTGCGGTTGACTCGTCCGGCAATATCTATATTGCCGACTCAACGGCTTGTGTCGTCTGGAAAGTATCTGGAACAGAAATTTCAGACTTTGTGGGCAAGGCTGGTACGTGCGGGACAACCGGCCCGGGTGGTCCGGCAGACGCTGCCGAAATTGGCCGGGTATCGGCGCTGACCATGGACCCCTCGCAAAATCTATACGTGGGCGACCTCGACAACTGTAGTGTGTGGGAGGTGTCAACTAGCTCACCCGTACTTACTCTCTTTGCCGGGCAGGGAGGTGACAAGTGTGGTGACTCCGGCGATGGTTATCCGGCCTCATTTTCAGTTTTAGGTCAGGTGACCGGGCTAGCAAGCGACTCACTCGGCGATATCTTTATCTCGGTTTCCGATTGGTGTGATGTTAGAGAGGTGTCTGCTCAAGGCTTCATTTCGACCCTGGTGGGCATATCTGGCGTTGAGACCTGTGGATATGCGGGAGATGGAGAACCCCCGGGTTCTACCGAACTATTTTCTCCTCACGGGCTCGTAGCAAACGCCAGTGGTGATCTCTACATTGCAGACTCGTCCAATAACGCAGTTCGTGAACTCAACAGCGTCGTCCCGACTATAACGTCCATCACCCCGTCGTTGGGACCCACTACTGGAGATACCCAGGTGACGCTGTTGGGGACAGGTTACGAAGGAACAAGTGCTGTTTTCTTTGGGGCCACCCGGGTACTTTCCTTTCAGGTAGTCTCCAACACGGTCATGTTCGCAACCTCACCAGGGATGCCAACCGGAACGTACGACATAACCGTTATCAACTCCCAGGGAACCTCGGAGACGTCGTTAGCCGATCAATTTACCTACACAAATTCCACGACCACGTCTTCGTCTAGTTCATCGACTACGTCCCCGTCGAGTTCTACTTCAACTACTACCTCCTCGGGTCCGACCTCTTCAACTAGCACGACAAGTCCAACGAGTACATCATCTCCTGCCTCTACGACCACTGACGTAAGCCCGAAGGCTGTGGGTTACCTAGAGGTCGCCTCAGACGGGGGCGTGTTCGCCTTTGGGGACGCCGACTTCTTGGGTTCCATGGGTGGGAGGTCTCTCGTGGCCCCGATAGTCGGCCTGGCGATCACCCCAGACGGTCACGGTTACCTAGAGGTCGCCTCAGACGGGGGCGTGTTCGCCTTTGGGGACGCCAGCTTCTTGGGTTCCATGGGTGGGAGGTCTCTCGTGGCCCCGATAGTCGGCCTGGACTGATATGTAGCTCGCTCTACTAGATCCTCTCGGGGAATTCGTAGAGCTATGAGCTAATCACTATCCCTGCCATGTTGGGCTTGAAACGCGAACTCAGTTAGCCGGTAAGGGTGGTCTTGGGATGAACCGGTAAGATGACGGGCTTTCGAGGAGACTGGTTGAAATCAAAGTCGTTTATAAGATTGCCCAAGATCTTGGCATCTTCTCGGACATCAGGACGAGGGTCGGGACGTCCATCGGTGGCCGGATTTAGCCTTTGCCCGTTGAGAAAGTCGTCCTCTATAAACTTGTCATAGGCATCGAAGCTGAGTGTCTGGTGGTCGATAAAACCTTTTTTTGCGTACGGACTAATCACAAGTCCTGGTACCCGGAGACCGTATCCGTTCTCGTCAACAGTTGGTGGGACCGTGTTGTCATAAAAACCTCCCCAGTCGTCCCAGGCCAAAAATATCGCTGTCGAATCCCAGTCAGGACTCTTCATGATCGCGTTAATAAGGCTCGTCACGTAACTCTGACCAGCACTCACCGGTGACGGCGGGTGCTCACTTACGGCCCCTGATGGTACCACCCAAGAAACACGTGGGAGCGTTCCCTTCTTGGCTTGGGCATAGAAATTAGAAACGTCCTGTATGTTTGCAAGCTGTCCGTCTAGCTGGACTGTATTGAACCAGGGCAGTGGATTCCAGATACCCGGGGTCGATGAATTTTGAGCAACCGGCGAGCAAGTCTCGGCTGCCGGGTTCTCACAGTCGGGTTCGGTGCCACTCACCACATAATACCCCCAGCTAACGTGATTCTTGTGGAGCAGATAGGTTATGTCCGTCCAGGCATAGTTGGGTTGCCCGGCCGGTTGCCCGGGAGTTGATGGCCCTGTAGAGACCGTTGGAGTCGCCCCCGGGTTATTCTTTATTTGGACTTTTGGATATCTCGTGGGTCCTCTCTCACCGGCCAACACGGACGGTCGGTTGGGCGGTATCTCGGCTGGCCTCGTCTGGACGTTGTTAGTACAACTCGCCGGGTTGTCATAGGTAGTGCAGAACGCCGACCACTCAGATACCAAGAACAGGTGTGAGGGAAGGCTCCAAGACGCATTGGGCTCGAACATGTGGTCCTGCAAGACGAAGTCTTTGGCATATGTCCAGTAGTTTGGGATGTCGCTCTGAGTATGATATCCCATCACGTCAGGATTGGCCGAGTTGGTGCACGCCGGATCGTTTGGGTTTAAACAGCCGCGCCGCCCAGACTCGGCCTGGGCTATAAATCCGTTCATAGCCCCCCCGCTGATATCTGCAATAGCGTTGGACTGTGAATGAGGACCTCCGCCATTGACGTCGGCATGGTCGACATAGGGAGCCACGCACGCACCGGTCTCGGGATCGTTCACACATACAGAGGGTTTTCCATTTTTCATCGGGATACCGTCAGCTCCGGGATAAGTCCCGAAGTAGTTATCGAAGGACCTATTCTCTTGCATGATAATGACGACGTGCTTGATCTTATGTACGGACGCAGGGACTACATAGGAGCCGGTTGGTCCCCCGGGTACTCTCTCGATAGGTGCCTGGGTACAGGCGCCGACCAGAATGGCCATGCACCCCACCAGGAACCAGTTTGGTAGTCTGAAACTCATACCCCGAGAGTTTACACGTACGGCCTAGTTCGCGCACTCCTCAACCGGGGCTTCACCAATGGTCGCCATCCGACCATATTTCATGTGGGCGTACAGCCAGAATACCGCCGCAGCAATACTTGACGCTATAAAGATTGCCAACATCGGGATGATCGAAGTGTTTGAATTACCCCCATAGCCAGCTGCGGTTGGGTGGAGAATGAACTGGACAAATATAAAGGTAACTACCACGTACATGATCGCCCATACCGTCTTGGACCACCTAAATATGATCTCCCCGTCCATGTATCTGGCCGGGATGAGCGAGAAGAACAGTGCCTGAAGGCCACAGATCCAAAGGTAAGACAGTAAGGACTCGGCTACCAGCAGCCAAAAACCGTGATTGCCAGCAATCACCCGTGAGTTGACCGAGCCGTAAGCAATCCAGGCAACAACCCCGACTAGGAAAAGCCATACGTATGCCAGGCTCGTTGAACGTCCGTCCTCCTCCCCGGTTGGCTTGGTCCTGAACATCATGGCGGCCATAATTCCGAACACGTACCCTGGTTCAAAATGAGAAATTCTAGAAAACACGTCAAAGATTAGAG
>DAIDHF010000015.1 GCA_027452005.1 Acidimicrobiales bacterium
CTTCAATGTCTCTTATCTCCCACTCTGCCATCACCAGGTCACTATCGATGTCATCAAACCCCCACGCCCCAAGCCAGTGAACCGATCCGAGCAAGACATCAAAGGGGTATCCCTTTAGAAGATCAGCCACTATATCCATCTGGTCAGGGTAGTAGTCAACCTCGAGGCCGAGGATTACAGGTAAGCCTGCTGCCTTTGCCTCTTGAACGGCCTCTACGTACTGATCAAGATCGGCCAGGGCGTGACGATTCCAGTAAGACTCCATCTCTCTGGCCAGTTGCACATTTGAATCGCTTTTCCAAAATCCGCGCAAGACTGCATCTGCCTGACGAAATCGAAACAGGTGCTCGGTGAGGGCAATCTCGACTACTCCTTTTTCTGAGGCCTCGTGAACATACCGGGAGATGACCTCTATGCTAACCGGGGTGTCTCGGCGACTGTGAGGCCAAAGATGTAGATGGTAGTCGATCATGGTTCTAGCAAAGAGTTCCCTGGGCTTTGCCAAGTTGACCCGGAATTATTTCGTGTAAGTCTCACACGATCTAAGTTAGCTCACGTCAGCCGGTTCGGTTAGACTAATGCCCGATCTGTTTGAACAGTTCACATAGTATAAAACCATAGGAGTGCGGGGGAGAGTGTTGTTTTGATGATCAAGTCACAATATGGCTGGGACGGATATCCCAGATTTAAGCTTCCTGGAATTGTAGATTTTTGTTCGGCTCTTCTTCCCCCTGAACACGGTGGTCCAGATCCCAAGCTCCTAGGGGAGTTGGTAGAGAAATACGCCTCGTGCTTGCCCACCCCGGCCAGACATGGCCTAAGAGTCGCCCTCGGGGCAATTACGGCTGGTACTTACGGCAAACTAAGATCTTCAGATCCCGATACGCGAGTCAAGGCTCTCAATCGTCTTCAGGGATTTGGAGGTGGCCAGGCTCTCGACGCGGTCAAAACTGTTGTACTTCTCGTGTCAGGGTCCGACCGCAATGCTCAAGATATCCTGACACGATCTAACATAAACCCGCCAGCCAGACCTGATCCTCACCTGGATATCACCCCGTCATTGGAGTGGTCGTCTATTTCTTACTTTGATGCAGTAGTCATAGGTTCAGGGGCGGGAGGGGCCATGGTGGCAAGATCACTGGCCAGGTCAGGAATGAATGTGGTAGTTGTTGAGGAGGGAGCCCGGCACTCGGTTGAAGAGTTTAGATCACACCACCCCCTTAGGCGTTGGGCCGATCTCTATCGTGATGCCGGAGCCACGGCCGCCCTGGGCATCCCCCCGATTGTCCTCCCGATTGGACGGGGGGTTGGTGGAACAACCCTGGTCAACTCGGGAACCTGCTATCGGCCTCCAGCAAAGGTTCTCAAAAGGTGGCGCGACGAGTCCCATCTAGAATTAGCTGACCCCGATTTCTTGAACCCCTTGGTCGATGATGTATGGAGTACCCTTGAGATCGGCCCGGTAGACCTTTCGGTCATGGGCAACAATGGACTGACCGCCTTGGCTGGTGCCAAGGAACTCGGATGGGCCCATGGCCCGCTCAATCGCAACGCTCCTGGTTGTGGGGGGTGTTGTCAGTGTGCCATCGGATGCCCGCGCAATGCCAAGTTCGGGGTCCACCTAAATGCCCTTCCTCAGGCCTGTGAGGCTGGTGCCAAGATTCTCTCTCACGCCCGGGTAACCAAGATACTCACAGAAGGTGGGCGGGCAACCGGAATCTTGGCATCCCGAGAAAATGGATCCCACTTAGAGATCAGGGCCCCAATTGTCGTCGTGTGTGCCGGGGCCACCGAGACCCCTCCACTACTTCGTAGAAGTCACCTTGGTCACCATCCTCGCCTAGGCAAGAACCTGGCCCTGCACCCAGCCATTGGGATCTCGGGCCGATTCTCGCAAGACATAACCGCCTGGCAAGGAGTACTCCAGAGTGCCTCGGTCGAGGAGTTCCACGATAGCGACGGGATCTTGATTGAGGCTACCTCTACCCCGCCTGGAATGGGTTCGATGATCCTTCCCGGATTTGGCCGGTCTCTCATCGACGAAATATCGCGCTCAAATACTCTGTGCACTCTTGGTGCGATGATTGGCGATGATGGAAGTGGAACCGTGGTCGGATCAAGATCGCCAATTATTACTTACAACCTAAAGCGCCATGACGGGGCCAGACTAGTCAAGTCCATCTGGGTAATGGGCAAGGTACTCTTTGCTAGTGGTGCCCATGAGGTCTTGACCGGAATTCCATCACATCAAGTCGTCAAGAGTGTAGCCGAGCTTGAAGAGGCCACTTCTAATGCCAACTACAAAAAGCTACACGTGGCAGCATTTCATCCAACCGGCACCTGTGCCGGGGGTGGCGATCCAAGCACTCACCCAGCTGATCCTTACGGCTCTCTGCGAGGAGTCATGGGGGTATGGATTGCAGACGCCTCGCTAATCCCCAGCTGTCCCGAGGTAAATCCCCAGGTATCCATTATGGCCTTGGCTCAAGGAGTCGCAATCAAGATTCTGGACAACGCCTAGGCATATTAATGCTTTTCTCAAATCCCCAAGCAACTCAGGGCTCCCCCGCCTCAAGCCCACTTCAACATATCGACCCTTGCAAGACGTAGTCGCTTCCCCTAAAATTGAGGATTCGTCCTCATAAAATTCCAGGTCAAAGCCTAAAAATAACATTACCTGAAAATCTCTTGCATTTTCTCAAAAACCGTGTATTCTTATTGATTGATGAGTCAATCTTTTGATTCGGTCTGAATTGACTGGGTTTAGATTGGCAAGACTCGCATATGGAGGGGGACGAAATACGACAGGGTGTTCGGGGGTGGAGGAAAAATCTGATGCCCTGTCGTAGCTCCCATTTTGTAGGTTGGAGGTAGTTCTAATGGCAGCATCGACACGGACGGTTTCGAGTATTCAAGCAAGAGATTCAGTTAGTGACCTCCCCAAGATTGAAGATCTCAACCCAAAAAAGAAGACCGCACTTATTCAGGCCCTAGGAGCCATTACTTACGGGGAGCTAAAGGCATACAACGGGGCCATGGAGCAAGCCGAACTCTGTGAGAGTGAGGCCGACAAGAAGACCTACAGAAAGATTGCTGCTGAAGAGTTACGTCACCACAAGGGATTCTCTAGGAGACTGGTTGCGATGGGGGGAGATGTAGATAGGGCCATGAAGCCCTTTATGCACTCGCTCGACAACTTTCACGAGAACAAGGTAGTCGACCCGGTTGCCGGAGCCGTGGCAGGGTACCTCGGTGAGGGGGTGGCCTTTGACCTGCTTACCTGGTTCAAAAAGGTAACCGATGCCGAGACAGCCCAGTTCATCGACACCGTTATTGACGATGAGGTAGAACACGAGCAGATTGCCATTGAGAAGCTCCGTGAACTTATCCGGACTACCCCACTCGGGTGGTTCAAGGCCCAACTCGGGGCCTACCAGATGTTGTACAGGATGATATCAGCCAGTGAACCCAACTCATCGGGACCGATATCCTACACTGCCTTTCTCCGCTTAGGCCGGGCCAACGAGCTTGTAGTTTCTCTAGCTACCGGGATGGCCAAGAGAGTAGCCCTCATCGGGCTTCCCAGTTTCAAAGTTGGCCTTCCAAAACTCCGTATTCTGTCCTAATTAGGAAATATCCCTTGTTGGTCTAACAGGTAGACAGGATCATTTTGCCATTTTCGTCAACCTCGGCAACAATTCAATTGTTAGGAAAGAGGTCGAATATGCCAGAACAATTCGAAACTATAAACCCGGCGACCGGCGAGGTACTCGCCAAGCTGCCCGACATGGACCGGGCAGATGTTAGGAAGGCTGTCGACCAAGCCCGGGGGGCTTTCAACCATTGGGGATCTCTCAAGATCTCCCAACGCTGTGACTACTTGCGTGAGGTAAGACAAAACATCGTCAGATCAACTGACGAGATCATGGACCTGATCTGTTCTGAGACTGGTAAGCCGCCTACCGAGGCCTTGCTAAATGAGATCCTGGTCGCGTCAGAACTAATTGAGTTCTACCTCAAGGAGGCCCCTCGGGCACTGTCGCCAACCCGGACGTCGCCAGGGATGCTCATGAATAAGAAGGCATACAAGTTATATAAGCCCCTTGGAGTAGTGGGTGTTATAAGCCCCTGGAACTACCCCTTTACCTTAACCATGACTCCGGTCGTGACAGCCCTGTTTGCCGGAAACACAGTCGTGCTAAAGCCCAGTGAGATAACCCCGCTAGTTGGGCTCAAGGTCGGCGAGTTGGTTACCTCATGTGGTTTTCCCGATATAGTCAAGGTGGTTACCGGCAAAGGCCCTACCGGGGCGGCCCTAATTGAAGAAGGGGTCGATATGGTCGCCTTTACTGGATCGGTGGCGACAGGCAAGAAAGTGGCCGTAGGGTGTGCAGAGCGTTTGATCCCGTGCCTGTTGGAGTTGGGAGGCAAGGACCCCATGATTGTGTGCGAGGATGCCGATCTCGACCGGGCCGCAAATGCCTGTGTGTGGGGAGCCTTTACCAATGCTGGTCAGACCTGTATCTCGGTTGAACGGGTGTACGTTTCCGAAAAGGTCTATGACAAGTTCGTAGACAAGGTCGTGGGACGTACTGGCAAGCTAAAGCTCGGGACCGACGTTGGCTCTATGACCTTCCCGCCTCAGATTGAGAAGGTCGAGGCCCACGTGGCAGATGCCGTCAATAAGGGTGCCAAGATCCTTACGGGTGGGACTCGCTCTCACTATGGGGACGGGCTAACCAACAACATGTACTACGAACCAACCGTGCTCGTGGATGTGGACAATTCCATGGAGATAATGACCGAGGAGACCTTTGGTCCGGTTCTGCCGATCGTAAAGTTTTCGACCGACGATGAGGCCATTAGATTGGCAAACGACTCGAAATACGGACTCTCCTCGTCGGTTTTTTCCAAGTCTCCAGCAAGACGCCGACGAATTGCGGAGGAGCTAGATGCCGGTAGTGTGTCGGTGAATGACTGCTTGATGTCCTATGCGATTTCGTCTCTGCCCTTCGGAGGCGTAAAAGAGTCCGGACTAGGAAGGGCTCATGGAGTTGAAGGACTCTATCAGTTCTCGAAAGTAAAAGGCGTAGCCGAAGATCGAGTTGGCCTAAAAAATGACCCCCAGTGGTTCCCCAAGAGATCTACCATAGAGTCTCTTGTAAAGAGATTTATGTCTCTAAGATACTCCAAGGGAATTGCCAGAGTATCCGGAGCCTTCTTAGGGAATTCTGGAAAAGCCTCATCCAAAGAGACCAGTAAGGTCTAAGTTGGTGGCTTCCCTGAAGACTAAAGCCGCCAGTCCCCTCGGGGAGTTACAATGACGACACGGGTTGAGTCAATCGCTGCTTGGGCCTGCGAGTTAGAGTTCTCAGATCTCCCCCACGACGTGATTCAACTGGCCCGAGCCCAAAAGAAGTCGGTGATTGCCGCAATTGCAGCCTCCATGCAAGACGCTGCCTCGATCAAGATTCTTCGGGCAACTCACGAGGCATCGTCACCTGGGCCTGCCCCGTTGATAGGAACCTCAAGTAGTGTCCGGGTCGAAGATGCCCTGTTCTCGGCTTGTGCCATGTCGATTGCCCTGGACTTCGACGACTACGTGTGCTTTGGCCATACTGGACACTCGTCCGTTCTGGTCCCCACGTTACTTGCCTCGGAAACCTCCTCATCGGGAAAGACTCAGATCGTGGCCCAGGTAATTGCAAACGAGATCGGGGCCAGGCTTGGTGGTGCTTGCCTGATCGGTCCCCAAAACGGGCAACTGTGGTCGTTTATCCACTGTGCCGAGGCCGCACTAGCAAGTGGCAAACTCTTGGGCCTTACCAAGTCTCAAATGGCACACGCTCTCGCAATCTCGCTCTACCAGGCCCCTCGGGCCACCACCCCGGGCTTTATGGCTCCTGACTCAAAGCTTCTAACTGCAGCCGAGCCAGCCATCTCAGGGCTTAGGGCTGCAAGACTTGCCTCTTATGGTGTAACGGGTCCCCTAGACGTTCTAGATCACCCCGACGGGTTTCTGTCGGCCTTTGCACATGCCCCGATTAGGGGAATACTGGGAAACCTCGGTGAGGGATGGGCGACTAAGACCCTTTGCGTCAAGGTATATCCTGGGTGTGCATATCTTGACACGACTCTTGACGCACTAGACGAGATTGGCCGACTCGACTACCGAGATATTGAACGAGTTACCGTCGAGGCCGGAATGCTCACCTTTGGCATGAACTCGATGTCGGCCGAGTACGCCCAGCCAGATGGCACGACCCCGTCTCCGGTGACGGTTAATTTCTCTATCCCCTGGAACGTTGCCGCTATGGTGATTGCAGGTGAACTAACCCCACGGGAGCTAAACCTTGACTGGATGACTACTCACTCAAGCGAACTAACCAGCCTGGTCGAGCGAATCCGACTAAGCCACGACTGGGACCTGACAAGGTCCTCGGTAACCTCTTTCAACCGCCTGGTTCCCGTAGATGCCTTAATCGCTGAGGCCGGTCTGGGAAGCATCTCAAGGACGATCTCGCTAGCTCGAACCCGGGGTAGAATCCCTACACTAACTAGAATTGATCCAATCGGGACCTTCCGAGATCTTCGCGGGATATCCTCAATTCTCGACGTACGTACCTTAGCAATGGCAAGCCCAGGTCTAATCGCGGCCTTAGTCAGACAAGGTCTCGGGGGTCTCGGGGCATCACCTAAATCAAGTCACCCGGCTGGTACGGCCTCGGCAACCAAGTTCTGGGACCCGGAATGGCTGGACAAGTTTGTCATGAAGTTCCCGGCCCGAGTCAAGGTAAAAGTTGGAGGCAAGGAAAGGGTCAACGAAGTAGCGATCCCACGAGGAGGATGTGGACATCCTAGCTTTGGCCCGATTTTAGCTTCTCAAAATAAGTTCCGAGACTGGGCACCGAACCTCTGGGGAGATGATCGCTCCGTAAGGATTGAAAACGCTATTGACGCTGACTATGAAAGGTTACACGCGCTTCTTGAGACCCCCGCCACGGTCCAACTTGATAAGAACACCATGGTCTCGTCGCTTGCGACCAACTAAGCTAAAACAGACTTAAACGACAGGAGAAAGAAACCATGAGCTTTTTAGTCGACCCACCACTACTTATTGCCTCTGGGGCAGCGATCGAGTTGTTGGCCCCAACTGAGACTGCGGCTGACCTGTGTGAGGCAGCTGTAATTGGAGTATTTATTGGTACCTCGGTCTCGCTATACCTAGATGCCAAGTGGACGGAGCCAATTTGGAGGCTCTGTGGAGCCAAGTCCGGCAAGGACTGGATGATCAACTCGGGAGTGTTTAGCTTTGACTATGACGGGGAAACTCCTAAAGCTGATGTCATGGCCGGACTCCTGTTTTCTACATACCCATTCTGGATCAAGCTAGGTAGAGTCTTGGCCAGGCCTCTATCGCCCCTGTCACGTCTCAGAAAATTGACCTGGTAACTTCCAGTCCAACCGCGACCCACTAAAGTTGTGGTAAATCCGACCTCTTGTGAACCCATCTGCACTCCCCGAATGAACTGGTGGCTCTAGCCGTCATAGAAGTCACGTTTTTTGATATGATGACTACATGGCAGTAAACATTGCTACGGAAGAAGAAGTACGTCGAATTGTAAGGCTCATTGAGTCAAACTCAGACGTGCGGGAAGCTGTTAGACGGGCCATATTGACCGAAGAGCTACTTGAGCTTCCCGAAAAGTTCGCCACGTTTGTAAACTCCATGGAGGAGTTTCGGTCTTCCATGGAGGAGTTTCGGGATTCTACGCTCGAGTTCCAGTCATCTATGGAAGACTTCCGGACGTCAATGCTTGAGTTTCGCACTTCAATGGAAGACTTCCGGACGTCAATGCTTGAGTTTCGCACCTCAATGGAGGATTTCCGGACGTCAATGCTTGAGTTTCGCACCTCAATGGAGGAGTTCCGGACGTCAATGCTTGAGTTTCGCACCTCAATGGAGGAGTTCCGGACGTCAATGGAGGAATTCCGGTCCGTTACTGAAGAACGTCTCGATCGCCTGGAAGTCAGCGTTGGCCAGCTAAAGGGAGGTTACTTTGAAAGTAAGTGGAAGGAGAACGGTACGGCTTATCTGGGGAGCCAGAATTTTCGCAAGGTCCGCTATATAGACAAGAATATCCTGGCCAACCTACTAGACGAAGCAGTAGAAAACGGGGTTCTAGATGAAGAGCTAGAGAGTGACGTACTCTTGATTGATGCAGTTCACGGCGCTGTGAAAAAGGGTACTCTGGAGTCGGTATACATTGCCACTGAAGTGTCTAGTCGGGTACATGCGACAGATGTTGAAAGAGCAATACGGCGTGCTAAATCTCTGGAGTTAGCCACGGTTACGACCACGGTTGCCTGTGTCGCCGGAGCTTCTATCGACGAACTAGCCAAGGCACTAGCTGATAGAAACAAGGTCATCGTCATCGAACCATCTGAGTGGGACGCAAATCAGGTCGCCTAGTCTGGAGCCAGACCCTTGGTCCCAACTTACCTACAAGGCGAAAGACCCTCTTCTTTAGGGGGAGAATTCAACTAATCGCCTCGGGTACCCACCCAGAGGCTTTGGTCCGGGTCCGGTTTCCATCCTGGGCACTCTTGGTGTTATAGTCCCAAGATGTGTTCACGGTCCGTTCAAATAACTCGGTCGCATAAGGAGCTTTAATGAAGTCGAGATTTTCTTCCCAGATACCACAAGTACGCTCTCTTGTCGCCGGGATCTCCCCAGCGAGGAACCACCGGATGAAAGGCCGACCCACAGTGGCCAGGTATGGATTTTTCGGTATCATGGTCGCGATAGTTGGGCTCGGCTTGGCATCTTGCTCTAGCTCACCCACGCCTCAGATCAACTCATCGGTCCTCGGCCAGCAGGTATCGGCGTCCACCTGGACGTCTCCTGGTCCTTCGACTGTTCCGAGTTTTTATAACGTGTCCTACCCTCTAAAATCTGAACCACAAGGTACGATAATTAGGTATCAGCAGATAAAAGGGGTCCCGGGTTTTCCAGGCAACGCCAAGCTATACCGAATCTTGTACTACTCGAAAGATATCTACTCAAACGATATTGCCGTGTCGGGATATATTGCGTTACCCAACTCAAAGGCTCCTTCTGGGGGAAGGCCAATTATTACCTGGGCCCATGGTACGACCGGGGTTGCCAGAATCTGTGCCCCGTCAATATTTACGAACGCTCCGGACGCGTCGGGTATCTACCTGGCCCCTGACCTCGTCACCTACCTGAACGCCGGGTACGTGGTTGCCGCAACCGACTACCAGGGACTTGGCGGACCTGGTATTCATCCCTACCTAGTCGGCCAGTCTGAAGGTCAAAACGTTCTCGATGCAGCCTTGGCAGCCCGAAAGTTTCCCAACTCAGACACCTCTAACAAGGTGGTAATAGTTGGACACTCTCAGGGAGGACAGTCGGCCCTGTTCGCCGGACAGCTGGCGCCTTCTTACGCAAGTTCCCTGAACGTGGTCGGAACGGTTGCGATTGCCCCGCTCACCGAAGTCCAAGAGGCTCTCCCGGTTGCATTAAAGTTAGGCAAGGGAGAACTGGGGCTACTGGCGAGTGCCGGGTTTGCCTGGGCTAAGACCTACCACGACCTGCCCATGACGTCCGTGTTCTATCCGTCAGCAATCTCCAAGATAACCTCACTGGAGACAAGTACCTGTGAGAGCCAGGTACAAAAGGGCATTGAGACCATGCCAACCAGCCAGATTATCCTACCTACATTCGCCACAAATCCGGCACTTGAGGCCCACTTGAGGGAGAACTCACCGGGTCTGATCCACACCAACTCACCGATTCTTATTCTCCAGGGACTTTCCGACACGACCATCCCGGCGATTTTGGCCGAGACCTTCGAGGCTAACCAGTGCCCTCAGGTAAGCGACAACTTGGCCCTACGCCTATACCCTGGGGCTACTCACTCAGGGGTCCTCAGGCCGTCGGCTGCTGACATGCTTACTTGGATCTCCCAGAGATTTTCTGGCCAACCGGTTACGCCAGGCTGTAGTAAGGTGACCGCTTAACCGTTGAAGTCAGCATTTACCACCTTAGACCCAGGCGGGCATGCCCGAGGGTCCCAGGGCTCTAGGGGGTTTTGTGAGTTAGTTGCTGGTCCAATTGGACTGGTCGTGGTGGTGGTCTGAGAGACCGTCGTGGGAGTAGTTGGCTGAGTTGCCGATGATCGAGAACTCCTCGCTGATGTTGTCCCAGAGATAGTTGTTGAGGGACTAGAAGGAGGAGTCTGGTTAGAGTATCCGGCCGAGATAGGTCCTCCGGAAGTAAACGTGTTTACTACGGCGTTCATGGTCATATTTACTACCACGTCTACACCAGAAGGGGTAGGGTCTTGCTCAAGCATGACTGCCCCGCTCAGGTTATCGGCCACCCGCTGGGCATCGGCAAGGGTCGCCGGACCGCTGTAAACTACCGTGGCTTCTGCCGGGGTGCCAACTGGGGGACTACCAGGACCAGCTGTCACTGAGAACCCGGCCTGGGAGAGTCCCTGGATAGTGGTAGCTCCAACACTAGAACTCCCAGAGGTGTTGTCTACCTGGACGGTAATGCCGATAGGAGACAGGCTTGCTGCGGGTGGTCCAGATAGACCGAGCCATGAATCTATTGAATTCTGGTCGAAGGGTTCCGAAGGGAAGACCACGTCGGCATAGGGGATACCCTTGTAGTAGTACCCGGTCGAATTGATATACACGGGCATGGTCGCCTGAAACATCGTACCCGGATTGGTCGAGTGATAGGTGGTGACCAATCCGAGCAAAGTAGAAAATCCCATCCCCGAATCAACGGTCAGTTGTGGGACAACCGCCCTCAGGATCGAGTTATCCTCGATTGGATTTCCAAGTCCTTGTTGCTGAACCTGTGAAGCTAACACCTTGAGGAACTCATGGTTTCTCCTGATCCTCGACAGGTCTCCCCCTCCGTCGTAGTTCCAGCGCCCGTCTTGGTAGTACCACATATGTCGAGCCCTAACCTCGGCTAGGGCCTGAAAACCGTCTAGGTGTAGACAACCAGTCTCTAAGACGTGATTTTGATTTAGTCCCGAATACGAGTCGTACACGGGTTCGGGAAAGTACATGTCTATTCCCCCAAGCGCGTTAACGACTCCTTGAAAACTGTCAAAGTTCAACTCAACGAAGTGATTAATTGGGATCCCGAAGTCCTGCTCAATGGCTTCTACGAGACGTCGGGGTCCGTAATTGAGAGCCGAGTCAATCTTGAGCGGATTGGCCAGGCCAGGAATTGGCGCCAACATGTCTCTCGGGATTGACAAGAGCGACACGCTCTTGGTCTGGGGGTTGAGGTGGAGCAACATTATTACGTCACTCCTGGCCCCTCCGACCTGAGAGCACGACCCGAAGGAACCTACCTGGTTGTTGTTCAGAGCACACCTGGAGTTATTCCCGACCATGAGTATGTTCATAGGTCTGTTTGACCCGACCGCTTTCAGACCACCGACGTCTACCCTGTGGATCTGGTTGTACTCATATATTCCATAGCCCACGGCCCCCCCCACTAAGACGACTATCAGACCGACTATAGAGACCACGCTCACAACACCACGTTTCTTCCACTTCTTCCTGGAGCGGTAGACGTTGGCCTGTTTACGCATCCGGCTTATCTCAGTGCGAGACATCCCGTCCAAAGACTCTGGAGAGACCTGGTCCCCTCCGGTATTATCTGGCGTCTTGGGCGAATTGCTCATGGTTGGAAACTTGCTCGGGAAAGGTCGTCTAGCAGGTGGTCCGACGCCTAGCCAGACCTGGTATCTGATTGGGCATAGAAAGTTGGACGGGTATGTTCAGGGAGGGTGGTGGGTTCAACAGTGACATGGGGCTAGATGTGTTGGGGCAAACAGCCGAGACCACCTGACTGGATTGACTGGTAGCAGGAAGATTAGGTAAGGCTCTAGACGAGGACTTCAAGTCGAGCGTAGAGAACAGGTTCCCGACTGTGTTGCGCCTCCAGGTTGAGATGTTCCCTATCTTCACCCCGAACCTGGTCTCTAAGAACTGAAGGGCCGAGGTATGGTCGAAACGGTCCGAGTTTATCCACCCACCAGCCGAGTATGGGGAGACCACCAACAGGGGAACCCTAAAGCCCAGCCCGATCGGACCGGAAATTCCCCCAGACTCTGGAAGGTCTAACCCGGCACCTAGAAACTCGCCCGGGGTGCCAGATGGTGGAACCGGAGGCGCCACGTGGTCAAAAAAACCACCGTTCTCGTCAAAGAAGATAAACAGGGCCGTCTTAGCCCACACGTCAGGGTTGCTGGTCAAGATGCTCAGGACCTGGCTTACAAAATACTCGGCATTCGACGGGGTTCCAGAAGGGTGCATCGAGTCGACAATCGACGGGATCATCCAGGAAACCTGTGGAAGGTTCCCTGACTTTACGTCGGTCTCAAAGTCATCGGGCCATGCTGGAAGGAAGGCCTTTTGATAGAGAGGAGAGTTGGTGTTAGACACCAAGTTCTCAAAGTACAAGAGCGCGTTGAATCCTATTGCCAGGTTCAGGTCTTCAAGAGGACCCACCGAGGCACCCGGTGGTTGATAGACCTTCCAGGACACGTTTGCGCTCTCTAGGACCTCGGGCATCGAGGTCCATTTAGCACTCCCGACTGACGGACCAGCCTGGCTGGTGTTAGGGGTAATAATCACCGGCCCTCCGTCCGTCCCATCCGGATCTATAGTTCCCGATAGCCAGTACAGGCGGTTGGGCATGGTAGGTCCAATCACCGAACAGAACGCGTTATCACACAGGGTAAAATTGTCTGCTAGTGACCAAAGAAAGGGCAGGTCGGTTCGGTCCAGATAGCTCATAACAAGTGGCCCCTGTCCCGGGCCGTCATTTCCCGGTGCACAGTGGACCTCAACAAAGGAGTCCATCTTCCCGCCGTTCCAGCTCTTGTGCTGGGTAACCCAGTCGTGGCTGGGGAAGGCCGACGATCCCGCACACTGAGCGGCCACGGTAGCCGCGTCCAGGTGATAGGGCAGCAGCTTACCGGCTGGGCTCTGATCGGAGGGCGCCTCGGGCCAGGTCTGGGCAAACACCCCCAGGCTGTCTCGGGGGTGATCACCATACCCGTTCACCCCCGGGTAGGTTCCAAAACACCCGTCAAAGGACCGATTTTCGAGCATCAACATGACCACGTGGTCGATCGAACCAGCCCCGGCCCCGGGCTTTGGCCTACACATGGTTGCGGCGTGTTTGGCGAGTTCGCCAGCCGAGCACCCCCCGAGTGCCCCGGCTCCGACCAATCCTAGCGTGGAAGCTAAGAAAGTCCTCCTGGAAAAACCGGGTGAAGCGGTCAGTTTTCCCCCCGTGGGTTCACTGTGATTACGTTCGGCCATGGTAAGGCAGTTTAGTGGGCGGACCCCCAAACTTGGTTGCATGGGTCCACAAAAAACCAGTCCCGGGCTTACTGAAAGTTCAGGGCCCCCAGGTAGAGTTCCCTGGAACCCCCACATCCGTAGGAGGTGCAGTTATTATCCCAGGCCGCATAGGCAAAAAACCACTCCCCCTGGGATGGATCAAAAAATGCCATCCCGCCCCCGGGACCGAGCACTTGGCCACCGGGCACCTGATTTGATCCATAGGAAAACAAGATCGGACCACTCTGGGGCTGGACACAGGGACCCTGGGGAGACGAGCACACTGCGTATCCCTCACCGTAACCCCCCGAATCCCACAGCCCCCCTGGAAAGAACAGGTAGTAGGTCCCCGCGTTTTCAATCATTTCAGGATTTTCAATGGTGGCTTCCCAGGGATGGTTAAACATGTCCTGAAACAAGATCTGGGAGGCAGGACCAACGAGGGAGGTCCCATTTCCGGAGACCTCCTGGGCCCACAACCAGGCAGGTTGGGTAGATGACCCGTCGTTGGTCTTCCAGTCCAGCCAGATCTGACCAGATGAATCCTGAAAGGGTTGAGGATCAATAGATCCCCCGTAGCTAACCTGGCAGATCAACGGTCCCGTGGACGAGTCAATATAGGGTCCCGTGGGATCCCGGGAGGTTGCCACCGAGATGCAGTAGTGCCCATTGGACGTGTCGACGGCGTCGTAGTACATCGTCCAGGTCCCGGAGATATCTATGACCCCGGGCGAGGTCTGGGTATTTGGTGTCTCCCACCCGGGTAGATACGGGAGGGCGGTTGATCCGGTTGCTAACCCGTCGGCGGGTTCCCAACCAGAGTACGGACACAGCCTACCCGCACATCTTAGGGCACCAATCCAGTTGCCCCAAATGGTCCCGGTTGTCAGGGCGTAGTAGACGCCCTTATACACAAACATGTCCGGGTCAGGGGCATCTTGGGAGAAAGCTGGCTGTGGGGACGGGGTGATCAGAGGTAGTTGGGGACTAGCCGGAGCCTGGGTGGTCGGGCTGGGTGAACCACCCCCAGCCAGCGAGAGCCCGGGCTGAGTAGTTGACCCGCCCGTGGCCAGTGTAGAGCTTTGATCGAGCGAGTCAACTGGCAGTGAACTTTGACTTGCCGGGTCACCGGGAAGTGAACTCGTCCCCGTCACACCGGCTGGTGAAAAAGTTGAATGGCTAGAGTTGGTGACGTGGGAGGTGACCGGTGGCGTGGATGGTGGCGGGCTAGTCGAGGGATCAGACACGCCGGGGACCTGTTTGTTGTTAGTCCCCAACTTTGTAGAAAGGCCCAAGGACCTAGCTGCACTGGTCATGGCCGCATAAACAGGTAACGACCCAGGTATGCCCGGTTCTCTCGACCCCCCCGGAGAGGTTTTCGTGGAATTTGCAATTGCCAGGCTAACTCCGTCCTGGCTTGGGGCACTTTGGGGCTTTCCGTTCCCGCAACCCGCGCTTGAGTAACACCCAGGTCCATCTACGTTGATAGGACTCGGGGCCCTTGGTATTACCTTCACCTGGGCCCAGGTGTAGATTGCGACCCCGACCGCGCCAAGAAGACAGATTATTGCAAAGATTCCTAGCGGACTTCGCAGAAAGCGGCGGAATCGACCTGACTGTGGGCCGGTGACCGTAGAACTCGCTCTCGCCCGGTTGTCACCTGAATATCCCGCCGATCTACTCTCGGACCCAACGTCACTACGAGCTGACCGGTCAGGCGATGAACTACTGCTCGGGTCCCTCGCCCCGGGTTCATTCATCCCGGGGGCACCTGGGAGACTCACCGCCGATATGTCCCCTTGCCGGGTCTCTGAAATAATTTTGATCCTAGGCCTCAAGGTTGGTCTCCACCGGGCACCTCGGCCGTGGTTTCCATCCCACCAAGGCGGCCGGAAAACTCATCTAGTACCTTCTTGGTAGTTAGGTGCTCCACGACAAAGGCAACCCCTGGGACTAGACCCGCCAATACCGGCGGGAGTAGGGCCAAAACGTTCCACCGACACCTAAACAAGATCAGGTCAACAGCCGACAAGAGATACAAGATGTAGAAGATCCCATGTATCGGCCCGACAATCTCCACGACCACCTTGGACCCGGCCAGGTACTGGAGAGGAACTCCAACAAAGACAAGCAGGCTAAGTCCGACACCAACCACGTAGGCCAACACCCTGTAACGCATTAAGGCCCCTCGTAGCGAGCCTTCAAAGAATAACCCGAGCTGGCTCTGAGGTGCCGGGGAACCCGACAACACCCTATCCCCGCCAGGTTTTTCGTTTGCCACTTTGCGCTAGCCCCTTTAGATAGCGGTTGTAAGCCGCACGCTCTGGGTCATCGTCTTCATCGTCTTGCCCATTATAACCGGGGCTCGGTCCAGCTGGGCTACTCACCCTATCTTGGGGCGAGTTTTCACCACTAGTCTCGATATTTTGAGGCCGACGCAATCCACCTGGTGCGTTATGAGGTTCCTGGTCTACCCGAGATTGAACCTCGTCGGCTCCAACTGGCAATCTAGAGCCCGGCGTGACAACTTTTGGAGCCTCGGGTAGCTCGTGGACCAGCTTCCACCAGAAAAACACCGAGTACACGGCAAATATGGGCCACTCTATTGAGTAGACGTAACTGGCAAAATTTCCACTCAGGGCCCTATTTACCTGCCACCAGGCCGCAAACAGGCAGCCGGGAAATACCACGACAAGTGCCAGGTGGGCAAGAATGGCTCTCCTGGAAAACCAGTCGACACCCAGTCGACTAGGTGAGTCGTGAGATGTTGAAGTTTGCCTTGCTGGTGACACGTAAGAACTCCCGACCAACCCCGTAGGTTAGTGACCATTTCATGTTATCTATATGCGTGTTATCGTACGTTGAAAGTCTAGAGCCAACCAGAACAAATTGACAGTACGGGCTTGATTCCAAAAGCTCATTTTCCTGATCGACTAACTACCAGTCCATTATGTCTTTTTACAAATGCCCTCAAGGATCTGGACTAGGTGGACGACACTGACTAGTGAGCATCATTGAACCGGCGGAGGCTACATGAAAGTCTACAAATTGATTGGTAAACTCTCTTGAGTGGAGTTGTGGCGATGACCAGACTTGAACAAGAAGTTATTGGTCCTGGAACCCGGGTGGACGTGTGTGTACGCTATGACGGGTCGTGGTCGAAGGGTTTTGAGGTTCTTGAGGTCTCAGAGACCGGGTATCTTCTCAAGAGACTGTCTGATGGAACTCAACTTCCCGGAGTCTTCCCCGCCGACGACGTGAGAGTGAGTCGACGCAAACAAGGTCTCTGGTGGTACTAGCCCACTAAGGCCAAACCTCAAACATCTTGGATGGATTTATAAGAGATGTTGCTGTCACCAACCCAGAGGTTTGTGAGGACCTTTTGTCCCCGGCGGGCACTGGAAAGGTAGAGCCCTTCAAACGACTTTTTTGCGACAAGCCACGAGCGACCTTTAGAGATGTGGCAATCTAGTCGCCAGGTGGTCGTATCGGGGACACTTACATATCAATCCCACGATCACCCATATCCAAGACACATCGTGCGGCCAGGCCCGTATCCATACCTTGTTCCGTGGTTTTTTTGTCAATACCCCTGCCCTGGCTACATAGACAGGTGTGGACATTCGACATGGGCATTCCACTAAGAAACCGCGCCTAGGTATTATGGAGCGGAATATTTGGTACGATAGCTTGCTATGTCAATGCCGGTTTGGATCGTCCCCCACACGCACTGGGACCGCGAGTGGTATAGATCATTCCAGTACTTCCGGGTTCACTTGGTGGACCTGGTTGACGCTCTGATAACCCTCCTAGAGCGTGATCCGGGTTTTTCTACGTTCATGCTGGACGGTCAGATGGCCGTTGTGGATGATTACCTGGAAATCAGACCACACATGCGTGAATCCCTAGAGCGCCTTGCCCGTGAAGGTCGCCTGACCATGGGCCCGTGGTACATCTTGATGGACGAGTTCTTGGTGTCAGGTGAGACCATCATTCGAAACCTCCAGCTGGGGATATACAAGGCTGACCAGTTTGCTGGACACCTTGAGGTCGGGTATTTGCCAGATATGTTCGGCCACATAGCCCAGATGCCCCAGATACTTAGTCAAGCTGGACTCTCCGACGCGGTCGTGTGGCGTGGGGTGCCCAGTCAGGTCAACACGGGTCGATTCCGGTGGACCTCCCCTGACGGGTCCAGTGTAATTGCCCAGTATCTTATCGACGGGTACGGGAACGGGTCCGCAGTCCCCAAAGACCCAGAGGACTTTATTGGCTTTATCGAAGATTTGGCAGGCTCACGAGGGGCGTACTATCCCGACGGGATCTTGCTCATGAACGGGACCGACCACCAAAAGCCAAAGGATTGGCTTAGCCGTACGCTTGAATTAGCAAATCAGAACTGTCAAGATTTCGACTTTAGGATTGTAAGTCTCGAAGAAGTTATTGGCCATGTAGGATCGAGATCTAAACTCGAAACGGCATCCATGACCGAGATAACCGGTGAACTTCGCTCTAGTGCCCGGGCTAATCTACTCATGGGGGTCGCCTCGAATCGGGTCGACGTAAAAAAAGCAGCCTCACTGGTCGAGCGAGAATTGGAACGACGTGCCGAGCCACTCGTGAACCTATTTTCAAGAGACCCGACTTGGGCCCAGTCCTTCCTCGACTCGGCCTGGAAACTTGTTATTGAAAATAGCGCCCACGACTCTATCTGTGCGTGTTCAGTTGACGAAGTGGTCAACTCGGTATTAGACCGATTCTCACAGGCTAGAGAGATTGCCAGAGCCCTCTCAGAGCGCGTTTTGGGTGAGTTGTCCCGGTCAATCGGGATTACCGGGGCGAGCATCATAAATACCTCACATCGCACTAGAGGTGGACTCGTAGTCGTTGACCTCCCGGGAACCGAAATTCCTTCAGGTTGCCAGCTAATTTCCAGTCGACCTCCGATTCTTTTAGACACTACCCTCCAAGGTCCTCAGGCCAAGGCTCTAATAGGAGAGTTCAAGAGTCAGCAGATCGGTAGTGACACCTATATCAACTCGATCACCTGCCAAGTCGAGGCCAAGACGCTTGAGATCAGAGTGCTAGCTTCAGATATCTTAGAGACCGAGTTCCCGGTAGCCCCCATCAGGCAAGACATCGTGAGCAAAATAGACTCAAACCCTGATAAGGCGGTACACATACTTGCAACCCAGCCACCAGTTACCAGGGTAGCGTCCCTGGTGGATGCTGTCCCCGGGTTTGGGTACAGGTCGTGGAAGCCCAAGACCCCCGAACACCCGGTTGTCCAGATTGGGCCCCACGGTCTGTCAAACGGCTTGGTAAGTGTTGAGTTGGACCCGAATGATGGTACGTTTTCCTGGAACGGTCACCCTGGATTCGACCAGATTGTCGACGAGGGGGACCATGGGGACACCTACAACTTCTCTCCCCCACAACACGATGTTCGCGTGAGCCGTCCCGACTCGGTTTCAATCGAGTTTGCCCAACTTGGCCCGGTAAAGTCTGTAATAAGAACGCACCGCCTATTTAGCTGGCCAGAACGAATTGATGAGACTGGTCGGGCCCGCACGGGACAGGTTCTAGTTGACCTTACCACTGAACTTGAAATCAGGGCCGATGATCCCCTGGTCAGGATCACGACACGCTGGAAGAATGAGTCGCGCGATCACAGGGTTAGGACCATCTTTCCGCTAATTACTCCGGCCTATAGCTCTCAGGCAGAGTGTGCCTTTTGTGTGGTTGAGCGTCCTCTTTCAAACGAGGGTGGACCCACTGAAGTAGGGCTTGCAACATACCCGTCACGGCGTTTCGTGTCCAGTGGGGCGATAACCGTGTTCCACCAGGGCCTGCTCGAATATGAACTCGTCAGTGATGATCTGAACTCCTTTCTTGACGGGCGCCCCGGGCCGGCCTACCTGATGGCCTTGACTCTCTTGCGAGCTACCGGATTTCTATCTCGGGTCGAGATGTCCTATAGACCCCTTCCAGCTGGCCCCCCAATTGAAATGGACGGTTCGCAGATGCTCGAAGACATTCAGGTTTCCTACGCCCTGGCCAGCTCTACTTACAACCCTTATGAGCTAGCCGATAGCTTTTTAGTCCCCTTGGATGTCGTCGTGTGCCCATATGACCATGACCCTCCCAATGCAAGACCCGTCGATGAATCAAGGCAACTTCTAAAGATAGACGGTTGCGAGGTCTCGTCGATAACTAGAGACCGGGACACAGGACTTGTTACTGCTAGGATGTTCAACCCGACTTCAACCCCTAGCCAGGTTACGATATCTAACGAGGACAATAAGCCCTGTCAGGGGAGTCTTATTGATCTTCTCGGACGATCAACTGGAGAATTTACTGGTTCAACAATCCTTGGACCACACAAGATCCAGACTGTCCGCTTATTCGGTCTGTAGATCACCTGACCGTAGAGACCACACCTGAACTTTCCCAATTCCTCGGATATATCGTATTCGGACAGGTTTCCAGTTGATTCCATCTCGGTCCCCGGGCCCAAGGATCTCCTTGTAATCTGACGAAGCCAAAATGGTCCCGGGTCGGGCCAGGTCAACAATTCGAGAAGCCAGGTTCACGATTGGACCAAAGTAGTCGCCGTCACGGGCTATAACCTTTCCGTATGCCAGGCCAACCCGGAGATCTTCAAGTTGTTCGTCTTTGCTGTGAGCCTCACTTAGGGCCAAGGCAATTTTAGCTCCCGCTAAGGGTTCATCAGTGACGAACATGACCTCGTCCCCGATCATCTTGACGATCCTGCCCCCATAGGCCGGTACTGTGTCATATGCGAGTGACTCAAACCGAGATATGACCGCACCTAGTTCCAGGTCACTGAGTTGCTGGCTTAGAACGGTAAAACCGACCATATCTGCAAATCCCACCGTGAGGTCGACTTGCATCTGATTAGTACCCTCTTCCTGGGTAGCCCCGGCTAGCACGGCTCGGCGGGCCGCCGCAAGCAAGTGACGTCGCCACGAGTAATCGATCAACCGAGCAATTGAGGGCAACGTGGCATCTGCTACCAGGGCAAAGTTTTCGGCAGCCTCTGCCGGGCTCTGTCCTGCCTCGCGCACCTGGGTCATGGTTACCTGGGCCTCGGCAAGTCGGGCCATTGATGAGCCTAGAACCCTCCCTAGTTGAATTGCAGACTCCACGTCAGCCAGACCCAACGACAAGAGCCCCTGAACAATTGAGACGGCCTCGACGTCTAGCTCCGTGAAAACCGGTTCGGTGTCAGGAGTATCGGGAAAGCCCAGAGCACGCCAGAAACGACTGGAAAGCTCCAGGGGCATCCCGGTTCTTCTAGAGAGCTCAACCCGGTCAAAGGTCTCACCCGCTGGCAATAAGAGCCTTTCAATAGCAAGGATCTCTAGTTGGTCTTGTAAGACGGCCTCATCAATCTCGTCTTGACTAGCTCCGAGATCTAGGAGGAACTCCTTGATCAGGCCTGGCTCACCATCTGGCGCCTCACTCAATTTTCGATTCCTTCTAATTCGTCACCAGGGCCTCGGTCGAGGAGGTTTGCTACACACTCACCCGGGGTTTGGATTGAGGCCAATACACGCGATATTTCACGAGAAATTGGCATGTCCACTTGGTGAGTAGAGCCCAACTCAACGGCCACCGGGGCAGTCTTGACGCCTTCGGCCACCATGTTCATCTTGCCCATAATCTCGTCTATGCCCATTCCTTGACCTAACATGCGTCCCACGCAGTAGTTACGACTCCTCGGGGACGAGCACGTAGCAACTAGGTCCCCCAGCCCGGCAAGTCCAGCAAAAGTCATTGGACGCCCACCTAATCTAACCCCCAGACGGCCCACCTCGGCAAGTGCCCGAGTTATAAGAGCAGCCCGAGAATTATCCCCAAATCCAAGCCCGGCTGCCATTCCGGCCGCAATGGCCATCACATTCTTGAGGGCCCCGGCAATCTCACTTCCCACGACATCGCGGTTGCGATATACCAGCATAGTTTTGGAGTGGACCAATCTCTGGATCAGCGCGCCCAGTTCATCATCAGTGGTCGCAATAACACTTGCGGTTGGTTGACCTTCAATTACCTCACCGGCCAAATTTGGTCCAGTTAGGAACCCGACCCTGCTGACTCCGGTTACCTCGGAAATTACCTGGGTCATCCTGAGATTCGATTTGGCCTCGATTCCCTTGGTTAGACTTACAGTTGGAACTCTCGGATCAATCATGGTACACGCCGCCTCTAGGATTGCCCGAACTCCGTGAGATGGTACGGCGACGACTATCAACGTACACCTATGGAGAGCCTGGTCAAGTTGGTGAGTAGCCCCCAGGTCAGCCGAAAGAACGTTGTTGGCCAGGTACTTATTATTTGTGTGATTCTCGTTGATCTCTTGGGCTATTTCTTGGCTCCTGGCCCAAAGGATTGTCTTGGTCGACCTGGAGATCAGGTTTGCCACGGTCGTACCCCAAGAGCCAGCGCCTAACACACAGACTCTCTCTGAGCCATTCACCAGATATTTATCGTCGGCCAACTACCCACCAATGCTCAAATGCCATAAAGTCTTGCTAACACCTTCTAATGAACGAAATTATACTTGTGCCAATAAAGGACTTTTCTCAGGCCAAGGCCCGCCTGTCCGGTTTACTCGATAAGTCTACAAGGGAACTCCTAGCCATTGCACTGGCCGACCTAGTTTGTTCGCAATCAACCAGGTCACCAATTCGTGTGGTATGCGAGTCACCTACCGTGGCTTCTTGGGCCAGGTCAAAGCATCTCATGGTCTCCAAGAACCCCGGGATTGGCCTTAACCAATCTGTGCAGCTTGCCGCTAATGCCGCCAGGCTCGAGGGTTACTCGCGAATATCGGTAATCCACTCCGATCTACCCCTGGCCCAAAACCTAGACCTGATAACAAGCGGGGTCGATCCGGCTCAGGCTGTTATTATCCCTGACCGGCTCGGTGACGGTACCAACCTACTCTCGTTGCCTGCTAACTCTCTTGCTGGCCTCAGTCGCGTCGACGGTTTTTGTTTTCAATACGGACCCAGGTCGTTCCAAAATCACCTAGGTCAAGCAAAAGCACTCAACCTAGACCCCGTGGTAATAGATCCCAGCCCGTTAGGACTCGACATTGACACTGCCTCAGACTGGAATGAGCTGGTTTCGCTACAATCCCTAGTTACCTCGGCTGAACTCAACAAGATAATCAATAACTATAAAGACCAGGTCAAATCTGCGCTAGGAACCCTTTAGCTGTGAAAATTACCACCAATCTCTCCACACCACGGGTCGCCCTAGCAGTTGGTGCCCATCCAGATGATGTTGAATTCAACTGTGGTGGCACCTTAGCAAAGTGGGCCGCTCAAGGCTGCCGGGTCTATATCCTCATACTGACCGATGGTTCAATGGGATCGTGGGACCCAAAGATGGATCGTGGCCTGCTTAGAGGAACCAGGAAACATGAAGCAATTGATGCCGCAACAAAACTTGGTTTGACTGACTCAGATGTCTTCTTTCTCGACGAACCTGACGGACAACTAGAGCTGTCTAGAGAGACCATTGCAAAGGTATGCTCGGTAATTCGCCACACGCGTCCCAATGTAATTCTTGGCCATGACCCCTGGAAGCATTATCGTCTACACCCTGACCACCGAGAGGCAGGACTAATAACGTTAGACGCGATTGTTTGCGCCCGCGAACCCAATTACACTGCCGGACAACAAGAGGGGTTTCATCGTTGCGACATGGCGCTTCTCTATGAAGCAGAGGTTGAAGATCACATTGAAGATGTTTCAGGATTTTACGAGCACAAGCTAACCGCGTTACTTGCGCACCAAAGCCAGTTGCTTTCTACGATGAATATTCAAAGTCCCAACGATCAACGCGGGATTAGCAACTTTAGCGACTGGCTATATAGCAACCTCTCTGAAAAAGGAAGCCTCGCCAACCTTTCGGAGGGCGAGGCTTTCAAATTGATTAGTCAAATATAGTCGACACCTCTTGGATGCCGACATATCTAGCACTAGCGCCTTCTAGCAGCCGCCTTCTTGGCTGTTGACTTCTTAGCCGCTGACTTCTTTGCAGGAGCCTTGCGTGCTGGAGCCTTCTTCGCCGCCTTCTTGGCTGTTGACTTCTTAGCCGCTGACTTCTTTGCAGGAGCCTTGCGTGCTGGAGCCTTCTTGGCCGCCTTCTTGGCTACGGTCTTCTTAGCCGCTGACTTCTTTGCAGGAGCCTTCTTGGCTGGTGATTTTTTGGCTGCCTTTTTGGCTGCCGGCTTTCTTTTCGGTGCTGCTTTTGGCATATTAGCTCTCCGATCTTTTCGTTATGTTCAGTTATTCATTCTTTTACTTGTTGACATTTATCTGACAACCGAGACAACTGACGTAGAACGCCCTCGGCAGTTTAACCGATCGAACTTTTAGTTCAAACCGGTTGAGCTATTTACAACCGCCACCTCCTATCGTCAGTAAGCAAAACTTTCGCTCCGTTTGCTTAGAAAAGCATCTCGGTTAAATTTAATTACCAATTCGCGCGAAGTCAACTCATATTCCGAAGTTATACTTCGTGTGTTAACAATACAATATTTTAGAGGTACACGCGCGGAATCATCTATCAAGACTTATCATCGAAGTTCTTTTAACTATTTGAGAGGCAAATTGGCGTTTCCAGACGAACTCGCACTTAGTTTCAACAACTTAGTTTCCCTTTTCATTTTCTTATTTACGCGATAGTTTTCATTTGTGGAAATTGGTGAGCTAACTAAGTCATTAACACGAGATAGTGCGTTCTACCTGGGGAAATCAGTAAATGGTTGGCACTGGTCAAAGCCCGAAGATGCAATATTGGTACTCGGACCACCACGGTCTGGAAAGACATCGTCAATAATCGTTCCAACACTGTTACTGGCCAACGGTCCGATTGTTGCAACCTCTACTAAGACCGAGATTATTGAACTAACTTGGCAAAAACGCGCCAAATCGGGAAAGTGTGTAGTTTTTGACCCAACCGGAACGGTCACGACTCCGCGAATGGTTGATTCTATATCTTGGTCCCCAATTGACTGTTCAACTACATGGGACGGGGCACTTTTGATGGCTAGATCGATGTCAAAGGCAACAACCTGGGCCACTAGCTCTACCGACTCATTCCACTGGCAAGAGCGTGCGGAGTCACTACTGGGTCCTCTATTCCACGCTGCCGCCCTCGAAGAGATGGGCATGGGTCAACTTCTATCGTGGGTAAATCGGAGAAATGCTAGCGACGCTCTGAGGGTACTTGAAAGCAACAACTCCCAGGTCGCCGCTGATCTTTTGTATGGCATTCTTTCAACAGATGACAGAGAGCTGAGCGGGATTTGGTCAACAAGTTCAAGTCTTCTAACGGCCTATCGCTCGGAAGGGGCACTCCAGTCGGCCGCGACATCAGGGCAGCGCCTTAACCTGGCCGAGTATGCAAAGTCTAGCGATACCATCTACATTCCAGCTCCTGCGCGCTTTCAAAATCTGGTGGCCCCTATAATTGTCGGGTTCCTGGAGAACATCAAAACGGAGCGATTTCAGGGCAACCTTTCTAACGAGAAGCTGCCTCAAATGTTATTTGCGCTAGACGAGGTAGCCAATATTGCCCCATTACCTGATCTTCCGTCTCTGGTCAGCGAGGGAGGCGGCCAAGGTATAACCGTACTTGCCTGCCTCCAGGATCTTTCCCAGGCCCGTGTTAGATGGGGTCAGGCCTCCGATGGCTTTCTTACTCTGTTCGGAACCAAGGTCATATTCCCGGGTATTGCCGACATGACAACCTTGAATGCAATTGCTGCCCTTGCTGGAAATCGTCATGAGGTTCGGGAGACCATTTCAAACCCCAGGTGGTGGGATGCGCTCAGGCGTACCAGGAACGACTCGTACGCTCTCGAATCTGTACCGCAACTTCCCCCTGACAAGATTTACACCGGAGAGGCCAACCGGGCTCTCCTCATCGAATCGGGTAGGTCGCCATGTCACTTGGAGGTTACGCCGTATTTCAGCTGTGAACCCTTCAAGAGCCTCTGTGGAGAGTTGAAACCTGGGCTCACCCGAAAATTGGCTGAGCAGACTCCCTTCCTTGATCGCTAAGAGCTATCCAGGTTACAAAGAACGACTTGGGATAAGGTCTCGAGACTTTACCGCCCCCAAGAAGGGGTCTTTGAGATTTGTGCGACCGTAAACTAGGTCTCTCGATCTATTCAAAGTTGATCGAGATTTCTCTAGTGAGCCATTGGAAGCGGCCAGATAGTTGGAGAGACCTAGATTTCTACGCTCGCGCCTGATGATTGGGGATTCGACAACCTCGCGGGCGATTTGGACTATTTGACCTGGATCGGAACCCGGTTTGATAAGCTCACAGGCCGTGTTGACCGTGTGACGGTACAAGCCAAAGGGTGACCTGGCCATTGCCCGACTTGAGACAATTGCCGAGGTTAGTTCGACGTCTAATCGATTAGAGACTTCGGGAACCTGGGACCTGTGAAATAGGTTCGAGTCACCGTTCAGCTCAACTCCCAAGGTCTCAAGGCGTTCTTGCCACAAGGTAGAAAGCCCCCTTAGGTCAAAGTCAACGGGCTTATCGTCACGTGACGAGAGCGCCGCGAACCGTTTCATTGAATACCTGTTGGCCGTCGAAATATCCGCACTGCGCTCGTGAAGGCGTGCTTGAATCTGTTGGGACCTGGTTGAAAAGCTCTCGATAACGCCACGGGGAATTCCTGAGATGTCACTCACTCCGTTTTTTACTGGAGCCCAGCCAACACCCAAGGTCTTGGTGAGTTCATGGCGTAAGTTTGCCTGATAGAGATAGCCGGTAGTCCTTGCACTCGCCCAGATAAAGGCTGAATTGAACGAAGACCAGAGTCCGTCAGACCCACGCGTAAGGTTGGCAAAAACCACGTGTGAGTGCAGATGGGGATCCAGGGACCGGGTTACGGCGTGCTCAAAGCCCGCCCCGACTATTCCAATTGAATCGATATAGGTGGTCTTTGTGCTACCTTGCCGCCTTACCTGAGATATCTGGGAATCAAAAAACTCTAAAGCCCGAGTCACGGCCGTTCGATGTGCCCTGTGGGCTTCTCTGGCCAACTCGGTGGGTCCGGCCAGCGCAACTAGAGAAACCGACTTTGGAGCAGAAAATACACAGTCATACCCTAGATTAGTTCTGTGCTTGCCTAACCGTGCCTGGGTTAGAAGATTCGATCCGCGGACATCACGCCCGGCGAAAAAACCATCTAAGTGATCTTGGTCGACCGGGCCAGTTAGTTGAAGTTGCTGTGCACCTCGTCCTATCCAGTGGTCACGTTCACTATGTTCGGGACCCGAAAAGTAGTACGAGTTGTCGCAGCTCTTTAGTGGTGACACGGAAAGTATTTTCTCACCCCACTGGAGACTGAGTGCGGGTCTGGAGACTTACGTCAACCCATTTCCCGAAACGCCCGAGACGGCACCAGAAGAAACTGCTCCTAGGACAGCTACAAGATTAGATCACGATATCTCGCTAAAGTCAACAGGTCTGGCCATATATCCTTAGGAGTTCTCGGGCCGCCTGAAGGGGTCTGTCACAGAGGTCCTCGGGAGACAGGACCTTTGCTCCAGCCCCTAGGATGAGCAGGAAGTTATCTAGCCATACCCGAGAACCCAGGGGTATTTCAACAACAAAGGTGCCGTCGCCGGAGTCTGAAATAGATTTCTTGAAGACCCGGTCAAACATTGGAAGTTGAGACGCGTTAACTTTGAGAAAAACCGAAGTCGAGTCTTCGAAAAACCCCGACTGGCGTCTGGCCGCTGTAACCGGGGTGTCAAGAATCGTCACCTTTCTTATCCGGTCAATTCTAAAATGCCTATATCCGTTGGCCTTGTGACAGTATGCGTCCACGTACCAGTTACCCTGTTCAGAGAAAAGATACAAGGGCTCAATCACCCTTGAGGAGGTCGAACCTGTAGACAGTGAGAAATATTCGATCTCAACCTGGAGTTGAGACTCAATCGCGCCTTTGATCTGCGCAAACCAGGGAACCGGGTTTTGTGCCACTGTTACCGGCAAGACCTTGCCTAGGGCACTCTCTAGTTTCTGGGCCACACTTTCTAGTAGCCCGTCTTCGGGGGTCGACGAGTTAGCCATCATCGACCTGATGGTTACCGCCAGCACAAAGCCGTCTGGGGCGCTCAGTTGACGGGGCGATCCCATTGTAGCTTCCAGGTCCGACTTTACGTATTCACCGTCGATATAGACGAACAAAAGGGCCTCTGGTGTATATGGAGGGATTCCACAACACGCGGCTAACTCTAAGAGTCCTATAACGTCGTCTCGCTCCAACTCGTACTCTTGGGCCAGATCGTCTATCCTCACCGAGTGTTCCACAGACAGCTTGGCGAGTATGGAAAATAGAAGCCTGAAACGGTCAATAGATGTTTGTGGAAGGCTCAATTGTCTGACTTTCGATATTGCTCGCTATATTCGCAGATTTGACCAAGCCACTTTATGAGATCTTCGCGAAGTTCCGGGGGGTCAACTATCTCGGCGTGTGAGCCGTAAGAGAGTATCCAAGACCTAAAGGACTGCGAACCAACCACCGAGATCTCAACGATCTTGCTCCCGTCACTGTTGTGGCTGACCACCTTGTCGCTTCCAACTAAAGCAGTTACTAGTTCCGCGACCTCGCAATCAAATCGGACCTTTGCCATGATAGGTTTGCTCTCGCCGATCTCCCAGTCAAAATTAGGGAGTTCAGCACCAACCTGAAAGTTATCAGGGATCTCGTAAGTAGATCCCTCCTCTTCAAGTGCCTGGCCTTCTATCCGGTCGACCCTAAAGGTCCTGACTTCTCCGTGGGAGGTATCAAATCCCACCAAATACCAGAGCCCTTTTCTAGATACAAGACCGTAACCCCCCACTAATCGGTCCCTACCTTTATAGCTAAACGACACCATGTTCCGATTTGTAATTGCCCTAAATAGCACTGGCAATTCAGGATGTGAGCTAAGAGTTGACGAAACCGGCAGTTCACTTTGGGTATCAAGCTGCCCCGTCACTCCAAGCTTCCTAAGGGGATTTAGTGAACTAAAGTTGTCTATGTGGACTTCGGAAGCCGCTATGGCCAACACCCTTTTCTCGTCTTCTGTGAGGTTCAAATCCGGAAGATAGTACTCGGATTTCAAAATGCGGTAACCGAGTTGCGAACCATTGTCTATGGAGACGACCTTGATCGGTATCCCCTCAGCCCGAAGGGTGTTCTTATCGCGCTCGAATTGGCGACGCACCGATACCTCATCTGGTCCACCCTTGTATCCTGGAATTGACTGGCATATCTCTGTGATAGTTAATGGGCGGTTAGCCTCAAGTAGAAGCAAGGTCAGATTGGTAAGTCGTTCAAGTACGTCATTCTTGTCCACGGGAACCATAGTAGTGTCTGGCTTGGCCCCGTGAAAGATGTTGAGAAAGTGCCTGGCCTTGAATAGACCCTGGCAGTTCCACATCCATTTGCTATCAATAGCCATATTGGCCCTTGGACTAGCTCACCTCTTGCATCTTAGGGCCATGTCTCTCAAGTTTGGCGAGAGACCAACAAGTCTCGGTCATCTGGACAAAGTGTACTCGGTATCCCCACGTAACTACCTAGTAGCTATCACGGGAATTGTCTCGATGTTCTTGGCCCTGGGTTGGCCCCTTGAAGACCTTGCAACTCACTACTTGCTCATTGCCCGGCTCTTCCAAAATGTACTCTTAGTCCTGATTGGGCCAGGATTATTTCTATTGGGTTTTCCAAGATGGATATTTGAAATTGATTCAACCTACAACAAGATCTTGCGCAAGTTCGAGGGACTCGTAACGCCCGTTGTCGCCATAGTCGTGTTCAACGTCGTCCAGATTGGCTCATTAGCACCTGATGTTGTTTCGCTCTCGGCATCAAATCTCTGGATTGAGTCCCTTGACCGACTCGCCCTGGTGACATCGGGATTTGTCCTGTGGATTCCCGCTCTTGGGCTTACCCGACAGTCGGCTCCGATAAGTCCTGGTGGTAAGGCAGGCTATCTCTTTATCCAGTCTCTCATCCCAAACTTCTTGTCCCTGGTGTACATCTTTGCCAGACACCCCTTTTATAGGACATATATTCGAGGAGCTCATAGCCTTTCTCTTAGTCCCCTCTTTGACCAACAGATGGCCGGGGTACTGGCGAAGGTGGCCGGTATTTTTATTATCTGGGGATCAGCCCTGTATATTTTGTTCAGGAAATCCAACCAAGACAGACTGACCGGCTCAGTGCTAACTATTGATGATATCTAAGTTCTCTTTGGCTTTTTCGGGTTAGAAAAAGTGTCTCAAAGATATTGGGAGTCGCTTCAAGACTAAGGATATTACCGGTTGCCCCCCTCGTTCAGGAAGAACAATCAGCGCATATGGTCCGCTTGAGTTCATGTTTAACGAATAACTCACACTTCCGGGGAGATACTTTCCTTGATACTCAACCGCACATACGTCTTTGCCGTTAAAGCGTTCAAGTTCGTAGTTAACCCGTTCCAAGTAGGCAATTGCCCTGCGTCGCTTGAGATCACCTGGTTGGGTTCCCCCGGTACTTTGGCCCGGTAAACTTCCGATTTGGAAGTTTTCAATTCGGGCCAGTCTTCTTTGAAGCTCTTGACTGAGTTTGTTTGGATTAAAGGACTTTACTCCAATAAGTTTGCCAGACGAGTGAACTGCCTGAGCTGCCTGGGGAAGTGCCAAAAAACACGTACTCGTAGGCGTACCCAGCCCAGCATGTCCACCCGCACACGATGACAAACCAGCCGCAAAGATCGCCATCACAAACAGACCTCTCGCCTTGCACTTACTTGTAACCATCCACGCTTTAGGCCTGAACATTTTGAACTCCTTGATGTGCACTGGGTTCACCTGTCGACACTTTCGAGGCTCGGGCATCTCTTGCCTCACCTCTGTGAAGTGCTATCCACCAGATCCAACCAATTGGGAGCAAGAGCCAAAAGCTTATTAGCCGGTACAAGAGAATAGCGGCAGCCGTAGAAGCCTGGGTTCCCCCGAAGGCCACCAGGGCAACTTCTAGGCTTCCCTCTACGACCCCAAGACCACCTGGAGTGATTGGAAGATTTGCAGCCAGTTGACCTGCACCGTATGCCAAGAGGAGTCCCGACCAGGGAATGTCAACCCCAAGTGCCCAATAAGACGTGATTAGACATCCCAGATCCAGGAGCCAGTTGGCCATTGACCAACATAGAGCCCTTATAGCGTCTGACCTTGACGGTATGGCGTGGTGCAGTAATTCGGCTATTTCCTTGACCTTCTCCTGTGCATCGAACCTCGGGCGGTGAAAAATCTTCTGGCTTGCCTTGATGGCATGCAATGCAATTCTCTCGACCAAGTGGCGCTTTCTCAACACATAATGCGCCCCGGCCGCAAACACCAACGCCCCCACCAGTGAGATTACTATTGAGTTGGCAACCCCAAATGAGCCCGACCCGGTAGAAACTGCCACGATGAGTCCAACAAATGCCAATATGGCCAGGGTTATTGACGACGCCACAAATAGCCCAAAGAGAATCCATCCCGACAAGGCATTGTCGATTCCATTACGACGGTACTGACGAAAGGCAAAAAAACTGGCAAAGGCAGGACCTGCCGGCAGAGAGTTAGTAATTGAGTTCCCGGCAAAGGTAATTCCAAGAAGCCGGGTTAGTCTGACATTTAGACCAGAAGACCGAACCAGGCTCCACTGAATCGCCGCAAAGGCCACCATAGACCCTAGTTCGACAACGACCCCCGGGATTATCCACTTCCAGTTGACGTTTGCCAGATAGTTTCCGACAGAATGTAGCTCGTCACTTCTTCCCGAGACCGCGTACAAGGCCACAAACGCTAGGACAATCCCTGACAGGGGCCTTGCAACCTTCCAGGCCTTTGACACCTTGGATTGTTCGCCCGGGTTAGGCACAGATTGTAAAGTAACTGAGTCTCTTGACATTTCGTTGATAATCTAAGATCGTGAACTTCGAACTGAGCCAAACCCAGCTTGACTTCAAGTCTAGCCTATCCGAGTTTGTAAAACGTGAGATATCCCCGCACGCTAGAGATCTAGAACACAGTGGGGAGTACCCGGAAAAGATCGTTGCCGGACTCAAACAACTAGGACTATTTGGGATCACTGTTCCTGTAGATTTTGGAGGGTTAGGACTTGACTCGGTAAGTTTAGCAATTGTCTTTGAGGAGATTTCCAAGGGATGGATGGGTGCAGCCGGGCTAATCGGTACTCATAGCGTGGCTTGCGAGATGATCTCAAATTTTGGAACCCTTGCACAAAAGGAGTCCTGGCTTGAAAAACTTGCCGCGGGGACCTATCGGTCGTGTCTGGCCTTAACCGAGCCTGGAGCCGGATCAGACCTTCAGGGTATTTCTACAAGAGGTGAAATATACAATGACGAGGTAGTGATTACTGGAACCAAGACCTGGATAACCAACGCACGAAGGTCTGAGCTTATACCCGTACTGCTCAAGACGGATCCCAACGCAACTCCACGCCATCGAGGAATGTCAATTGTGATTGTTCCCAGAGACACTCCCGGCCTGACAATATCTCGCGACTTGGGCAAACTAGGTTACAAAGGACCAGAGACCTGTGAGATCGTCCTTGACGGCTGTCGAGTTCCGGTAGATAACATCTTAGGTGGGGAGCCCGGCCGGGGTATGATCCAAGCACTCTCGGCCTTGCAGCTGGGACGAATCAATGTTGCCGCTCGGGGAATCGGGATCTCTCAAAGTGCCCTAGACAAGGCTATTGAGTACGCCTCACAACGGGAGGCCTTTGGGAAGCCGATCAATCAATTCCAGGCCGTCCAATGCAAACTTGCCGACATGGCCATCTCAATTCAGGCATCTCGACTACTTACTTATTGGGCGGCATGTGAGTATGATAAGTCTCGGGAGGCATTCCTGGATAGGACTGATTCATCTAGTGAGCCTGGTCAGGTCCCATCACACAAGAAGTATCGGGCCGACATGCACACGGCCATGGCAAAGATCCTATCCTCCGAGACTGCCCTGGTGAGTTCTCTAGAGGCCATGCGTATCCACGGTGCTTACGGCTACTCTACTGAACTTGAGATTGAAAGGCTTTACCGTGATGCTCCCCTGCTGGCAATTGGAGAGGGTACCAACGATATCTTGCGCCTAGTTATTGCCAAGGGTCTAACCGGCAAATAGTCGCCCTCGATTTTTGGAACCACAAAAATACAGATTTAGCTAGGCCTTTGGTAGACTTCTAAATCGTGGATGATACTCCAGTTGTAGTCGAAAAGTCCTCCCAGGTGACCGTAGTATCAATCAACCGTCCCGAACTAAAAAATGCGGTTGACCGGGAGACTTCAAGGGCCTTACACGACGCTTTTGTCGAGTTTGACCGAGACCCGGACCAACTCGTAGCCGTGCTAACCGGTTCAGGGGATACATTCTGCTCAGGAGCAGACCTAGTGGCCATTGCTGAACCTGGACAACCAAGGGCCAATCGGGTTGAGCGACATGGACCTGGTCCAATGGGTCCGACCCGCCTGATGCTCACCAAGCCAACCATAGCGGCCGTTGAGGGCTACTGCGTGGCAGGTGGACTTGAATTGGCCCTATGGTGCGATCTACGAGTCTCCTCTAACAACGCAGTTTTCGGGGTATTTTGTAGGCGCTTTGGGGTTCCCCTGATCGATGGGGGGACCGTTAGGCTTCCGCGACTCATCGGACAGTCTAGGGCCCTAGACATTATCTTGACCGGAAGACCAGTTGGTGCAATGGAAGCTCTCGCAATGGGGCTAGTCAACCGGGTATGTGAACCTGGTTCAGCACTAAAGACCGCCCTTGAACTGGCCGAAACCCTGTGTGGGTTTCCTCAATACTCTATGAGGTCAGATCGACAGAGTGTCTATGAACAGTTCGACTTAGAATTTCCCGCCGCCCTGGCCAACGAGACCGATCTAGGAATAGCTGTATTGAACTCTGGCGAAACCCAGGCAGGTGCGTCTCGTTTTGCCAGCGGCGCTGGTCGACACGGACTCTTTGGAAGGTAACACCGCTTTCACGGCTCATTTTCTCCTAATGCAACCGGGCAAACCTAGTTCTTGACCCAACCTGAACCCTGTTTGAACTCGCGCATTATCTTGGCCGGAACCCCGGCAATAAGACACCTGTCTGGGAAGACCCCGGTCACCACCGAGTTGGCGGCTATAACACAGTTAGCCCCAACGCAAGCTCCCGGAAGAATTGTTACCCCGGTGCCTATCCAGGTACCCGACCCAACTGAAACTGGCTTATCAGTTGGCCACTGCTCTCTAATGGGAACAGTCGGGTCTTCATAACCGTGATTTTGATCGGTCATATAGATATATGGACCGGTAATAACGTCGTCGCCAATCTCAATACCAAAGTGCCCCACGATGTGGCTCCCGCGGCCAATCATGCACCTTTGTCCAATCGAGACAACCGGGTTTGAGACCATTTCTTGGCCCGGGACCATTCCAGCTGAAATACATGCAAGAGGACCTATTAGGGTGTCCTCGCCGACGTGAATCCATCGCTCCCCAAAGATGGTTCCTCTGGGAAACATCAGACAGGCCCCCTTTCCAAATAGACCAAATCTCTTTGCGAAGCGATCAAGGTGACCAATCGTTCCCCTCTTACACACCCAGTTCCAGGTTCCATTGATTATCCTCGCGAGTAGCACATTCTTCTTGCTAATTAGCCGATCGGAGGCCCGTGACATGGCGTGACCAACTTAGGTTTCTTTTTGCCTAAATGCAAACCTTAGAGATAGGGCCCGGGGGAGGACTCCCCAGCCTTAGCCTCCAGGAGAACCGGTGACCTCCCCCGTTTGATCTCAAATAGCTTCGCGAGTGGGAGTGACTTTTGGGGACGGCCAAAGTTATCTCCCAGCCAACCTTGGGCTTGTAGTGGACTAAAGGGCTCAAAAGTAACCTTCGAAAGACACCTTCCCGGCCTTAGCAGGGAAGGTGGTATAGCCGACTCCTTCAGATTGGTCGTGATCAAAAACATTGACCTTGAACCTTGACCAAGTAGGCCGTCACTACAGCTCAACAACTTGCCTATGATTCCACCGTTCCTGTCGTAAGGATCAGGTTCAAAGAGTACGTTTGCGTCCTCGATAATCCAAAGCTTCCAAGCATCTGACTTGGTCTGGCTAGAGTCAAATAGGATTAAGTCTTCAAAAAAGTCTCTATTTTGAATGGCCCTAGCAGGATCAAGGATAACCTTTGAGTCGCACCACGGCATCCAGGCAGACATCAGGGCCCTTACCGCGTAAGTCTTCCCTGTCCCCGGGGGACCATGCCAAACAAGTATCTTCCCGATTCCATTCGAAAGCTCCTTTGGGGATGTTCCAATTGCATCCTCTATCCCTTTTTGGACGGGAGCCGTGTAATTATCTCTTATCTTAGACCACTCTTGGATATCGATAACTCGATGTTTGCTCTTAGCCTCATCGGATGAAACTCGCCAGAACTCAACTGGTAAAAAGTCATCACCTTTGGCTGAACAATCTTCGTCGATTGATCTGAAGAGTTCACCACCCACCCGCTCAGCTATTTCTTGAGTTTTGGCCGTCGTTATCATGGTAGTAGTTCCCGGATCGGTAAAACAGTACACATGAAACTCGCTTCCCTCAAGCAAGTACTCCCTAGCTTCTTTGGAAATTACACACCGAACCGGTCTGAGAGTACTATCTAGATACTTCTCAACTTCAACTCCTCCCGGCAATGCCGAGTAGTAGATAAAGGGTTCATACCCCGAGAATGCCAGCACCGTAGACTCCCACTGAAGAGAGTTCATCGGCATAACGCTTGTCCCAAAATTGGCTAACCTAAGATAGTTTTCAAGAATTGGAAATTTAGGAGACAACGACCCGTATAACGTGCGTTCAGGTTCCTCATTTGAATTATCCTGATTTTCAAAAACCCGATCAACAGAAATATTCTTTTGAGGTTCAACGGCACTTGATGACGGCTTTATTATTTGACTTCGAGCTCTTGCTTTGGTTGTTTCAGTGGATGCTCCAGACATTGCTTCTCCTAGTCCTCCCAATTGTTGTGTATAGGTTGAACCCTACAGCCAGGGTAAGACACTGCCTTATCTCAAAGAACATTTGTTCTACACGGCATTTCGGAAGCTCCAAAAGCGCTCTTCTAATCTTGATGGCTCCGGGCGTTCTCTTGGATTTCGAGGCACCGTTATAGACGAACCGTGAAATTCCTTGATCCCGTGGAGCAACATGGGACCGTCCCGTGTCTTCAAAATGTCCGGTTTGACCTCGATAATTAAATCCGGACGGATTCCTATTATATTTTCATCGTAACCAGCATGATGAATCTTGCATAAGGATAGACCGTTTGCAACGATCGGCCGACCTTTGGGATGGGAATCAGGCAATATATGTGCAGCGTCAAGCAACTTTGGGATTCTCAACTGACAAACAGCGCATTGAGTACTATAGGCCCTCATTACTTGCTGACGAAATATTGGTTGATGGAGACGTTGGCTTACAATTCGATCGTTGTAGCTTCTGGTATCGAGGTCTAAGTCAGAACAAGGCATTGAATCTCGGTGTTCAAATGCTACCGAAAATTGGAGATTACCCGGTTCATCTCCGACTACATATACAGGTGCGATTGGAAGGTATGTACCTGAGTCAATCCCAAAAAACCAAACTATCGGTAGCTTGTGATCCATAGTCGCTCTAAGAGCGCTATTAGAAAAATTATTTGGATCCGTCCCTTTGTATTTATACCGCACAAGACCGTCAACACCAATCTTGTCACTATATGGAGGATTTGCTCCCGGCCTGGTAAAAGTAGTTCTAATAGATATAGCTGTCGGAATCTGTCGCGGCTTAGTAATTCCTTGCTGGCGATCTAGAAGACCGAAAACTTGGCCGTTCCATGAGAACTTCGCAACTTGATCAAAGACAACTGGCTCTTCGCCATTACAAGAGATGACATTGACGTAATCAACTGCTGCCTGGTGTATTGCTCTCAACTGAATCGTATCTATATAAGGATTATATTACCAACTCGATCCAAATTCCCCAACAACCCAAAATCTTGACGCAATTATTTCAGTGAGTCTATTGCCTGGCTGGAAGAAATCTTGATTTAGACGTGTTATACATTTCACTATGCCTGCTATTACCGTGGAATCACTCAACAGCCTTCCTCGGCTTGGAAATCAAAGCTTCCCAGCTGCTGAGCGCATGATAACTAAGATTGTCGGCTCTCACAGGCAGTTGGAAGGTGCCGGATTTGAAGTTAGAAGGCCCTTCCCCAGTCATGGACTTGTTGATGCCGACCCGTTCTTACTATTTGACCACCTGGGTGCGGTTGAATACTCCCCCGGGGAGGCCCGAGGGGCTCCTTGGCATCCTCATCGAGGTTTTGAAACAGTCACGTACGTAATGGATGGATTCTGGCGCCACCGCGACTCTCTGGGCGGGGGTGGTTTGATCGGGAATGGCTCGACTCAGTGGATGACAGCAGGCGCGGGAATATTACATGATGAACTCCCGACTGAAGACTTGGTAGCTAAAGGAGGTCTGTTTCATGGCGTCCAACTCTGGGTGAACCTCCCCTCTTCCCTCAAAATGGTAAATCCGAGGTATCAGGACATTGGCGCAGATCGACTAAAGTTAGTATCGTCTACCGATGGATCCTCGTTGATCAGGATTATCGCCGGTAGTCTTGGGGAGTTCTCTGGGCCTGGGATTACCTACACCCCTATTACCTACCTACACGCCTCGGTCTCCCCGGACTCGAAAGTACAACTACCAATAGATTCAAAGTTTAATGCCCTGGTCTATGTCTTGTCGGGCTCAGGAAATTTATCCTCGCAGATGTCCCCAATCCAAGAAGGCCAAATGGGTATTTTTGGCCCGGGAGACTTTGTCGAAATTTATGGTGGTCGAGGCGATAGTTACTCGCCGAACTTAGAGGTTCTAGTTCTTGGAGGCCAACCCATTAGAGAACCTGTAGTGCGTCACGGGCCCTTTGCCATGAACACGAAGGCTGAGATTCTTCAGGCGATAGAAGACTTCGAATCCGGAAAGATGGGTACAATTCCAGCCGAAATTGTCTAGTATCTGATTACTCCCAAGGGTAGTCCTAGTTCTTTATAGGCCCCGGTTTGCTTTTAGGCTAGTTGCAAGGTTCTTTAGAGCCAACTTGTCAACCTTGCCCATTGATGTTGTCGGCAGTACATCTAAAAACACAACCTTGTCTATAACCTTATAGCTTGCCAGATTTGACCTAATAAAACCCTTTACCTGGTCTTCGTCGTTGACTTTGCCCACCACGAAAGCATACCCGACCTCACCAAACTTATCATCGATAACTCCGACCACTGCTACCTGTGAGATCTCATCCATCTCCAACAGGGTATTTTCTAGCTCGACTGGGTATATATTATATCCTCCCCGGATAAACATATCAGAGTGCCTTCCTACCAACGATATATATCCATCCCTATCTATAGTACCCAAGTCACCTGTTGCAAATTTGGCGACTCCGTTGAATCTTTTTAATGGCTCTTCGCCGAGGTATCCGTGCATGACAGCGGCGGACTCAACAACGACTGTACCGACCCTTCCGTCTAAGATCTCAATTCCAGAATCATCAACTATACTAACCGCAACCCCCGATGCTGGCAGTCCAACCGTGTTGGCCACCTGTTCATCTGTGTCGTTGATCGAAGATTTTGCAATCACCGCAGTTTCGGTACTCGCGTATCCAACGATAACCGGGCATCCAGTTGCCTCGCGGATTTGGCCAACAAGATTAGGCGATACCGAGGCGCCTCCCGACCCGGCAATCCTTAGAGAAGACATGTCATAGCGTCTTGATGACAGCTCACTTATCATCATGTGCCACTGGGTTGGAACTCCCTGAGCCACAGTTACCTTCTCGCGTACTATAATCTCAAGTACCCGGTCGGCCTTGAAAGGCGTTGGAGTAATAACCGTGGTTATTTCTTTTTCAATCTCGTCCCACAGTCGTGTCATGTAGCCCACATGAGAAAACGGAAGGGGTGACAGTTTACGATCACCAACTTGACTAAGATCACCGGTTGCCATCGCCACCGCCTGAAGATTTGCATGGCTAAAGAGACACCCTTTGGGTAGACCAGTAGTTCCCGACGTCCACACCAGGGCCACTAGATCTCTATCGGCAATCTTTATTGAATCTAAAAAGTTGTCTGGAACATCCAATACTTGCCCTGGAGCTTCAGGCGAGCTATTTTGAACCAAATCAGGCAAGTCGATTACCGGTCCCTCGAAGTGGCCCTCGCCCACCACAAGCCGGTCCATCAGCAATGCTGCGGAATTTTGGGCATCAACTATGACCGCCTTTGGCTTGGACAGAAAAAAGATATGTGACATTTCCTTGGGTCCTAGCCTAGGATTTACTCCAGAACAGATCGCTCCAAGATGCATGCAGGCGAGATAGGAGATCGCATACCAACACCCCGAGTCGGCCAGCAGTAAGACTACATCACCCCGGCCGACCCCTCGCTCGTGGAGATCACGGGCCAGTGCACGCGACCTTATCCACCACTGACCGAAGGTGAGATCATGTCGTTCGGCGCCTTGATAGTGCACATATGCAGTAGTCTCCCAAAGGCCGTCGAGCTTAGACCGAAATAGATCAACCGTATTCATGGGGCCAACAGCCCAAGGTGGCCCAGTCCATCAAAAACCCCCCGGGGACTTGCGACTTTAGTCGTCAGGCAAGTCACCGATGCCGTAAGGACTAGAAAACTTGGACCCTCAGGTTAGCTACCAAGTGACGGAGTAAATCCCGGCTGGAGGTTTATAGACTTGGTCTCAGTAAATAGCTCGAGGCCTTCTGGTCCATACTCGCGTCCAATCCCGGACTCTTTATACCCTCCAAAAGGAGTTGCAAAGTCGAAGGGAATCGAACTGTTGAGCATGTAGGTTCCTGTGCGTACGCCACGGGCAACTTTTAGGCCTCGCTCGGGATCACCCGTCCAGACCGACCCACACAACCCATAGCTAGAGTCATTTGCAATTGACACGGCGTTCTCGTCACCGTCATAGGGAATCACAGCGAGTACTGGCCCAAAGATCTCTTCTTGGGCGATTTTCATGGAGTTGTCCACGTTGATAAACACGGTCGGCTCTACAAACCAGCCCTTGGACTCGCCTGAAGGCCTTCCTCCTCCAACGGCCACTTTGGCTCCCTCGTTTTCGCCGGCTTTGATGTATCCTTCAACCCGATCTCGCTGCCTCTCGGCCACAAGTGGTCCAACCTCAGTCATCATATCTAGTGGGTCTCCCACCCTAAGTGCCCCTACCTTTTCCACGAGGGCATCGACAACCTCGTTATAGCGATCCCTTGGAGCCAGGATCCTGGTTTGGGCGATGCAGGCCTCTCCATTGTTCATGATCGCGTTCGGGATCAAGCTGGGTAGGGCTACGTCAAGGTTGACGTCGTCGAGGAGTATCGCCGCCGACTTACCGCCTAGTTCCAAAGAACACCTCTTTAGCTGCTCACCACATATTGACGCTATCTTCCGCCCCGCCAAACCTGAGCCGGTAAATGAGACCTTGTCTACCTTGGGATGACGCACCAGATATTCGGCCACGTCTCGGTCAGCCGGGATCACGCTAAGTACTCCCTTGGGAAGCCCCGACTCCTCTAGCACTTCAGCTAGCCGGTTGGCGTTAAGTGGGGTTTCAGGCGCTGGCTTGAATACAATCGTGCATCCGGCGATTAGTGCCGGAGCCAACTTGCCACAGGCAAGCAACAAGGGCACGTTCCACGGGGTAATTGCAGCGACAACTCCCACCGGCTCTTTGGTGACTAGCACCTGACTAAGCAGGCCCTGCCTGAGATCGTCGAACTTGAAGCTTGCAGCTAGATCAGCGTAGTAGTTCAAGACCATAGTCGGTGCAAGGGCTTGCCCTAACATTCCCCAACCAAGTGGTGCCCCCATCTCAGAACTAATGAGCTCGGCCCATGACTGTGTCTCGTTAGCTATTGCCAGGGCCGCCTTACGTACCACGTCTGCCCGCTCGGCATGAGTCATTCTTGGCCACGGTCCGCTATCAAAAGCTACCCGGGCAGCCTCCACGGCACGGTCTACGTCGGCCTGAACGGGACTAGGAACCTTGCCTACTGGCTCTAATGTGTAGGGTGAATTCACCATAATTGTCTCGGTTCCAGATGGTTTTACCCACTCTCCGCCGATGTACAGACGATCATAATCTAAAGTAGCCATACGACTCCCCTCGGGAATGAGAACAAGTTCTCGCTTACTCTACTTATCGTAGCCCTCGTGGCCGGGCTAGAAAAATCGAAGTCCCAAGGCTTGCGGGATTGCACCAGATCCCGCTGGGCTCACCGGGCCCTACTAACTCCCATAAACCAAAGATACCCTGCCGATTTCGGCCAATTTTTTCCAGGCAAATGACTTAGATTGGCCTAGTCCAGCCCGGGCCAGGGGCCTTATAAGGGGTTTTGTCTGGCCAAGACCTGCTGAAAGCCAACTGGCATGAGGCGGTGAATTACCCAACCTATCCACGACTCCCAACCGACAGGTACAACGGCCCGGTTGGCCGATATTGCACTAATAATGGCATTGGCCACTGTCTCTGGTCGGTGACCTCGCCCAAAGAGGGTCTCAACTTTAAGCCGGTTGGTTGCCGTTGCTTGGTCCCCTAAAAACCTGGTCGCGCTCAATATTGGGGTATTGATAACCCCAGGGCAGATTGCAGACACCCCAACCCCTTTGTGACCAACCTCGGCCCGAAGACACTGGGAGAACGCTAGCACTCCGGCCTTGGTCGTCACATATGCTGGCTCGGTCGCACGCGGCGTATAACCTAAGCCCGAGGACAGGTTTACCACGTGTCCATAACCACGTTCGACCATTGCGGGCAGAAATGCCCGCGTGCAGGCTATCACCCCGTCGAGGTTGACCGAGCGAATCCACTCCCAGTCCTGTTTAGTCATCGACAAGAATGAGCCACTCATTCCTACCCCGGCATTGTTGACCAAGATTGTCAGGGCCCCAAAATCCTCATGAACCGATCGGGCTAACTCTTGAATCTGGTCGTCATCTCTCACGTCGCACTGATAGTGCGTAGTGAACTCAGACCTAGAGGGATCTTTCAATGCCGAGCTGGACGCGAACTCTTGGTCGCATTGCAGGGCAACTTCTTTAGCACTCTTTTCATCGATGTCCACGCAGATCACTCGACTTCCACGTCTTGACAGGGAAAGGGCAGTAGCCTTGCCAATTCCGCTTCCGGCTCCGGTTACTAGTGATACGGAAGTCTCGAACTTCACTTTTGGCTTCATAAGTCAGCTCCTAAAATTCAACCCAGCCATAGACCGGTCTCGAGAACTAAATTTAGGGCACGAGTCAAAGGGGACTCAAGTAGATTGGCTTAATTAGAGAATACAAGTCCTTGCCCAACGACCTCGACACGAACTCGGTCACCTGGTTTTATGCCCATAGTCGAGTCAACTTGGACCACAATCTCACATCCCGTGTGTGGATCATCACTTATTTGTGAGGTTACCTCGTCATGATTTTGGGCCTCCACTTGGCTCGCTTGGCCAACAAGTAAGGTCGCCTTAGATCTCCCTCCCATAAAGTAGACGCGTAAAACTGTTGCTTGGACCTCCTTTGAGGGATCTCCTTTTTGCTCGGATTTGCCCCCGTTATTGAGAACTGAGATTCTGAGTTGATCTGGCCGCAACATAACCTCTACTGCAGGACCTCGGACTGTCGGGTCAGTCTTACCGGAATCGTGAGAGTTCCGCTCTTGAGCATCTACTTGGACGTTTCCAACTGGTGTAGCAAGTTCAGTTCGCGTTATGAAATGTCCGGTGAACTCGTTGGTAGGTCCCACTAATCTTGCCACTTCTAGAGACCTAGGAAAGTTGTAGACCTCGTTAGGGGTCCCAAATTGGACTATAGACCCACTGGAAAGGATGGCCACTTTGTCGCCTAACCCTAGTGCTTCCCCCTGGTCATGGGTGACGATTACGGCTGTCGTTCCCGCCGTTCTCAACACGTCAATAACCGAAGGTGCGACGTCTTCTCGCAGCCTAGTATCGAGTCCCGTAAAGGGCTCATCTAGGACGATGAGCCCAGGACCAGGGGCTAAGGCACGGGCTAGGGCAACTCGTCGTTGTTCACCTCCAGAGAGTTGGCTAGGCCTCTTGGATAGAAAAGTTCTGTCGAGTCCGACCAGCAAGAGAGTTGCCTCTATAACATCCAGCCTCTCCTTCTTATTGGGAATTGATTTAAGTCCAAAACCGATATTGCCTTGAACATCAAGATGTGGGAACAGGGCACCTTCTTGAGGCAGATATCCCACTCCTCTTCTCGATGGTGCCACAAAGATCTGTCTACCAATTCCATTGGCCATTTCTGGGGTACCCCCACATGACACCACTGGAGTATCGTCAATAGATATTGACCCCTGGTCGGGTTGGTCAAATCCTGCAATCAACCTGAGCAGGGTCGTCTTGCCACTTCCAGATTCGCCTAGAACAAAGGCAACCTCGCCAGCTTTTACCTCCAGTGAAACCTCGTTCAACACCCGCCTAGAGCCGTAGCTCTTAGACAGTCCTAAAATCTGTAGCGACCTAGCTGTCTTATCCCCGCCAACCATTTGGTCACTATTCAGAGATTTACTAAGTGAACGAGGAGGCAAGGGAGTCTATACCTCTACCCGTCTGGTGAGCTTACCGAAATTGCCGGCCAACAAATATGCGCAAAGTCCTGCGAGAACTAGGAGTACTAGTGCGTAGGGGGCACCAGCCCCAAAGGCGACCGTGTTTGCGTTTGACCAGAACTGGGTCTCTAGCGTGTACATCCCGGGAGGGATAAGGACCTGAGTAGTAGCTAGGTCTCCAACCGTAAATGCAAAAATGAGAACGGCCCCTGCAGCTAGCCCGGGCCAGATAAGGGGCACGATTATCTTGAGCAACGTGCGCCATCGACTCCCTTCCAGAGACTGGGCCACATCAAAGATCCGAGGTTCAACTTGCTCGAGAACTACCTTGAGCGCGACCACCGCCAAGGGCACGAATAAGATCGCATACGCAAAAATCAAGACCGGAATAGTCTGGTAAAGCGGACCGGCCCAGCGAGAGACCCCGTAACTCAGAGCTAGCGCTCCTACAAGATCTGGAAGGGCAAATGCCAGATAGGTACCACGCTCAAACATCACCGAGAGCCGGTTGTGGCGGGTTTTAAGATACAACACCACCGGAAAGGCAAGTATCACGGCAAAAATTGCGCCACCTAGCCCAAACCCAAGAGAGGTCAACGAGGAGACGAGGAGGTAGTGAGCGTTCTGACCGGTTACCAATTGAATTGGATGGTGGCTTCTTATAAACCACACAGCAAGACTCCCGAGTGGAACTCCAACGCTTGCCCCTGAAACGACCATCAAGAAACCAAGACCTACGTACTTGAGTCGCCCAAGCCCAATAGTTCTTTGCACCCGCCTGGCACCCCATCTCAATGGCGTGAACTGGGCCCCACCTCTAACTACGTACTCCAAATAGAGTACCCCGATACATATAACTACTGAAACCAAAGACAGGCTAGATGCCCTAACAAAGGAAAAACTTGTCTGCAGCTGAGCGTAGATGTCAGTCGTGAAAGTCTGATACTTGAGCGCTGAGAACGCGTCAAACTCCACAAGTGAATCTAGAGCCACCAAGAGAAGTGACCCTACAAGCGCCGGTCTTAGCTGAGGAAGTGTAATCTTGAAAAACGTCTTCACGGAAGAGTTACCTAAACTCATTGAGACGTCTTCAAAACTAGGATCCAGTCCACGAAGTGCGGCGCTCACCAAGAGAAACACTAGTGGAAAGTATGTCAGTACCGTTACCAAGACCGCACCAAGTAGTCCTTGGGTAGCGTGTGACATCGCGGCCCAGGAATAGCTAGCTATTACGGCCGGAATCGTAAGGGGCATCACACAAAGTACCAGCCACATCTTGGACGCAGGTATTTGACATCGGGTCACCAGCCACGCACAACTTGTCCCGACAATCGCACACAAGGGAGTAGCCAGGCCAGCCACAAGTAAGGTGTGGGCAACCAGACCTATGAGGTCACCTCCTGAAAAGGCTTGATGGAAAGCGTGCCACCCACCTGTTGCCGACTCAAAAACAACAATCAATACCGGGGAAAGAATTACGAGTTCGGCGCAAACACATAGGCCGATAACGCCAACGCCCCTCTTTGGGCCCTTGTTAGGAGCCCCCGACCTCATTGCCCTCTCCACCCCCGCCCGATTCGCTTGCCTCTCCACCAGTGGCGCCGAGCACCTGTTGGTTCCCACTAATTATCCCTACCTGGGGCGGGACAAGATTCTTTACTACCCGGGGCACTGAAATCCCACGTGCAACCTTAGTATAGGCCAAGTTGGAACTAGCACCCCTAAGGAAACTGATCGTTACAGTCCCTAGAGACGCCAGTGGCGGGTAAAACGAAGCGCTCACAAGACTCCCGGAAGCCGATAAGATCACCAAAACGTTCATCTGCCCGGGTCCGGGCAGCACCTCGGGAGACGCCTGGGAAGTGGTCGTATTAATTCCAATTGCATGACCTGGTAAAGAGAACTTTGAAATCGACTGATCTGCAAATAGCTCCTGGTCTATCTGGGCCATTGCGCCCGTAAAACCGGTTGGGTTGTTACCAATGTTCACGGTGGCCATGATCGTCGTGGTGGACGCTCCCGAGTTCACCGATCCCTCAACCGGGGGCTTTCCAAGGAAAGAGGCGCCCAGGCAATCTTCCCCAAGAAGGTCCAGGATAAGCATTGGATTTACGTAAACTAGCTGACTAAAAAAGTTTGGGAAGGCCCTAATGGTCTCTTGGGCCGTCAGCTGTGTGCTTACCGAAAACCAGGTCTTGCCAGCCGGTAGAACATTATACTCCAGCTGCGGAGCGTCGACATCGACCGCCTGTTGGCTGTACACGTACCCTATGGCTAGCTTGGCCGAGTTAGGTCCTGACCCAGAAGACATTCCGGCGAGATTCGCCAAAGAGTACGGAGGATAAACTGCAATTTTCCCAACGCCATCTCCAAGGGAGAACTGCCCGATGGCCTGCATCGGAGTACACTTTCCTCCCAACAACGTTGGCGAACTGTATTGCTCAGATACGTACACGTTGGACTTGAGGTGTCCAATAATAGTCTGGTCAACCGATTCTCTCAATGCACTAAGCGCCCCAGGTTGTGGGCTTGGAAGAGCTACCGTGTCAAGATGATCGGCGTTGTCACACTTTGTTGGGTCAACTAAGGCACCTGAGCCTCCACCTTGGTGATTTACCTTGCCAATTGCTGAACCACATGCAGGCAAGAGCGAACCCAACATGAAAAAGAGGGCTAGTAAGAACAACTTTTGTCTAATAGGATTAGATAGTCGGTCAAATTGTTTGGAACTCGACCAGGAAGCTTTCCGATGCATAACCAGCCTCAGAGTAAACCGATCTGTTGTAACAGGTTAGACGCCAACTGGTCGGTACCAAGTGTGACCACTGACATAGTAAATGGATGGACCCGGTCAAGTGGCGTCAAGGACTTATTTGGTTCAACTCCCACGCGGGCCGGGTATTCAAAGTCGTCGTCCCCCGAGATCACTTCCTGTCCGGTTCTTGAGACAACATAGTCGATGAACTTGACAGCCTCTTTGTAGTTAGAAGAGCCTTTTAGTACTGCGATACCTGAGACATTCTCCAAAGAGCCAATATTCCCGGCTGGGAAGTAGTAGATCTTTGAGGCCATGTTCTTCGACCCCACCTCTTTCTCAAGGCGATACCAGTAGTACTGATTTACAATCCCCACCGAGTAACTACCGTTATTGACCGCCACAGTTACGGCTTCATCGCTCTGGAAGATCGCAGCATTTTTCTTAAGACCCTCAAGCCATGCTTTTGCCTCAGGTGCTCGGTACTCTTTGGCTACGGCCCCGACCAATGGCAGAAAGTCTGGATCAGAAGGAGCAATCGCAATCTTTCCTTTCCACATTGGGTTAGCCAGTTGCAAGATACTTGTCGGAAGCTGGCTCGCCGATATCTTCTTAGGGTTGTAGACCAAGCAGTTGACCCGAAGTGCAACACCCACCCACTCAGACGACGGTGACGAATATTGAGGAGGGACCTGCACCAGGGTAGAACTCGGGAGTTTAGCCAAGAGTCCTTTTTGCTCAAGAACCATTAGTTCAGGGGAGTTCTCAAAAAACACGACGTCTGCCGGGGAACGCTTCCCCTCTGAGATTACCTGGTCAGCTAAGACCACCGACGAGTTCGACTCCAGCTTTACTTTTATGCCACTCTCGCGTTCAAAGCCCGAAGCTAAAGCTTGCGTTAGTTCTAAATGCTGACCGTTATAGACGACTATTTGATTTTTTATCGAGCTACCACAGCCAGCCAAGGTACCTAGTCCAATGAACCCAACAAGTACCATCACGATCAACTTATACCCAAACTGGGAAAAAACAACTAGGTAATTTCTCGGATCCTTCTTGGGTAGCATCACTACTCTTGTGTCCTCACGGCCTCAATGTCCTCAGGCTTGTAATTCGATCTTCGTTTTGATCCTACCCGCACGAACAGGTATACAGCACTTGACAGGTAGCCAATATAGACTATCGCCTGAAGAATTGATGGTTGCTGAGCGTAGCCAACAAGACTGTGAAGGACGTCACCAAAGGCTGAGCTTTCCGCTAAAAATGAACTGGTATTCCAAATTGGCTGGTTAAAAAGTGTTATCCACCCGAGTTGGTTCAGATTTTCAATCACGTCAGAAAGTAGTCCCGCCGCAAAGAAGATCAGAACTGTACCGGCAACCGTGAAGAATTTTCCAATATCCATCTTTTTGCCATACTTGAAGATCGCCAACGAAATTGACAACCCCACGACCAGTCCGGCCAATCCGCCCAGAAGTGGGTAGTGCGACGACTGTGCAAACAAGATCGCGAGTGTGAACACAACCGTCTCGACCCCCTCGCGTCCAACTGACTGGAAAGACAATAAGAACAGGGCAATCCGACCACGGCCATCAATAGCTTGGCCAGCCCGTCTCGCCAGATCTTTCGAGATGGTCTTTGCGTGACTTCGCATCCAAAAAGTCATATAGGTCAAGATTGAACAGGCCAAGATATACGTGGCAGTTTCAAAGATAGTCTGAACCCTTGACCCCGCGTAGGTCCGGATGGTCTCATATGCAACCACCCCAAAGATGCCAGCCAACCCCAAGGCAGTAATTACCCCCAAGAACACGTCTCGAAAGAGGTCCCTTCGCTTGACCCGGTCCAGGTACGCCAGCAACATGGCCACCACCAAGGCTGCCTCGACGGTCTCCCTCAAGAATATAACGAAGGTTGCAATCACCAGTTATTAGGTTAGCCTAACCTAATAACTCCCTACAAGTACTAGGGATTGCTGCATCAGGGTCCTGTAAAGGCGGCCAGCTTGGCATTTCGGTCTGAATCTTGCGAGAGTAGGGTAAAATTGCTGGGGTGACACCCAATTCAGGCGAATCTTCAGAGTTCCACCCACCTATTGAGGAGTACCTGGAGGCCATCCATACGCTCCGAGAGGACGGAATAACGGTGATTCAGGCTCGGATTGCCGAGTCAGTCGGCCGTTCAGTCCCGTCCGTGTCACAGATGCTCGGGCGCCTGGAGGATGACGGATACATATATCGCCAAGGCCGCAATATCGAGCTTACCGCCCTCGGAAACTCCGTGGCCGTGCGCGTAGTTCGCAAGCACCGCCTAGCCGAGCGTCTCTTGGTCGACGTTATCGGGTTGGAGTGGCACAAGGCCCACATGGAGGCCGGTAGATGGGAGCACGTGATCTCCGACGAGGTAGAAGGCAAGCTAATTGCGCTACTGGGCAATCCCACGACCTGTCCTCATGGAAACCCGATCCCAGGAGAAAACCAGTTGGTGGAAGGCCACCAGGGCCCCCATCAAAGACCCTTGGTTGACTGCAAGCCCGGTGACCGGGTAACCCTCGCCCGGGTAACCGAGCAGGTCGAGATAGACACCCCGTCTCTAGAACTCCTATCCAGAGCCGGGTTTATTACCAACTCAAACGCAACCGTGCTCGGAGTTCGGCCCGGGGGAGACATCGAACTTGACCTGGAATCCACCAGCTTTGTGGTCCCATTCAAGATCGCCTCCCGAATATACGTGGTCCCGGCTGCCTAGGTTTCTACTTAGCGAGTACTTCAATTCCAATGCTCTGGCCAGAGTCGGTCTGTGAGATCTCTAGCACCTGGGCATCTGGAGGGGAAACAACCCGGGCCGGGCCCGACACAGAAACCGAGTAGCCGTTGGGGTAGATCAATTTGGGCATAAAGAACGTTGAGATCGACCCGATTGGATATCTAGTTGAGATAGAGGACCGAACGGGGCTCCAGGCGTAAGCAAAGGTCGTGCCCGAGTAGTTCGTAGACAACGGGGTCCCTGAAAGCTTCATGGCCTCGGGTCTAATCAGGCTCATGTCCACGGCAGTATTTACATTCAACCCCGTCGGAGGGTCCTTTAGGTTGTAAAACATGGCCGCGTACTGGTTCGACGAGCATGCAATGTCGCAGTTGTTCATGACCCAGTACGTAAAGGGCATAAAGTTATGGTCCTCTAAGTTCTCTTGTGCTTCAATTGAATCTAACCCCCCTACCCCGGGAATTGAACTGGAGTTGCTCCACTCGGTATTTAGCAGGGCCCCTCCTGTAGAACTAGACCACCCAATGGCATTATTGAATACTTGTTGGGCCTGACTGGCGCTTAGAGCGTACTGGTGAAATGCCAGTCCCACGTTGGTAATCCCCTTCGGGATAGAAATGTGGGTTGGAGCTCCACCAAAATTAAACAACACGAAGGGTTCTAGAAATATCATGTGCCGAGAGTCTACTGATCTAATTGCCTGGGCCGCTCGTGCGTAAAATGGATCGAGTTCCGACGCGTCCAGTTGTGGGCACCCGTTCCCAAACGTACACTTATTCCAAGACGTTCCCGGCCAGGGTTCGTTCATGACCTCATATCCAATCACCCAAGGGTTGGTGGCTACCTTGGAGGCCACTGCTTTGAGCATCTCGACGTAGTAGTCCTGAAGTCCCTTACCACCTGGTACTTGCTGGTTGTTCCAGAACGCCTGAAAGGCCTCTTGAAGGGCTGGATTGAAAGTGTAGTCAAGGGGAAACGCAAACTGTTTGTCGGGCTGTCCGTTTGTGAGTGTCATCCAGTTGGGCATCCCGTCTCCGCCAAAATACGGCCCGTAGTCGTCCTGATGCCAGTCGAGCAGTACATAGATGTGGAATCTCGCAAGTAGGTTAACCGTGTCAACAATATGGCCGACATACGACGAAGAGATCACCCCCGGCGAGGGCATTTCGCCGGAGGCAAGTACCCCGAGTCTAACCAGATCAAACCCGTTGCTAGAGAGCCACTGAGCGTACTGAGCATCAAAACCAAAAGCACTTGGATAGTAAGGGGCGTCCTTTAGTACCAGGTTTACCCCGTGGAACATTAGAACCTGGCCGTTTGCATTCACCAGCCATCGGCCCCTGTGGGTTACCCACCCCGACTGGTCATGGCCTGATAGAGATCCAGACGATGTTGTGGCCTGTGGCTGCCCAGAGTTTGTAGAACAGGCCACCAAAACAATGGCACAAGTCAAAACCCCAAAAGTCCGACCTAGAACCTTTCGGGAAAGCAGTACTCGTTTTTGCACTCTGCCAGGGTGATTGCTCCAACTTGCCGCCTTGATTTTCATCTTCATAATCCCCCGATTCTATAGATATGTCTCAAGCACCTTAGATCCATAAGTCTGAGCACACTTTCAATGTCAACGATAGACTATAACCCAATATCACCGAGTCGATACGAAATTCCTATGCGCACCCTCATTTTTGACAATGATTGACCTCGCTCAAGAGAGCCGTGGTCGAATCGACCAGGCAAAGATTGTCGTGGTTTCCGACTCAGCGGCAGGGGGTAGGGCAAAGGACACCTCGGGACCTGCCCTTGAGGAGTTCTTAGTCTCAAATGGATTTGAAGTAACCGATCTCATTGTCATCGCCGACGGGCGTTCAAATGTGGCCTCGTGTCTGAAGGGATCCTCTGAAGGATTCCACGGGCTAATAGTGACGACCGGTGGTACGGGTCTGGCACCTCAAGACCAGACTCCCGAGGGAACTCTAGAGGTTCTCGACAGGCTCACCCCGGGACTTTCTGAGGCCATGAGAGCGATCAACCCTCTTGGTCGACTATCGAGAGGGGTATCTGGCACTCGAGGTACGGCCCTTATTGTAAATCTTCCCGGCTCACCAAGAGGGGCCCTTGAAAACCTGTCGGCGGTAATCGACGTGATCCCGCATGCACTTGAGCTGCTAGACGGCCACACGAGTCACGGCGATAGCCCAAGACCCACCTAGCTCGACTGCCCTTTAGCCACCTGATGACGGGGGTACTATTGCCAACTCGTCAGACTCGGTCACTACGTCGTGAGGTGAAGCTTCATCGCCGTTCAACCAGATCCTAGACGACTTGACCATCGCCTCCATCTCGGATCCGTACTGGGATATTGCAAACCCAATTGCCTGGTCCACGGTCGTGGCCGGGATCTCAAGGCTGCCCACCCCCGCAACACTTCTCGCCGGACCTAAAAATAAGAGAGTTACCATCAACCTCCAATCATCGACATCGACCTGTTCGGCCTTTCGAAGTTAGGATCACCAATCCCGTGTCCGGCCTTTTTCATTACCAGTGCGTTGAAGAACGCTTCTTGAACTTGCTTTGTTTTTTCCTCTTTAGTCTTGGCTGACCGGACAATGTCTCTAACAGACAGTTCCTCTCGGGCAAAGAGACAGTTTCTTATACTCCCCTCACAGGTCAACCTTAGCCTGTTACAATCCCCACAAAACGGCTTGGTTACCGAGGCAATTATTCCAATCTCACCTACCCCGTCATCAAATCTATACGTGGTTGCCGGAGAACTAACATCTCCATCATCCTCAATAGGTGATAGTCCCCACTTCCCCCGGATTGTGGCGAGTATCTCGTCGGCCCCGACAACCTGGTCGCGGGTCCACGCTCCTTGCGCGTCTAGGGGCATGAACTCGATGAACCTGACCACGTTGCCAGACTTCCGGGCATACTCACAAAAGTCCACGATCTCATCCTCGTTGACTCCTCGCATCACGACCACGTTGACCTTGATCGGCCCAAGTCCCACCTCGCTGGCCCGGCTGATAGATCCAAGTACTCGACTCAGATCTCCCAATCTCCTGATTCGAGAGAACTTGCCTGGGTCTAGAGAGTCTACCGAAACGTTTACTCTCTTTAGGCCATTACTGTGTAGAGCCTTGGCAAATTCACCGAGATAGTGTCCGTTGGTGGTCATCGAGATATCCTCAAAGCCCAGTGCAGAGATCAACTTGACCAGATCGGTCACGTCTCGCCTAAGAAGTGGTTCTCCCCCTGAGATCCTCACCGATTTTACACCCAAGCTTTGAACTGCTCCCAAGACCAAGACGATCTCTTCGTAGGTGAGCAGGTCCTTGCGGGGTAGAAACTCCATGCCTTCAAGAGGCATACAGTAGATGCACCGGTAGTTACACCGATCAGTTATTGACACCCGGATGTCACTGTGAACTCGCCCGAATTGATCGACCAAGCTTTTCCCATCCCAGGCGATTCCCGAGACAACCTGTATCTGATTTTCTCCACTATTGCGAATCCTTACCGGTACACTTTTTCTGGGATTACAGCTGGTCTGGTTGTCGGCGATCAACTTCTTCGACAAGGAACCGGCTGAATCTTGCGTACTCATCCCAATACCCTTGGATTGGTGACCAATATATCGGCCTCATTTATAACTTCCTCGTTGGAGTCCCCGGGGCAGATAGCAAGCCCATCGCAAAAACCCAGCCCCGATAGTTGGTGAGAACCTTGCTTGTCACTTGGTCTGGCAACCCAGCTACCATCGTCTAGATGGCTGAGTTGAACTCGAATAAAGTGGTCCTTCCCGTCTTTTGGACTCGCAAGCGCCTCTGCAAACCGTGCCCTTAGCGAGTTCCTAAATGGTTGTCTTGCACCACAGGATTTCAAAATGGCCGGTCTAACAAACAGTTCAAAAGAAACCGCCGCAGAAACCGGATTTCCAGGAAGCCCAAATAAGAGCGTTGTTTTGCCATCATCATCTTGGATAGAACCGAATGCCAGAGGCTTTGCTGGCCTGATGGCGACCTGCATCGAGTAACCCGAGTTCCCGCACAGCTTTGATATTGCCGCCTTTACCATGTCGGCATCGCCCACGCTCACCCCGCCAGACATCACGACCACATCGTAGGTCTCTCTTAGCTGGTTGATCCGGCCAATTACCTCGTCCAAGTCGTCTCGAACGTGTCCAATATCATCTGGAGATAGACCCAACTCCCCTAGTAGTCCCATGATCATGGGGCGATTTGAATCAAATATCTCTCCAGCACCCAGTTGAACTTGCCCAGAAGAACCTGGCGGCAACTCGACCAACTCTGACCCAGTAGACAACACCCCTACCCTTGGGTGCGAGAAAACTGTAACCCTTGGACAACCCGCACTCACGAGCAAGGCAACTAGTCCTGGTGACAATCTGTCTCCCGGACCCGCCAGGGTAGTTCCCCGGGCTAGATCATCGCCTTGCTTTCGTACATTTTCTCCGGGTCTAAGAGACTTCAAAATCGTGACCCGATTCGCATCTTGACTTGTCATGGCCTGTTCAACCATGCACACGCAGTCTGCCCCAACGGGAATTGGAGCCCCGGTCATAATACGGACAGCCTGACCAGAATTTATACTCAGTCGCTGGTCTCTACCTGAAAGCCGACCGGCCAACCTGAGTCCGACTACGTCAAAGTCCCTAGGGACCTGGGAGAGATCTTCAGACCGCAAAGCGTAGCCATCCATGGCTGAATTATCAAAGGGAGGAACATCAATTTGGGCTACCAGGCCTCTAGAGAGATAGTGGCCCAAGCTCGATGCGGTATCTAGTTCAATCTCGGCTCCTGGTTCAACGAGAGACATCACCGTGGACTGAGCCTTAGATAGTGAGATCATTTCAACTCACTTCCACACGGGGACGGTGAATTCCGTGATTACACCGTGACCAGTCTTGTCCACCCTCCCAACGCTCGTACTTCCAAATTGGAACTTCTGACTTTATCGTGTCGATGATCCAGCTCGCCGCCTCGAAGAGGCTCTCTCGGTGAGCTGCAGAGCACCCAACAACTACCGCGAGATCTTCTATGGCGAGATCGCCAACTCGATGTAAACAGGCCACCCGGACCAGATCGGGCCACCGCTGGCGAGCCTGCAATACAATGCTGTCCATCTTTTTGAGTGCAGGTTGCCTGTATGCCTCATAAGAAAGCGACTCGACATTTTGTCTACCCTCGCTAAAGTCGCGGACCGTACCCAAAAAGAGCACCGTCCCACCAGTTTGGGGTGTTATAAGCCACTTAGATATCAAAGTTTGGTCAAGGACGCGCTCGCATATTCCAGTCCAATCGTCACTGGCAACTGGTGCCGCCAGGCCACGACTCGTCAGGTCGATCTCTTGGTCAACATCATAAATCTGACCAGGATCTAAAATATCCGAATAAACTTGCTCATCAATAACTACTGACCCCGTTCCAACTACGTCAAGGAGCCTTGTAACACTTCGGTCTCTTTCCCGAACAGCTCGCTCTAGGTCGTCTGGAGACCACAGCGCGCAAAGGGGTTGTAGGCGACCTTGAACCGAGGGGATCACGGTTGACCTTGAATTATAAGAGGCCAAAAACTCCAAGAACTCACGGGTAATCCCGGGCATGTCCCCGGCTAATACCAGAACCGGGCGGGGCACTGAAAATCGGTCGAGTAACCCGGCCCACCCGTCACAGATGGCCGATAGTGGGCCAGAGAGCGCTCTTGAATCACCAATGCTTTCCAGTCCACTGTAGTCTCCCCCTACCTCCAAGGATTCCAATGCGACCTGATCTAATAAGTCTCCTAGCCGACCTGCCAGGGAGATAGAGGTTGAACAACTCCCCGGTGTCTCGCCATAAACTGGCACGGCTAGCTTATCAAATCCCATCCGAGACGACTTACCGCCGGTAAGTAGGAGGCCGTAGACGTCAGGTTTTGGAGGTGAGGTAAACATTTTATTTATACCTCAACCATCATAGTTTGCGGCCACCAAATAACATAGTGGAAGTGCGCTCTTATATTTCTCCACCTTTGATAGACATTACTCCTGGTCCAAGTGACCCAATAGCCCAATTAGCCAACGATGGAGAAATACAGTGACAACCAAGTCCTCCGGAGGCAAAGGCTGGGACAGATCCAAGTGGGTTGGCCTGTCTCCAAATGGGCTCGGTCAACAAAAACCCAACCATTTTGGCGAAATGGCCAAGACGGTCATTGAAAATCGCAGGCAACTTCGATTTGCTTGGCGAATTCTAAACAACGGAACTTGCGATGGGTGTGCCCTGGGAACGCACGGCATGAAGGACTGGACAATCGACGGGATTCACCTCTGTAGCGTTCGATTGAACCTGCTCAAGGTCAACACTATGGGTGCTATTGATCAGGGGGTGTTCTCAGATACTAACCGACTCGCGTCAATGTCGTCTAAGGACCTACGAGAGTTAGGGAGGCTGGCCTTTCCAATGCGAAGGCGCTCCGGAGAAGATTGCTTTACTCAGATCTCTTGGAATGAAGCCTTCTCCGAAATTGCTTCCGAGATTCGACAAGCAGATCCAAACCTCATCAGCCTCTATATGACCTCACGGGGAATCTCTAACGAGGTTTACTACACCGCCCAAAAGGTCTGGCGGTCGTTTGGATCCCCCAACATAGATAACGCGGCACGAATATGTCACTCACCTTCCACGGCCGCCTTGAAAGACACCATCGGGGTTGGGGCAACTACGTGTTCGTACTCGGACCTCATGAAGAGTGACTTAGTGGTCTTGTTCGGAAGTGACGTGGCCAACAACCAGCCGGTCATGATGAAGTACCTCTACCTGGCCCAGCGGCACAATAACACGAAGGTAGTAGTTGTAAATCCCTACCGAGAGCCCGGTCTGGAAAAATACTGGGTTCCATCCAACCTGGAATCGGCCCTATTTGGAACCAAATTTGCCCAGGACTTTTTTCAAGTACACACCGGGGGTGACAGTGCCTTTATCTACGGCGTCCTCAAGGCACTTGACGAGTCCTCGTGTATGGACCTGGCCTGGATCGAGAAGAACACTACTGGGTTTGACGAGACAATAGCCTATGTCCGTTCACTTGCCTGGGAGACAATCGTCAAGCACTCGGGGGTATCTAAGCAAGACTGCTTGAGATTTGCCACCATCTACTCCCAGGCCAACACGGCGATCTTGATCTGGTCGATGGGTATAACCCAGCACACCTTTGGCGCAAACAACGTAAGAGCGATCGTCAACCTGGGTCTTTCCAGGGGGAACGTGGGTAGAGACGGCTGTGGGCTCATGCCAATTAGAGGACACTCGGGAGTTCAAGGCGGTGCCGAAATGGGTGCCTACTCAAACGCCCTACCTGGGGGGTCTCCAGTCAATGCGGCCAATGCGGCCAAGCTCGCCGCACACTATGGCTTTGACGTCCCCGACCACGACGGCCTTAGTGCGACACAGATGCTTGAGGCGTGCAGGAACAACTCAATGGATCTTCTCTACTGTATCGGGTCTAACTTCCTCGAGGTCCTCCCCGACCCAGCCCAAGTACAATCAGACCTGTCCCGAGCAAAGGTAAGAGTCCATCAGGACATCTTTTTGACTTCCCAGATGTTTGTCGATGCCCGCCAAGCCGTCTACATACTCCCGGCCAGGACTCGTTATGAACAACTTGGAGGAGCAACCGAAACCTCGACCGAGAGACGCATTATCTACTCACCTGAAATACCAGGACGCCGCATTGGTGATTCAATGTCTGAGTGGGAGATACTATCGCGACTTGCCAGCCAGGTACACGGCGATGATCGGGCCAGTTTTCACAGTGGTCAGGAGATACGCAATGAGATTGCAAGAGTAGTTCCACTATATGCTGGGATTGAGACCCTCAAGGCCTCCGGAGACTCTGTCCAGTGGGGTGGGCCCCACCTGTGTCAGGGCAACTTCCCAACCCCGACCAATAAGGCCAAATTCTCGCCCATTCCCTTGGTCGAGACGACAACACCCGACAATAAGTTGCGGCTCTCCACAAGGCGCGGAAAACAGTTCAACTCAATAGTTCACAAAGACCTAGATCCTCTCACTGGTGCCCGAAGGTCTGATATCTTTGTGTCATCCTTTGACGCAGATAGGCTGGCCTTAGCAGACGGAGAACCCGTGCTCGTTTCCTCGCACAACGGGCAGGTTCGCGCAACCGTAAAGATCTCTAAGATTTCCCCCGGGAACGTAGCCATGCATTGGCCCGAGTGTAACCCTCTAATAGCATCCGGCCAGCTTGACATGGAGGGTGGAGTGCCAAACTACAACGCCCTGGTTGATATTTCAAAGTCTCCCAGGTCCTAGAATACCTCTGTACTTGGCAACTCTAACCGTTACAGGGCTCTAAGAAAGTGGACTATCGATCAACCAGGAAGGTCGAGATAGTTCACCTCAACTCGCAAGCTCCCGAATCTGACCAGGTTTGCGTTGAAGAGCCCTTACAACTTCGCCTTGTTGGCCCACCTGACGGACCGACTCCAATTGCGGTAACTCTAAGGACTCCAGGCGACGATCTCGACCTGGTCACCGGGCTCTTGTTTACCGAGGGATATATTGATAAACCCGACGAGATTGAAGACTTGTCCTGGGGCGATCCCTTTGACTTCAACACTTTAGATGTGACTCTTAGATATCCGCTACCAAGCTACCTGGAACCCAACGGGGCACCCCGATTCATAAACTCAGCCTGCGGGGCGTGTTCAAAAACTACCCTCAGCCAGATTGCAAGTCGATCTCCTGTAAGTGAGGCAGCACTTACCGTGCCTCGTGACTTGGTGGTCAAACTCCCAGATCAACTCCGCTTACAACAGGAGATCTTCGATGCGACCGGTGGAATTCATGGAGCCGGTCTATTTGATTGCCACGGAAATCCCGTAGTCGTTAAAGAAGATGTAGGGCGCCATAACGCCCTCGACAAGGCCATAGGGTGGGTATTTCGCAACGTCCTATCCCCTCACACGGTTTTGGAATCCTCCATACTTTGCGTCTCAGGTCGGGTCGGTTTCGAGATCGTCTACAAAGCCGCCCGGGCACAAGTGTCGACCATTATAGCCGTGTCAGCGGCGTCGTCTATGGCGATAGATCTGGCCGGGCAACTCAACATGACCCTCGCTGGATTCACCCGGTCAGGTGAATCTACAATCTACTGTGGTGAGTTCCGCCTTAGGTAATCCCAGAAACCCTCGACGACCTAGTTTACTGTCCATTTCTAGGAACCTGGCTTTCGTGGCCACGGTAATTATTGCGACCTCGTGTGCCAACTCTCCCGTGGTTACCCAGAAAAACTCTTCTTCGGTCAGCTCACAGGTGCATTCCCCGCTGTCACCCTCGAACATCGCTCTTCCCAAACGTGAGTCTTTCAAACAGTGTCCCAGCCCCTACTTGGTCGACTCGAGCCTAGGTCTTACCCTGTCAGGTCCCAGAATAAAGTATTTCTCTTACCAGATACCAACTTCAAACCGGGGACATAACAAGCTCGTCCTTGAGACCCTTTGCACGTACTCGTCGGGAAAGTTTCAAGTCTCCACCAGTCTAGACATTCAGTCTGGAGTAACGCGGTCATACTTTCAAGACTCAATTGAGTCTAGAATTAGCCCGTCTACAACTACTACTGTATTCCCGAGCACCAATCCCGCTGTTATAGCCTTCGGATATAGCGTGGGATCTGGAGCCGACCAGATTGTCACATACGTGCAACTTTCCGGGAGTACGCTATATTCAATAACAGCCCCGGTAAGCCTTGGCAAGATTCAGTCATTAGTGAACTCTTTGCCATAGGGGGATAACAGTGGGAGGCTTTGAATCTGGGATAACCAGGAGTCTCTCGGGCCTTCACTCTCCGGAAGAAGGCACAAAAGCCTTGTTGAGACGGCGCAGGATGGCCTGTTGGGGGAGAAGGACCAGTTGTCAGTATCGGGACGCAGAATTGCGATTTCCTTCAACTGGGCCGATTGAGTGTTGTAGGAAATACCGACTTTGAACAGCTTCCATGCCAGACCTCACTAATTAATATAACCTTCAGGACCTTTCCGGATGATTTGTATATGCACTATCCAAAACGGATGAAAAGTTCTCAACAAGTAGACCCAGTTCTAGCCAGTGCAAGACTAACCAGCTTTGCCGGGTTGGCCCTCTTGGTAGGCCTATTTGTCGAAGGTCTTACACTCCTTTCAATTCGAAGATTTATATTTTTACATATAGTCGTGGGCTTCTTCTTGATTCCCCTCACCTTGATCAAATTAGGCAGCGTTATGTTCCGATTTATCGCCTACTACCGGGGAGATCCAAACTTTTCTAAGGCCGGACCCCCGCTTCCGCTCCTTCGAATCATGGGGCCGGTCGTGGTAGTGGCAACCGTTACACTCTTTGGGAGTGGGATCTGGCTGGAGATTGGAGGCCCGTACAGATTTCGCGGCTTGGCCTCAGGACTTCATAAGGGGTCCTTTGTGATCTGGTTTGGGGCAATGGCAGTCCATGTGCTCGGCCACCTTCGTGAGATCCCCAAGAATGCCCTGTCTGACTGGTTGACCTTGAAGGGTCGAGCTGTAAGGGCCTTTGGGACTCGACATACCCCCTTGCGTGGCGCCGGGGCAAGAGTGGGCCTAGTTGTCGGCTCGCTCGCACTAGGGCTGGCCATTGTCGTGTTGACCTCAAAAGGAGCCAGTAGCTGGGCCAGGTTTTAGAGACTCCTAATCAGATCGAGCAAGTGCCTACCAAATTACCTTGAATATGGCTCCACCCAAGGGAGACATCCCGACCTCCCACCGGCCACCAGTGGCCCGAACCACCGCGTCGGCAATTGCCAGTCCTAGACCGGAACCCACTACCTTGTCTGACTCGCGATGAAACCGCTCAAAGATTCGGTCGCGTTGCTCACCTGAGACTCCCGGACCCTGGTCGTGAACGGCC
>DAIDHF010000016.1 GCA_027452005.1 Acidimicrobiales bacterium
AGCCAATACCCCTGGTTATTTGGCATCCCGGCAATGCCAACCACGGTCTCGCCGGTATTGAGAGTTGCCCCGGGCGGGGTTGGATAGGTTGGTACACTTCCATAAGAAAACACATACGGGGTAGCCGCTGAGTAGCCGGCCAGCCAGAATCCTTGAGTGGAGGAGGGGTTGGGAGTAGCTGAAATGATTAGTGACAACGAGACGCTCTGGGTTTGGACCGGGCTAGAGGAGTCACTCACGTTCAAGGTAAAGCTAAATGAGCCATGCACGATTGGAACTCCAAAGATCGAGCCCGATGGGGATAGAGATAACCCAGTAGGCATGAACCCACCTCCCAGGCTCCACTGGTACGGGGCCGTCCCCCCGGTTGCCGATAACACGGCCGAGTATGCGCTATCTAATGCCCCGTTAGGTAGGGATACCGTGTTGATAACTATTGGGGACGTGGTTACGTCTAGAGTCAGTTGTTCAACTGACGACTGTTGTGGGGTGGACGAGTCGGTTACCTTGATCACAAAGGTAAAGGTTCCTGAACTGGCTGGTGCTCCCGATAAGGTACCCGAGGCCGACAGGTTCAGTCCAGTTGGTAGAGACCCCGAAAGTATGCTCCAGCTGTAGGGAGCAGTTCCCCCAATAGCCGACAAGCTCTGAGAAAATGAGTTACCAAGGCCAACATTGGGAAGTGACGTGGTAAGAATCGACAGGGGGAGACTTGCTTGGGCGACCACGTCATGTCCAGCCTGGTCTACTGCAACGCATAGATAGGAAGTCGGGCAGCTCAGGTTATTCAAGTACAGGTCAAGGTTCGACGGAGGCGATGGTGGTGGAGGTGGCACCACGTAAGCCGGATCTGTAGTCGTGGTCGCTAGTGACCATCCACTACTTCCTCCGACCGGACCCGGGTAGTACAGGTAGTTGCCCTGATTGTCGACCGCCATGCAGAACTGAGATGACGTACAGTCCACGGTGTTGATGGCGTTAGTTCCGTCGATGTCGTTCAAGGACCAAGATGCAGCACCGGCGGTTGGGTGCACTGAGGTTGCTACATGTCCTGTTGCATCCACAGCCACGCAGAACGTTAGAGACGTACAGGAGATCCCGGTAAAGGAGTGAACGGTCAAAAATGGAGACCCCGTAGAAACGCCCTTGAACGACTCGTCTCCACTGAAAGGATCGATGTGGGTGAGAGACCAGGCTCCGGAACCACCGTTCGGATTGGTCGACAGCAAGACATCTCCCGAGTCGTCAACGGCAGCGCAAAGGTTTGTGGTTGGACACGAAATAGAGTTGATCTGACTGGACTGTCCTCCCTCTGCATTTGCCGATGTCCAGGTAGGTACGGTTGGTGGAGGAGAGTCAGGGTCGGTAGACACGAGAACGTTTCCCTTGTTGTCGCCTGCCACGCACATGGTAATGGAGGGACAGGCCATGGCGGTGATCTGATTACCATTGTCAAAGGGAGTCCCGGCTGGCTGCCCGGAGGGTGGTCCGGCAAACTGCCAGGCACTAGTAGCAGCCGTGTTTGGGCTGATTGATGTAAATAGATTACCCGAACTATCCCCACCCGCACACAAGGTCGTGGCCTGTGATACCGGTGCACATCCCAAGGCAAATATACTCTTGCCAGTATCCAGGGGGACAGAGGTCCACGGGCCAACTGTAGGTGTTGTAGTCTCCACAATGTTCCCAGCAGCATCGCCAGCTACACATGACGCACTTGATGCGCAAGAAACTGCGTCAATGGGATTCGTCCCATCTATTCCAGCGCTTGCCCACGTAAATCCGTTGCTAGCCGGTGTCGAGGTTATTGAAAATGACTCCGTGGCCGATTGAGGAGGAGACGACGAGTCAGATACTTTGACGGTAAATGAGTATGCGCCCACGGAAGTAGGTATCCCGGTAATAATCGGAGTTACCGTCGAGACTGAACTCGGGCAAGCTGACCCGACATGTGATGAGGGAAGATACAGGCATATCCCAGGTGGTAGCGATCCTGCCGAGATCGTCCAGGTGTAGGGCGCCGTCCCCCCGGTCACGTTTAACTCGCTGACCGGAGTCCCAGCCGGGGGAGAGCAAGTTGGAGGCTGCGGATACAGTGTTCCCTCGACAATAGTACTGGGTAGTACCCCAGTGTCACACAGGGGCAGATTTATAGAAACCGACGATGACGATCCCGAAATAGCGTCTCCGTTGGCATCTACAGCGACGCACAAAGCAGTTGTTGGACACGATATAGCCGTGAGATCCAAGCCAGCTAAAACTGGTGAGCTAATCCAGCTAGACTTGCCTCCGGTTGGGTCTGATGAGATTACGGAGTTTCCATTTCCGTCTACGGCTACACAAAAGGTCGCAACAGGACATGAAATTGAAGACAACCAGGTATTATCAACGCCGCTCAATAGACTCCAAGACGAGCCCCCGGAACTAGGAGAATTTGAATCCAGGATGTTCCCGCTAGTATCAGTTGCAGCACAGAAGTTAATTGTCGGGCAGCTAATTGAATCAATTGATCGGTTAGCATCAACATTCGTCGCCACGTTCCACTGTGCACCGGTTCCCTGTTCGGGGTCGGTACTTGACAAGATATCGCCGATTTGGTCGACTGCAACACACAGGTTCAAGCTTGGACACGAAATGGAATTTATAGGGTTGGTCTTGTCCACAGACAGTATCTGACTTGTTGGGAGAGACCCTGGCGATGCAAACGAGAGGCTCTCAATATGCCCAAATGTGTCCACAGCATCGCAAAACGTGGGGGTAGGACAGCTAATGGAAGAAAGCGGATTAGAGCCAACTGCGGTAGGTGGTGTAATTGAGGGAGTCGTCCACGGTGGCAACGCCCCCCCCGGGGTTATCGGGACAACCTCATGGTTGGCATCCACTAACACGCAGGTGGCGCCTGACGGATCACACGACACCGAATTGATGTAATTACGAATCTCTGGTGAACTGTACGCGGAAACTGGAGTATTCCACGACGATGCAACGAGCGGAGAGGTGGTTGTAATTAAATTGCCCGCTGAATCGACAGCAACGCAAACCCCCGAAGATGGACACGAGATAGATGTCAACGAGTTTGAAGCCAGCTGCCACGAACTCGCCGATCCCGTTGGGTTGGACGAATACCCAACTCGGTCCAGGCTGTCGAGAAAATCGCACGTAAATCCGCCGCTCGTAAGCTGAAGACATGAGATACCGCCGATAGAGGCATTTGAGGGTCCATCCGCAGCCACGAGACTTGACCAGAACAAAACCGGAGAAACCGTAATTGACATTGACTGGGTCAAGCTTTGTACCGGCGAAGATGAGTCCGATACCTCAACAGAAAATCGAAATGTTCCTGTAGTTGTCGGGTTCCCCGAGATCTTGCCCTGCGAGCTAATAGATAGCCCCGGGGGCAACTGCCCAGAAACCAGCGCCCACTGGTACGGGGCCTGGCCACCATTGGCTGTCAGATCGGTAACATATGCTTGGTCCACCGAGTCGTTGGGTAGAACCGAAGACGTGACTGAAAGGGGGTATGTGCCACTCGGATTAACTGTAATTGCAAGCGGAGTTATCGGGCTAATTAGTTTCGTCGGAGACGTAGAGTCAGTTGCTTGAACTGAGACCAGATATGTACCCGAGACTTGTGGTATCCCCGAAATTAGTCCACTCGGCGAAAGCGTCAGACCGGCGGGAAGAGAACCTGAAGCAATAGTCCAACTATAAGGAGCAATACCGTTTTGTGCCGACAGATTGAACGAGTAAGTGTTGCCTACCGTAGTAGTTGGTAGGCTTTGCGTTGCAACAGTAAATTGCGAGGTACCATATAACACGTTGCCCTTGTTATCGGTCACTACGCACAAGGTTGTAGAAGGACATGAAGAAGCCTCAATGGTATTCCCAGAATCCTGACTTGTAATTGTCCAGAGTGACGACGAGTTTGGATATGAACTAGTTGATGTCAAGATATTTCCATCCACGTCGGTAGCTATGCACATGGTGGTAGACGGACACTGGATCGAGTCAATGGGAACCGGTACGAACGTTGGGTTATCTACTGGGACATTTGTCCAGGTGGTCCCTGAGATCGGGTTATTGGATAACAGCACATTGCCTAGTGAATCAGTCGCAATGCACAAGAGAATAGACGGGCACGCAATGGCATCAATTGAGGTTGGTATCCAGCAGGGGCTTCCCACAGTGCAGGCCTGTCCAAATACCGTTCCGGTAGTCTGTTTGACGTTGTCTAATGGAACGTCACAAGTCGTCGTCGTGCAGCTTGCCCCGAGAAAAAACCCAGTAGTCTGCGTGGTATCAACTAGTGTCCAGGCCGGGAACGTTGACGAACTAAACGCGTTATTCGACAGCTGATTGGAATAGAATAGGAAACCGTTTGCGTCTACCCCGTAACACGTAGTTGACGAGGGGCACGTGAGTTGAGTGACCGGGTCCGGGACCCAGCAGGGGCTAGCGGATGCGCACGTCTCTGTGTAGGTCGGCTGGGAGGGTACCGACGTATTATTAGACACCGTACCCGAAAAAATCGGTGAAACATCCGCAGGGACATTGCAGGGAGTCCCAGCCGAACAAGTCTGTCCCTGATAGAAGCCGGTTGCTTCTTTCGTTACTTCCTTAGTCCAAGGGCCCGTGGGATTTATCTCCCATACCCCGTTAACGGCTGCCTCATCTACAAACACGTTTCCAGCGCTATCACCGGCAACGCACAACACGATGGTTCCAGAACTGTTGCACGCTAGTGACGTTATGGTGTTTCCAGGAAATGTTGAATTGTTGTCGACCGGCTGATTTATCCCGGTTGCCGAGTAGACCACAAACCATGACGACGCACGGCCGGTCGGCTCATATGAAGCGATAACGTTGGACCCGTTTGCCGCTACGCAAAGGGTCGTAGTTGGACACGATATAAGGTTTCTAGCCGAACAGGTAGTCGCTGTAACATTTGATGGCCAGCATGAGGTGTAAACCACCTGGCTTGATCCCACGGTGGGAGTGAGAGTGTAGCTAAATGGAGTATAGGGGGTTGTCGTAGACAGGGGAAGCGACGTGTCTATCTGCGATGGAGCACTCCATGTGAGCGTAGGGGCAGATGAGTGAGGAGTAGACTTACCCTGAGTTGCCAAGTTGATTACCTGAGTACCGGCAGCATTCGCACTTGTTGTACCTTGGAGTGCAACGGTCGGGGCAACCAGGAAACAAGCTACAAAAATCTTAACCAGTCTCCCAGAGATCCCCTGGGAATTAATTTTGGGAAAAGCTCTCATTAGCTAGCTAGGCTATCAACCGGTTGAACGTTTGGCTTGCTGGGTGTCCCAATCTACTGTGATCCAGGCCTTGTCGAGGGTAGTCCAAGCTTCCGGTGGTCCCAGCTAACCACCCTGGTCTTGTTTATCTTTATTACCGCCCGGTTGTGGAGCATGGTTTCCACAAACGGACGGAGTTCCTCACTGTAGGGGGTGTAGTAGCGCTCAAACAGGTTTACTCCCAGTTCCCAGATCCTGTCCGGATCGGTAATAAATTCGGCCTTTCCCACAATTTCGACCCCTCGAAGCTCCTCGTAGTACTCGCCGTCCTCCATGAGGACCGTCAGGCTAGAGTTTCTGGAAATATTTAGGGTTTTCTGAGCCTTGGTCTTAGTTTCAAAGGCGACCGCTCCGTCAAGGAACCCGTACCACATTGCAACCGCGTGGATGGAGCCGTCGTGGTTTAGAGTACACAGGCTCATCGGGCGACGTTCGTGAAGAAACTCGTCAATCTCAACGTCGGTCATCTTTATGAGGTCGCGCTGTTTGACACCGTGCCCCATCGGCTTGCCTGTTTCCATTGACATCAACTCTTTCCGGTTTCTTTTGCTCAATAAGAAGAAATTTATCTGTGGGCAGTCTATGATTTTTACTCAGATGGCTCAACCTCCAAAACGCACGTTCGACGACATACTCCCAAGTGGATCGCCTGAAGCCTCAGGAAAGCCCGAGTCACTAGCGCAAGAACAGTCTGGCTCGAGTCAAGGTGGCGAGCCTAGCCAGCCCCGGCAGCCCGAACCGGGACGGGCTCCCAAGGCCAGTCCACCACACCAAAGAGGCAAGCAGGGCACCGAGGCTTCCAGCCCCCGGGCCCCGGCGGGTCAAGACGCGGGACCTCAACCAGGTGCTCCAGAGCCACAGCTTCAGCCCTTGGGCGTCAAAGCTACCCCCGGTGGGTCCACCCGAGACCTTGGAGGCCAAGACTACTCCTATCCAGAGAGTTCGCATAACTACTCACCTGCACCCAAACCGGGGGACAGAATTCGGACCCTGGGTCCGCTCCCATGGCTTGGCTGGAAACAGCTTTTTATACCGGTACTATTTATTGCCATGATCGGAATTGCTGTCGGCGTTCTAACGGCCGTCGGTCACAAGACGGTTAGTCCACCCCAGGTATACGTCCAAAAGGTCCCGATCATATTTGTCTTCCATACAACCCAGGGAACAATAACCCCGTCGTCATCGTCTCAGTACACGATTTCCATGGAAGGGGTCCCGATGACCTCTCTTAGCTACGGGGGGACGGCGGCCCTGTCTCTGTTGCAGGCCAGTGTCGTGCAAACTCCCCTGGTGATTGCGAACTGGCAGGGCTATAAGTTTCGTACGGACCCTCAACCGCCAAACGGTGCCTTGGTAATGTCGACCCCGTCGCAGTCCACAAACTCAGTCGCGATTACCATCTCTCATATTGCCTATGACCAGGCAACCCAGATCCTGACCGTGGTTGGTCCTCTTATTGGGGGGGGAGGAAATGTGAGCAACCTACCAACCGGGTTTGGAAATGCCAACTTCTATGTTGATAGTGCAAACGGCCTAACCATCGACGGGTGCATAATTGAGCCGGGAGCTCAATGTGCTGGAGCCGGGGGCCCCAACGGCCAGGGCGATACCACCTTTATTGATCAGAATCTAGCCTATGCAGCACTGGCCGGGTCAAACTTTTCCGCCGCCAATCTGACTGACGCGAACCTGGCTAACGCGAATATGAACAATGCCAAGCTGGGAAACGCGATTGCGACCGGGGCAAACATGACCAACATAAATCTCTCTGGAGCGAACCTGGCCAACGCGAATTTAAACAACGCAATACTGGCTGACGCAACCCTATTCGTTGGGCAGGCCAACAATGCCCTCTTTAGGGGAGCAAATCTGGCCGGGGCGAACCTATCTGCGTCAAATCTGGCTGGGGCCGACTTTACTGGGGCCGATCTATCAGGGACTATTGTGAACTCTACCAACCTGGTAAATGCCAACCTTACTAACGCGAATTTAACCAATGCGAACCTGTCGTCTTCAGATCTAAACGGGGCAAACCTGACCAACGCGAATCTGACCAATGCCAACCTGTCTCAATCCGGGACGCAGAACCTTATACTCAATGGGGCATTCTTGTGCAACACGACCATGCCTGACGGGAGCCTTGAAAATCCAGGTTGCTAGGCCGATTGGAACTGGTAGCCTTCTCACTCGGACCTTTTTCGTTCACTAATATCGTGGACGACTAGCGCGGAAATAAGCGTCGGCCTAGTTGACCTAGTCCAATTCCAATCGCAATCCCGGCTATCACATCGGAGGCGTGATGCATTTTGACATGAACTCGGCTTGATGCAACTACGGTAGCTACCAAATAGTAAAGCGGTGCCAGGGCTGGATCACCGTCTGACAACAACGTGGCCGCGCAAAATGCCGAAGTTGCGTGTCCACTCGGGAAGCTTGACGTCCAGGGCTCTCTAAGGTCATGTGGATGGGGACCGGAGTGGTCCGGCCTTTTCCTACGAAAGATCGTCTTTATTCCAAGATTCACGATGGCTGATTCAACAAAGATGGCGACAAAGGCCCGCTTGGCTACAAAACGATAAGACGGGCCTCGCAGCCAGGTGATTACACACAGGGCCATCCAGAGCTTTGAGTTTTCTGCCAATGCGCTTGCCTTGTACGCGAGAAAATCGGCCTCTCGATTGCCTCTTATCGTTTCAAACAGTCCGTCGACGTGTTCATCAAATCGTTCAACCAGGTTCATCTGCTGTCTAATCTCCCGAGCGAGTTGATGATTGAATTCGCGATTTGTTGCGGAGATTCTAGGGGTCCAAAATGACCTAATCCGGGCTCCACTACAACAGCTGAGTTGGGAATTCTTTTTGAGAACTCGTCAATAATTGCCGGACCAAATGCATTGGTATCTTGACCACAGCTAAGAACTACTTTACACGACACTTTATTTAGGTTTTGGAAGGCCCAGTGGGCACTCCCGAACTCATAGACCAAGGCCTCGTTCGCCCGGAGGCACTTGAGACTCACAGTTCCGGCAGGGTCTTGTCGAAATCCATAGGTGACGTAATCGTTCAAGACTTCGGGATCTAAGCCCGCAAAGGGTCCCTTTGATAAAAAGTTATTAAGCGCATCGTCGTAGGATGTAAAAGTTTCACGCCGTCTTCTGGCTCCTACGGCTAAAAAGTTATTCGGATCTCTTCCAAGGGGTTCTGGTGCCGGGAACATGACCGGTTCATACAAGTAGAGCGCTCGAAAGGTGCCCGGGTGTCGCTGCTCGGCCAATAGCAACGCGGCAGCCCCTGCTGAATGACCAAATCCGATCACCGATCGTCTATTGTGTGCGTCTCCCGGAAGGTCCAGGTCGTTATCTGTTGCCCCCTGCTTGTCATGTGTTTCATGGAATTGATCCTCAATGTACTTCGTGGCACACAAGACGTCGGTCGCAAATCCTTCCCAGGAGAAATCTAAGTCATCGGGTGCTCCGGAGTCGCCATGACCACGCTCATCTATTGCGTACACCGTAAAATATTCACGTAGCTGCCTGGCGAGTTTTAGATAGGTCCGACCATGAAACCCTGTGGCGTGGACAATTAGCAAACTTGGACCTGATCCACCCAGTTCGTAGAGGGATATTGACAGTCCGTCTTGTGTTGTAAGCTTCACCGAATTGTAAGCTTGAGAGTTCATCATAAGAGTCTAACTGTTCACGTCGTACCAACCATACTATGTCCACCAGGATCTAAGCGTGGTACTGTCTAGAGCAGATACTAGCCAGTATTTCAAAAAAGGGAAAACTACTTCGTGGAACACGTAATTAGATCAACCGGGTATGCGGCAATCTTTGTCTTGATGATTGCCGAGGCTTGTCTTATCCCGATACCATCAGAGGTGGTCATGCTTTTAGGAGGGGCCCTAGCTGCTCAGGGTAAATTGGTCTTGGTGGGCGTAATAGTAGCCGGGGTACTGGGGGACGTACTAGGAAGTTTTTGTGCCTGGGCAATTGGGCGCTACGGGGGTCGCCGGGCAATTGACAAAATCGGGCGATACCTACTTTTAGACCATCACGATATAGATAGAGCTGAGTCTTGGTTCTCAAAACGGGGTGAACTAACCGTTCTTGTCTCAAAGGCCCTTCCGTTCGTTCGAACGTTTAGCTCACTACCCGCCGGAATAGCCCGAATGAAACCACTTAGATTTGGGGTGTACACCTTTATTGGGTGCGCCATCTGGGAGACGGGACTGGCAATTGCTGGTTATCAACTCGGAGGTAGGTGGAGATCGATCGTGCACTCCTTCTCGGGGGCATCTTACCTGGTAGCAGGTCTAGTAGTCCTGGTTATCGTCGGGGCGTTCGTGCACCGGTGGCAAAAAGTTAAGGCCTCGAAGGCCTAGTTACCTATAACACAGCTCTACCATTATATGTTAATGCTGGCTTTCGCGAGCGAATAGAAATATGATTACATTTCACGCTCCTGTTTGTGTTCCGTAACCGGACCGAAACATTGGCGGGTTTACTTTTCCGGCAAGGAAAGAGCTATGGAAGGCAGGAAGTCCAGTTGAACGTTCAAGATCTAATTCTCCCTGGTTCGAGAAAGACCATCGTCCTTCCAGGCAGGGGAGCACTTCCTATTCGGGAGGTGGCTGAGTTTCACCAGGGAGTCCCGGTCCTGTTACTTCACGGCTGGGGGGCCACAGCTGATCTGAACTTTGCGACCGTTTACCGACCCCTGGCAAAGAAGTGGAGATTGGTAGCGCCCGACCTACGAGGACATGGCGCTGGGATTGTCTCAAAAGAGAAGTTTTCACTTGAGGTATGTGCTGATGATGCTGCGGCCCTGGTTAGGAGTCTTGGACTGGGCCCGGCAATCTGTTTGGGGTATTCAATGGGTGGTCCAGTGGCCCAGTTGATGGCCAGGAGACACCCTGACGTGGTGGCAGGGTTAGTCCTGTGTGCCACGGCTCCCAAGTTCGTGTCCAACTCCTGGGAGAGGCTGTTGTTGATGAGATTTTCCAACCTGGCCTTCAATGCCCGGAACGCCCAAGACAATTTCCTCCCTCTCAAGTATTTTGCCCCAAAGTTACTGCGGGTACTTGAAGCAACTGGGTCACTGGCCAGGTTTGATTCAACTAGCTGGCTCCCGTATCTCAATGTCCCCACCTCAATTGTGCTCACAAGTGCTGACCATCTGGTTCCACCAGACGACCAGAGACTTTTGGCCCAGATACCCAAGAGCAAGGTCTTTGAGATTGACGCTGGTCATGAGGCGTGTGTGACACATAGCTCAAGGTTGGTTGAGGCTATAGAACTCGGGCTGGATTCAATTGAGAGAAGGATAAAGAGGGCCGGAACCCAGGGAGATACTAAGTGTTCCGCGACTTCCAAGACCAAGCCTAAGGCTGGCGGAAAAGGAAAGGTGGCTGTCGCCTAGACTCCTTCGTGTCGCCCAAGTCTTACCTAATCAATGGTGGTCAACCACCGTAACCCAGCCGTTGGGTTCCAGGGACTTGAACACCTCTAGGGCCTCCTCCCATCCCTCATCGGTTCCTGGGTATCCGGCAACCGGTCCGCTCATCCAGGTCGCCTTGTCGAAGATTCCGTAGCACTCATATACGTAGCCAAGTGCAAAGCGCGAACCCGAATGAGTCCAGATTATGCGCTCAGGCTCTGGTGCACTGGTCTCGGGAACCCCTTGAGGGACAACTGGCTCAAATTTTTGGTCTCCCCCTGGAGCGGGCCAGGCGTGGTCACTAGAACTCATATAACTACATTAGTCCGACCCACTAGACCTTGCCCGGGCCACTCCGGGCCATTTTCTGGCGGGAGCGGCCCGGCCGATGTCCTCAGCCAAAAGGTCCGAAAGAGTTTGAACTGGTCGTAGGCGGGGAGTTGGACGATCCCCCCCCTGGAGAAGCCGTAGGGGAGTTGGACAGCCCCTGACCAAATAAGCCCCCCAGGCCTCCCCCTACGCTCGGGTTGATTGAGACCGACGTGGCCTCATAACTACCGTTGCTCTGTTGGGAGCCCCTTATTAGTACCGTGTCTCCCGGGAGGACGTCGTTGACAGATCCTGGCGTGGTCTGGGTAAAGGTAGAACCTGAAGTAGTTACCTCGACTGTGTTTCCGCTTGACTCGGTAATATACAAAGTGTTTCCACTAATGTTGGCCACTGTTCCTGAAAGTGCAGACCCGAATTGTGAGGAAAATCCCTTCGAAACTGCTCCGCCTCGCAGGGCAGAGCCCGTCGCCCGTATGCCACCTTGTCCTGCAGTGCCAGAAAATCTAGACGTGGCTCCAGTAAGGTTCCCACTCGTACTTGCCGGGTTACTCTGTCCGTATTTCATCCCACCATAGAATCCGATTCCCAACATCAAGAGCGAGCACAAGACAACCGTGGACGCCTTGAGCTTTTTCGGGGATGACAGAATGAAGTCTTCGTCATCAAATTCGCTCTCGATTTCTGGAGAAATATCAAGGTTACTCATTGAAAAATTCCTTCTTCCTATGTAGGTCTATTCATATCTGAGGGCATCAATTGGATTTAAAGATGAGGCCCGGCTTGCTGGGTAAGCCCCGAAGAATAGCCCTATCAAGACAGCCACCCCGAAAGCCATAAACACCGACCAGGACTCAATAACTGGCTTTACTCCGTCGATCTTGAAATGACTCCCAATAAGAGCAGCGACCACCCCTAAAGCGCCTCCAATAACAGATAGGACTATGGCCTCGGTCAAAAACTGAATCATGACGGCAGCTCGGGTGGCTCCTACGGCCTTTCTAATCCCTATTTCCCTGGTTCTTTCGGTAACTGTTACAAGCATGATATTCATGACCCCAATTCCACCGACTAGAAGTGAAATGGCAGCAACGGCTCCAAGAAGAGCCGTAAAGGTCTTCGACGTCGACGTTGACGTTGACAGCAGGCTTGCCTGGTTGGCTATCGAAAAATCTACATTAGCCAGGCTAGAAATATCTTGGGCCTGCATGAGGACCTGGGTAGCCTCGGCCTGGGCCTGATTTATAGTTGACGAACTCGTGGCCTCAATGGTGATGGACGACAATCCCCCGAACCCGGAAAGTTCGGCCTGAATTGTCGTGATCGGTGCCACGATTATTGAGTCCAAGTTGTCAACCCCGTTTGTTCCCTTTGAGTTGAACAACCCAATGACCTGAAAACTGGTCCGGCCGCACTGGAGAGTCTGACCTATTGGATTTTGACCCGGAAATAGCTCTGCGGACACTGTCTGCCCGATATCGATTACTGGCAGGCGAGTAGTAACATCTTCAGACGAGACAAACTGACCGGCAGCCATCGAATAACCACGGGCTTGTTCATAGGCCGGGGTAGTGCCCACAAAGGTAGAAGGAGAATATGAGTAGTCACCGGTAACACAGGTAGCACTGGCATTGACAACCGGGGCCACACTTTTTATATCCGGGGCCTGCTTTTTGTTTTCGAGGGCCGCGACGTCTTGCATGGTAAGTTCTTGGGAAGAGGATTGAGTTCCGATTCTGGCCGCAAACCGGCCCCCAATTCCAAGGGTTGCCGCCAAAGCACCAAATCCGTTTGATCCCGGAGAAATGGTCAAAAAGTTGGTCCCGAGTTGATTGATTGACTGCTGTATTTGCTGGGAAGAGCCGTTTCCCACGGCAAGGAGCAATATAACCGAGGCTACCCCGATGAGCACACCGAGCGTGGTCAGAATGGCTCGGAGCCGGTTGGCCGCAATTCCTTGCATCGCAATTACCAGGTTTTCAAATATTGACGAGATCATGGCGAGGTAGCCATATTTTTCGTGGCTCCTGACAACTGATCAACGAGATCCGGTGACACATTAGGGGGAGGAGACGAAACCTCAACTATCCTGCGATCCGACAAAACGCGACCATCCCGTACTTCAACTACCCGCTTTGCGAAGGCTGCAATCTCTGGTTCATGGGTAATTAGTACTATCGTTCTCCCCTGAAGGCTTAGCTTGCAAAAGATCTGCATGATCATGGCTGAAGATACCGTATCCAGTGCTCCAGTGGGCTCATCGGCAAGAATCATCGCCGGGTCAGTAACAATCGCCCTAGCAATTGTTACTCTCTGTTGCATTCCTCCTGACAGCTCCGAGGGCAAATTATAAGCGAACTTTCCAAGTCCAACTGACTTCAGGCTTTTCATGGCCATCTTGTGCCGATCCTTTTTCTTTATAGACCCATAAATCAGAGGAAGTTCAACATTGCGAAGCGCACTTGTCCGAGGGACGAGATTGTAACTCTGAAACACAAATCCGATTTTTGTGTTTCTTATATGGGCCAGCTCATTCTGACTTAATGAGCTAACGTTTACACCATCGAGAAAGTATCGGCCCTTTGTGGGTATATCAAGACAGCCCAATATGTTCATGAGGGTTGACTTGCCGCTTCCGGAGGCCCCCATTATGGCCACAAAATCTCCTCGCTCAACCCGGAGAGACACCCCTCGAAGGGCCTTTACCTGGATAGTTCCGGTATCGTAGACCTTTTGAATATTTTGGAGTTCAATGACTCCGCTTTGAGGTGCATCAATCGAACTCTTGTAGTCAAGTTCTGATGAGCTAACCTCCACCTAGGCCCCCTCCGCCAAAGAATCTGGCGACTCCGCCACCTCCACCCCCGGCAGCTCCACCGAGTCCACCTCTAGCAGTAGCTCCTGTTGGCGAGGTACCGGTTCCCGAGACAATTGCACTGAGAATCGAAGTAGTACTTATTGTCGGGACCACAATGTTTTCTCCGACCTTCAACCCATTCAAAATTGCGGTCTGTGAGGTCCCGACTAGTCCAGTCACAACTGGGGTAATAGTTTCTTTGTTGTGGGCACCCACGACGGTTACGGTTGAAGTTCCACCCAGGGTGTGAACAGCACTTGAAGGAACTGTTATCACTCCGCTTTGTTGGCCGGTAATTATTGTAACGTTTGCGGTCATTCCTGGTTTCTCGTTGGGAATTGAGCGGTTTAAAACCACCGTAACATTGTAGGTAACCACGTTGCTGACTGTAGATGAGATTGGGGATACCTCAGTGACCGTACCGGAAAGCTCTTTCCCGGGAATGGCATTTAGGGTTACTACCGCGGATTGGCCAACCTGGACATTTGCTGCGTCGGTCTCCGCTACACCAACCACGACCTCCATAGTGCTCATATCCACAAGAGTTATGAATCCACTCGACGATGACGAGGAACTCGCTGCAGCTCCAAGGCCCGACGAACCTGCACCGGAGTTTGAACTAGCCCCAGAGGAGGTGAGGGCACTTGCTCCACTCGCGCTCACGTCCTGTCCAACCACACCATTTATCGAGGCGATTGTTCCTTGGCTCGGAGCAACAAGGAGTGTATCTTGCAGGTTTTGTTGGTCTTGTGAGACAGTTTGTTCATCTTGAGTAACAGTGGACTGATCAGAAGCAAGTGTAGAAGCACTTGGGGTCTCTTTTTCAGAGTTTGAAACCTGGGTAGACTGAAGAGACATTTGGGCTGACTGTATAGATTGCTGATCTTTGGTAGCACTTGATTGCTGATTGAGCTGGGCTGAATCCAAGGTATTCTGCGCGTTCGTGACAGCAGTCTGATCAGAAAGAACCTTGTTCTGATACGAAGTTAGATTGGAGTTGTCCGAGGACTCAGTTGATTGGTCAGACGATAACGTTGAGTTAGCCGAGCTAAGGTTGTAGGAGTCAGTGGCAAGGCTCTTTTGGTCTTGGGAGACAAGAGCTTGGTCATTTGCTACGGCCGTTTTGGCTGAAGCTACGTTAGCCTCGTCAGTGTTTACGGCAGCCTGATACACGGTCATATCGGCAACGCATTGGGCGGAATAAATTGTGTTGGACCCCGTGCAATTAGTGTCGGCCTTTTGTTCACTTGCTAAAGTTGCTTCATCAGAGGTTAGTTGCGACTGATCGGCGGCCAGCGTAGAGCTGTCCGTAGTTTCCTGGTTTTGATCGTTGTCTTCTTTGAGCGTATCAGAGTACTGCTGGGACTCAATGGCTGATACCTGTTGTTTGTCGGTGTTTACCCTTGCTACGTCGTTGTTATAGTTGGCGGTAAAATTCTTAAGTTCCTGTTGATCGGAGGCCAATTGAGACTGGTCTGTAGCTAGGTTTTGCTGGTCTTGTGACAAGGTCAAGTTCTGGCTAGTAGCATCAAGGGCGGCATTTTGCTGAGCGTTTGCTAGGGACTGTTGTGCTTGTTCCAAGGCTATTTGGTCTGCTTCAAGACCTTGGGGTGTAAGTACTTGTTGATCGGAAGCCAGTTTGGCTTGGGCTGCAGATAGGTTATCTTGGGCACTACTCAGAGCGGACTGTGCCGCTGTTGGATCAATTGATGCCAGGCTCTGGCCGGATGTAACTTGTTGCCCCACGCTCACGTCTATTGCATTCACGGTACCAGCGATGGGGAATCCAAGAGACAGTGAGGTAACCGACTGTAGATTTCCGGTAGAAGAAACAGACGTCTGAACAACTCCCATTTCCGCGGCCTGGGTCCTGATGGACGCAGCAGCTTGAGGGGTAGAACCGGTAGAGAGTACCGAGACGACGACCACAGCCACCAGGGCACATGCAAGTCCAATGTCTAGGAGATGTGTTCGTATCTGGTGGCTAGCAGATCTAAGCATCTGACTTCCAATCTGATCTCGTGGAACTGAAGTCAGGCGGCGATTCGCCAAAGCGTTTAACCTCACTGGCTCTTCCTTTCTACATTCGCCTTAGTTCTCAATCCAGTTTATCCTGAATTTTATAAAGCTTAAGTTGTTACATATCGTTCTAAGAAGTAGTACTGGACGTTGACGTCGTTGTACTTAGAGAATGTAAAATAGTTTTACACGCGTTGTTGGCGTTGATGTAAGCCGTGGTCTGTCTATCTTGAGGTGTTACCGTGTTGAGAGCCTGACTCAACGTAGAGGGGATTGGGTACCCGTTACTCGACATACAGGATGCATAACTGGCGAACATTTGCTGTCTTACCTGAGAGTCCGCACTTCCTCCTCCAAAAGTCCCCGCTGGTCGCAACGGAGCACAGGCCTTGCGAGCAGCTTGAAACTGTTGTGAGGTTACCCCGGGTGGAAGAAATTTCGGAACCGATGAACTGGTTGGTTGGCTGGCCGACGTGGAGGGTCCAGATGTTGGCGAACTAGACGTTGTTGTAGAGCTAGAACTCGATGAACCGGACACAGGTGCTGATCCAGAACCAAAGCCACCCCCGAATCCGCCGCCAAAGCCACCCCGTGACCTCGCTCCAGAAATTGTCGAGAGATTTACGCCGTGTCTTGAAAGGCACTGGCGGTAAGATGAAATTGAGGCAACCACCGAGCTGGTGGTCGTTGACGACGTGGACGCCGCCGAGGGACTCGAACCTCCGCAGCCTGACAGTAAAAGGGCAGCCGGAACCGCTCCAAATGATAATAAAACTCTATGGCTAAAAAATCTCATGGAACAATTATGCCAGTCCTAGCTGAAATTGGAATGAACCCGAAGTGTGAACGTTCAAATATCACTTGACAGGTAGTGTGAACCAGACGCAGGCGCCTGAACTGGGATGGTTGTACACCCCAACTTGCCCATCATGGGCATCGATTATTGACTTAACAATGGCCAGGCCGAGGCCAGAACCCCCATCGTTGCGGTCACGGGCCGTGTTGGGTCGCCGGAACCTTTCGAATGCGTGTGGGATGAAGTCTTCAGGAAACCCTGGACCATGGTCACAGATTGTAACCTTGACCGCGGACTTTTGGCTCTCGGTTGCCAGTTGATCGACTGAGACCTTTATTGTCGACTTTGGCGGGGACCATCTGATTGCGTTGTCGAGGATATTTCCAACTGCCTGCTGGATACGAGTCTTGTCAAGTTCGATAGTAAGTTCTGTAACTTCCGAGACCTGACTTTCAACCAGGACCTCTTGACCCTTCTCTGATATACGGGGCTGAAGGCGAGCCACCCCTGAAGCAATAACATCACTTATTACCTCTTTTTGTGGCCGGATCTGAAGGTGGCCCTCATCTCCTCGGGCCAAAATCAGCAGATCGTCGGCCAGCCTTGAAAGTCTGCTAGCCTCATCGGCTGCTGCCGAGATCGCCTCTCTTAGTTCTAGAGTACTTCTTCCGGGCTTGAGGGCCAACTCCAGTTCACCCCTCAGAATTGCCAGGGGAGTTCTAAGTTCGTGTCCCGCATCAGACACAAAGGATCGTTGATCTGTCAAGGATCGATTCAGATCAACCAGTAGATGATTCATAGTAGTTGCCAACCGCCCCAGCTCGTCGCCGGTCTTGGGAGGATCCAAAAGTTCACCCGATTTGCCGAACACCGCCTCGGCTTGAAGGCGCATCTTCTCTACCGGCCGCAGGGCGGCAGATGCTAGTAACCAGCCCCCGAGTCCGGCCAACACAACTACCGGGAAAAACAGGAGGATCAGTGACGTGGTTACCGAGTGCTGTGCGTTTGGACCGGTTCCAAGGGGATCGGCCATAATCAAGTAGAACCCCGGCAACAAGGAGTCCTGTTGGGCATAGACTCGGATAGAGCCCCCCCTGTTGGGAAGAGTGATGGTTTCAGACAGCGGTGTGCGTTTGATACTTTCAAGGGTGGACTTTGATATCAAGGACCGTGATGACGGGTAGTCAATTGCCCCCACCACCTGATTGTGTGTGTTTATGAGCTGGGCAAAAATAGGTGATCCGTGGGACCTGGGAATATGGTATCCGCTTGGCCCGCCCTGCCCACTTTGGCCTATAAAATAGGACTCGAGGACCTCTTGGTTCATGGCCCGTTGTAGAAACGGGGTGGCTTCTTTCAGGTCACTGTCGACTGAACTTACCAGACCAAGACCAAGCTGATGGATCGAGATAAACGCAACGATCAAATATAAGAACGCAGTACCTGTGGCCATCGCCAAGGCCAGACGTGTTCTGATAGACACTACCTAATTCTAGCCCCTCGTGGAAAGCTAGTTATGAACTTGTCGCAAACGATAACCAGTACCCCGGACGGTCTCGATAAAAGTAAGTGAACTTGGACGCTCCAGCTTACGCCTCAAATAGGCCACGTACTGATCTACCACGTTTGAAGTTCCCTCGTACGAGAAGTCCCAAACGTTCTCAATAAGCCGGGTTCGGCTGAATACCTCACCGGGGTGCCTCATTAATATTTCTAGCAACGAGAATTCCTTGGGGGACAGATTTACCTCTTCGCCGGCCTTGAAGACCTGGCGCTTTCCGGGATCCAATTTCAGATCTCCTACAACTAATACAGTTGGTCGAGGTATGCTTCCTCGCCTTATCAAGGCTCTCATCCTGGCTGCTAGTTCCGAGAATGAGAATGGTTTTGTAAGGTAATCGTCAGCACCACAATCTAGCCCCTTCACCCTCGCCTCGACCTCGTCTTTGGCTGTCAACATCAATACCGGGTACCACTTTTCGGCCTCACGGATCTGTTTACAGACTTCAAACCCATCGATCTCCGGTAACATAACGTCAAGAACAACGACTGAGTACTCCGACTCCAGGGCCATCCAAAGCCCTTCTTGGCCATCGGTGGCTACGTCGACAGAATACCCTTCTTCTTCAAGTCCCCGCTTCAGCAACGCCGCCATCTTAACCTCGTCCTCAACTACAAGAATTCTCATAGTGATACATTGTATACCCCTATTATGTGAGATATATTTGAGATCTAAGAGTCCGAAAGGTGCTCCAGTTGATGTTCTTGTCGGGGTGCCGGGATTTGAACCCGGGACCTCCTGCTCCCAAAGCAGGCACGCTAACCAAGCTGCGCTACACCCCGTAGGTTGCCCAAATAGTTTGACCACAGCTCATGTGGTCTTAGTTGAGCTGCCCGTGGCCGCCACCTAAAGCGTAGTACCTGCTAGTAGTGTCTGGCAAAGGTGGTTTTGGGTTTCCTGCGACTTCCCAGAAACGCGCCTTACACCCCTGTCGTAGCCGAGTGGGACAATCGTGCAATGAGCACCGATGAGTTGGGCTGGATCTCTTGAGTGGGCCCCACTTCAATAATGCACAGACCTCGCAGCCCAGGAAGGCCGACCCGCTATGATACATAGCGTGTCACCTGAGGGCGAAGCGGAACTCGGACCCAACAAAAGAGATAGTTCGCTAACTAAACTAGCCGAACTAGTCCGAGACGTTCGCAAGGCCGATCCCATGACCCAGATACTTGTCGTTGTTCCCTCTAGGGTGTCTCAGATCATTATCCGAAGATCTCTCGGAAAATTCATTGCTCAATCGAGCCCTCAAATATTAGCTTCATCCGGCGCGGCGGGTGGACTTTTCAACGTTCGATTTATTTCTTTTGATCAACTTGTCCAGCTCGCAATAGACAACTTTGGTTTACAGGTAGTTCCCAAACTTAGCCAGAGTCAATACTTGGCGTCGCTCTTGGGAAGTTTGAAAAAACATAATCATGGACTTTCTCGTTTATCGGGCAAAACTCGCCTAATTGACGAGCTTGCTGGTCTAGTCACGGGCGTCTATTTGAATAAAATTGAACTATCAGCTGGGACAACTGACAAAGATTCTCCTGCCAAATTCGTGTCAAACATTTTCAACTCGATGGACCAACAAGTAAAAAACAGACTACCGGGTTCCGAAAAAGTTGCCTTACAAACATTTCTTGAGACTCATTGCAATCACCATTCGGAATCTGGACAAAGCCCTCCAAGTGAGCTGCTGCGCCCCACCGGTAAACTCGGGCATGTTATTTTCTATCATTTTGAGCCAGCTTCTACGGTCGACCAACAGCTCTACGACGCCTTTCAGTTATATTTTAGATCTAGCATAAACCAATCGAGCGATAGGGCTTATAGTATTTCTTTTCCAGAGCTTGATTTCGGGCGCCTAACCAATACCCCGGCCACTCTACGGGCAGTCAGCTGTCCAGAGCCCGAAGAAGAGGTCGCAAGTGCAATCAGAAATATAATTTCATCTCTTGAAAAAGGGACATCAGTTGAATCAATCGCACTTTTGTTTACCTCGGAAGTTCCTTATCGCCAGATAGTAAATGACCAGCTTACCGGCGCTGGTATTTTGTTCAACGGAAGTTCTGAGTTTTCATTGAGCCAAAGTGTAACCGGCAAGTTCCTACTAGGTCTCCTTGCACAGTCATGTAGTCCGTTCAATCTACTTAATTTTTGCAACTGGGTGGCCTCCAGCGGGATTTCGATCTATTCCGACCAGGAGGATCAAGACTTTTTTACTCCAAGTGAACTTGGCCGAATCATGTTTGAAGCGGGCAGACGCGAGGGGGTTGGCTCTTTGGACTCATTGGTCAGGTTGCACGTATCTGGCGGCAAATATAAGACCGAGACACCATTAAGTGGTGCGGCAAAATCAGGAGCCAACCAGCCCATGCGCACGGTACTTGCTCTTGCTAACGATCTTGCGAACCACATTCACCAAATCTCTAGGTGCAAGACCTGGAGTGAGGTGTCTTCAACACTGGTTGACGCTCTGTCGCACTTTTACTCATCTCTCGAAGATCGAAGTACAGTTCAACGACTGGAGCAATTTAGAGAGTTTGGCCTTGGTGCGGCCAGTGAAGATCATTTCAAAAGCTCCCTTGGGCCGACTTCATATTATCTTTACGGATCTGGGCAACGAGATATGCTCTTTCAAAAGTCCCTTGAAGTGCTCGAAGAACTCTCAAGTGTCGACGAACTCGGTATTGAGTTAGACATCAAGATCGTAATAGCGGTTTTGAGCGTGGTCATGTCGAAGGTTGTCTTGCGAATTGGAAAGCTCGGAACTGGGCTTACCACTGGACCGCTTTATCTGGCTGGCCAGGTTGCCTGGAAGGAGGTTCACTTACTGGGGTGTTCAGACGCTTGGCTCCCGAGTTCGGGTAAAAATGCTCCGGGCTTTAGCCAAGGAGACAGAAACCTCGAAAACTTTCAGTCAGACTTGAGACGTAATCTTAGAGCCGTACAGAAACAGAGTCTGTTGAGAATGATATCAACTGGTGAAGATGTCAATCTGTATTTTCCACGTTCACACTCGTTAAGCGCGGCCATATCGTATCCGTCAACCTGGATCAGGCAAGCCCTAGAGGGCACCCTAGCACAGTCAAAGAAAGTTCGATCTGTCGATGAATCTCAAGAAGAGTTCACTATGGTTGGTGTGGTTGAACCAGTTGATCGTCCAAAAACCGTGTTTTCCTTTGAGACAGTTGACGAGTGCTTTTCGGGAGGGGGAAAACCACTTTCACTTCAAGATTTCGATACTAGTACTTTGGTTGATTTTTTACGGCTACATCGAGACTATTCCGAGCATTTTCTAGTAACAAGTGGTCATCTGAAAGGAAGCTACAAATCGATCCTCCATAGGCAGGGAAGGCAGTTTTCAACCTTCGAGGGTCGGATACTTCCACAAAGCCAGATTTCCTCCCCGGAAAGTAAACCTGAGGACAACACTCGGATACTTGAGACATCACCAACTGGGCTACTTGGTTACCTTGGTTGTCCCTACTCATTTTTCTTGTCGAAGGTGATGCGCTTACCCGGAAGAGATCCATCTGAGGGTCCACTAACTGTATCTCCCCTGGAAAAGGGATCTTTGATCCATGAAATACTACATCACGTATATGCTCAGAATTTTAGAAATAGCTCTCTCGAAGAACTGCAAAAAGCGACAAATTCAGGTACCAACTTCGATCCCTCAATTAAGGACGAAACGATTACCTTGGACAAGATGTTAACGACTCTGGAATCGGTAGAGATCGAAAAACTAGTTGCCAAAACCCACACAATTGCTTGCCTCCCAGATGAATTAAAAAGGGTCGTAATTGAAGATATCCGGTCGGCCGTGGCTGGATATTTAGAACTTGATTATTTTCGGCGTGCCCAAGGAGGATTTGTTCCCAATAGTTTGGAACAGTCATTTGTTTATTGGTCAATTGATAACGTAACGAACTCATATGAGGAGATGAAACGTCACGGTCTTTCAAATGGACTGTATTCGCACGTCAGCCTACGTGGGCGTATTGACAGGATCGATATTAAGTCAAACGAGGAGCTCTGGATAATCGACTATAAGACGGGTAGTAAAAGTTCGGACACTGAAGTACAGCTTGGAACCTACTGTTACGTTGTTTCACAGATCATTCCCCGGGCCAAGTTGCATGCAGAGGTCCACTACGTCAGAACCGGGCTTGTTCCCGAATATAGCTCCATTGATTTTGATGCAACTTTACAAGAGAAAACCAAGGTTGTTTTAGGAACCACGATCGCCAATATTCAGGCCGGTAACTTCCCACCAATTCCCCGGGCTCAGGGTCAGTTTGGACCTAGATTGTTTCCAATTGAACAAGACCGAGACTTTGTGGGTTCTTCCGTACAAACCGGCGAATTCCAGAGAGAGGTTAGCTGCGCAAACTGCGACTATAACGAGGTCTGTTCAATAGATCGTTTCCGACGCTGGTCAATCATTAGTAAGGACCAAGAACTAAGTTCACTCGTTGGGGAAGAGGATCTACTAGGTCCAGAGGCAGTACATGACCTCTGATAATGAAAATAAGATTGAACAGATCCGCTCTAGGTTGGACTCCACGCTGTTTGTTGAGGCGGGAGCGGGGACGGGAAAGACTTTTGCCTTGGTCGAGAGGGTGTATGGTCTAATTGCTACAGGTAAGGCCGAACTTTCAAGTATTGCAGCTATTACCTTTACCGAACTTGCCGCATCTGAGTTAAAAGACAGAATTAGGCTTCGAATACTACAAGCTTTTGAGGACGTCTCTTTACCTCAAGAGGTTCGTGATCGATGTGAGAAAGCCCTTAGTTGTGTTGATGAGGCAACAATCTGCACGCTTCATTCATTTGCGAAGAGAATTGTTGACCGTTGTAGCTTTCGGATAGGACTACCGGTGAACCTAGAAGTACTTGATGATGATCAATCCCAACATGATTTAGTCGAACAGTGGACGCGTTTTTGCGTTGCGTTTTATAAGGTAGATCAAGATACTCCAGAACAGGTTACCGTCAAAGATTCAATTGCTCTAGGATTGTCGATCCACAAGCTCTTTGAGGTAGCCAAGTATCTGCGAGGTAACTGGGACCTAATCGATCAAGACAAATTATCAACTAGCCGGTCAACCACAAGGTCATCTTGTCTAGGTAATGACGAACTTGCAAACCTCTTGAAGTCTTCTTTAGGCCAGATAGAGGAAATTCGTAAAGTTGCTCAGGACAACGGCGTGCCCCCTGGAGATACCCTGGCAAAATACCTTGAAAAATATGACAAGATAATAGAACTCCTCAATACGAGTGATCGGAGGCTTGACAGACTAACAACCTTGCGAATACTTGCGGCTAAGCAATTTTCGGTATCGACCACAAGATTGGGAAACAAATCCCATTGGCCGAAGAACTACTTGGATCAGGCCAGAACAACGATACAGGAAGTTCACGACACGATAAATCAGACCATTGGCGCAGTAAAGTCTTCTTTCTTGGACTACGCCTTGGATGAGATCCGAAAGTTTACACTAGAACAGGTAAGGCGTAGATGTTTACTTGGCCAGCTTGATTTTCATGATCTTCTTGTTATAGCTATGAGGGCACTTGAAGACCAACAGATTAAGGCTGAGGTAGTGTCGTTATGGAAATATCTTCTGATAGATGAGTTTCAAGACACCGATCCCATACAGGTAGAAATTGCATCACTATTATCGGGTGGAGTGAGATCTGATGATCCCGAACTCTTTAACTGGAGGTGTCTAGAAGAAGGTAAACTATTTTTTGTTGGGGACCCAAAGCAGTCAATCTATAGATTTAGGCGGGCGAACATTGAGATTTACGAGCGAGTAAAGAGTGCGCTGAAGCTACAAGGTAAGGGTACCTTAGTTGATTTGGACCTCAACAGGCGTTCTGTGCCCGAGATTCTTTCCTGGGTGAATAACGTTTGCGGGTACCTGTTTGAGAATGACAATGACGGGGCTCAAGTCCAATACTCTGAACTTCGTCCCTATTTTCGAACAGCATCTTCATCTGGTCTAGAGGCACTCCCCGGAACTCAAGGCCCAGAAGTGGGTCGTGATGATATCCACTTGACTGGGCATTCTGTCAGCACAATCGGTGATGTTAGTGACGAAAGTATATTAGTTACCCGAAAACTTGAAGCTATCTCAGTTGCAAAAGCATGCCAATATGCAGTGAATTCGAAATGGGAAGTAAGAACATCGCATAACGGCGACCCATTCAAGCGCGTGTGTACTTATGACGACATTGCAATCCTGATTGAAGATCGCAAGATCTTAGGTCATATGACAGATCAACTGTCTGCACTTGGCATTCCTTACAAGATTGAGTCTGTGTCTATTGCCTTTAGCTCGAAGTTGATTGCCGAACTTATCACGGTCTGTCGGGCAATTGTAACTCCTCGCGACGAACTCGCGGTATTTGCGTATTTACATACCTCTATTGTTGGAATGTCTGATCAGGAGTTGTTTGAGTTCCGCCAGGCAGGGGGGAGGTTTGACCCTTTTGAAGGTCGTGAAGAAATCTTGTCAAAGTTTGAGGCCATCAATAGGTATTTGTCGGTCTTGGGAGACCTACACCATCTTTCCCAGAGTGTTCCAGTCAATGACCTTGTTGGGAGAGTAATCCGCATATTTAGGGTGTTTGAGCTAGCAGTCCTTGAGAGTCACAGCTATCGCGACACCTGGATTCGGCTCCGCTACTTTCTCGGTTTGGCACGAAACTATTCTCGGTCTTTTGAGCCAAAAGTCGACTTTTCCGAGGGTGGTCAAGCCGGTATTGTCATAGATCTTGAGAACGTACTTGGCCTAGGTAAGGGTGAGACGGATCTATTCATAAACCCGATGGATCAAACTAGCTACAGTGACGGAACCTTGCTTGGGTTTGTTCGTTGGATCCAACCACAACTGTCGAAACGAATCTCCCTACACGACGGTTCGTTTTTCGGCGACAGGGACATGATGGATCCATTCTGGAAGCTCCCGTCATCTGCTATGGATGATTCCGTTGACGAACTTGCCTTGGGTCCTCTACCCGGGAAAACTTCAAGGAGACCTATGATTCCTAGTCCTGGACGGGTTCGTATATTGACCATTCACGCGGCAAAAGGACTTGAGTTTCCAGTTGTTTTTGTGGTCGGGTTGGGAACAGCTGAGTTGTCTCAATCAAGAGATAAAGTTGTTCGGGCGATTGCGGGGGATTGCGAAGTAAAGCTTACACTTGATCCAATTGACAACCAATATCTCCCCAATGCTACTAAGACTCCCATGAAAAATGAAGTAGCTACCGAGGAATTCGCAAATGCCTATCTGCGGGAATCGGTAGCTGGTGCGGCTGAACGGGTACGTCTTTCATATGTTGCGTTTACTAGGGCCAGGGATCACTTGGTAGTAAGTCTTTATCGAAGTTCAAAATCTATTCTTGCCCAAAAGATAGTCGAGGCCTGTACCGATCGTAATTGTCACCCGAAATCTTTAGATGCTGAACTTGATTTGGTCCCTAATGAGGTATCTGCTAGTGATCATTCTGTCAGGGTTCCGGGCTCATTCCAACGCGACGATCTTGAATTGCAGCTTGATCACCGCGATAACTGGGTAAAATCCCAGGAAAGTGTTTTAGAATCGGTATCGAGAACGAGAACAGTCAGCGCTAGTGTTCTTGCCTTGGAGTTTGCCAAAAGGCAATTTCCGGGGCCAGTTCTTTTACAGGAAGACGAAAGCGACTATGACAACTTGACGGTGTTGTATGAAGTTCTAGAATCGCGAAGCAATCCTCAAAATGACCGGGTTGAGACCGACTATAGTGCTAAGAGGGAAATCGCATTTGATCCGATCTTGTCCAGGAATATCAGTCAGAAGATTGGTCAGGTCGTACACACAGCTCTGTACCGTGCTAACTTTTCTAATTTGGATATTACCTTGGAAAGGTGCTTCGAGGACGAAATTACCAGGGGCATGGGCAGCCAAGATAGAGCCAGGATTGGCGGACTCATACGGTCCGCGTTTGAGTCAACCTGGGTAGGTCTCATAAATCGTGGAGCGCAAAACTGGCGCGAAGTGTACGTGTCAACTTTGGTTGGAGAAGTCCTAGTTGAGGGTTTCATTGATCTGGTTGTTGAACGAGACGGGTTGCTCTGGGTTATTGACTACAAGACTGACAGAGTAAACTCCGACTTCCAGCTAGATAAGTTGGTTAAATACTATTCGGTTCAATGTGCCTGTTACGCACTTGCCCTTGGAACGTCTACTTCACGACTGATTGGTGGGTGCCAGCTTGTTTTTCTAGATGGCGCTGGGCAAGCCCCTCGCGAGGTTGAGGTGGAGGACCTAAAGCGTCTGATGGACGAACTAATCTCGACTCATGCTTGATGACGGCAAAAAAGCATGTAAACTGTCGTCAATAAATGTCAAGATTATATAGAAGATTAGGATGATTTCGAGCCGAGCATTGATCAGGATTTTTCTGATTGGACTAGTAGTCTTTGGCTTGGCCGGTTGTGGATCTAGTGGACACCACAAGGTCGTAGGCTCTCCGGCCCAGCTTCGGCACCTTCCACCTCCTGCGAACCCCACGCAGGCCTCAGCTAAGTTTCCATTGGTAGCTAAGTCAGGCCAACGTCTAGTCGAATTTTACGTTCAGGCCGGAGAAAATAACGGTTTTGATTTTAATGGGGACTCAAATGGGAAACTAAAGTTGGACATACCCTTGGGTTGGACTGTGGAGATATTCTGTCACAACTCGGCAAGTTCCTTGTATCACTCGTGTGCAGTGGTGAGTGGTGCGTCCGCCACGTCCCCGGTGTTCCCGGGCGCAAGTGTTCCCAATCCCCAGGAAGGAATCAACCCTGGATCGACTCAAAGCTTTACGTTCGTTGCATCGCAGGCTGGGAACTTCCGGTTGGTCTGCCTGGTTCCCGGGCATGAGTCAGCTGGAATGTGGGGCACGGTAGTTGTGTCTTCTACAATAACCGATCCCGAGTTGCTTTCGTAGTTGTCGTCAAAAGTTCATCAATGAAGATAGCTCAAATTGCACCGGTCTGGTTTCCGGTTCCCCCTTCCGGATACGGCGGTATTGAGCTCATTGTATCCATTTTGGCTGACGGGCTTGTGGACTTGGGCCATGATGTAACTCTATTTGCTGCAAAGGGGTCATCAACAACAGGAAACTTGGTTACGCCACTTAGTGAGGTCCCCGATCCTCGGGACCTTGGGAATGTCTGGTTTGATACTATGCACTGTCTTAGAACCTACCTAGAGATTTTGGAAGGCGACTATGACATAGTGCATGATCATTCGGGGATAATCGGACCGGCGATAGGAGTTATGGCCGCTAAAGCAAGCCGGCGATTCGTCCTTGCCCACACCCTTCATGGACCCTGGACACCTCAGGGGGGAGCTTACTATCAATCAATTGACAACCTAGTTGAGCTTATTGCGATCAGCCACACCCAGATGAGCGACAATCCTCATGTTAGGTACTCCGGGATGGTATATAACGGAATTGACATTGGTTCATACCGCTTTGAAGGCCGCAAAGAAGAGTTTTTGGTATATATAGGTCGGGCAAATCCAGACAAGGGTCCGGTTCACGCGATTAAACTGGCCAAGGCCACTGGACACTCACTGAAAATGGTCCTAAAAAGAAATGAACCAAATGAGCGTGATTACTTTGAATCTGAGATTGCCCCGATATTAGATGACTCTATTGAAGTCGTCCAAAATATTTCACATGATGCAAAAGTAGACCTTTTGTCCAGAGCCAAAGCGATGATCTTTCCAATTGCCTGGCCGGAACCCTTTGGTCTAGTCATGGCCGAGGCCATGGCCTGTGGAACTCCGGTTATTGCCGGTAAATGGGGAGCGGCCCAAGAGCTAGTCCTACCTGGTGAAACTGGCTACCTGTGTCTTGATGACTCAGACTATATTGAAGCACTGAAGAAGGTGACAACAATTGATCCGGCTCGCTGTCGTGCGTGGGTTGAAGAGAAGTTTTCGTCTGAGGTCATGGTAGCAGGCTACGAGGCTCTGTTTGCGAGGCTCCTAGGGAGATAGGCGAGCGTGGGTCGACACCGGCTGGACTAGTTTCAATTAGTCCCCCTGGCTGATTGGAAAAGGTAAGGCCCTTGGCATCTGTTGATACCCAAACCAGGTCACCGGAGTGATACCGGCCATCTAGCAACCCCATAGCCAGCTTGTCTGCAATTGCCTTTTGGATGAGTCGTTTTAGGGGACGAGCTCCAAAGGCTGGATCAAAGCCGTTAGTAGTAAGCCAGTCCTTAGCACTCGCGTCAACTTCGAGACCCATGTGCCTATTAGCCAACCGTGACCGGAGGTTGTCGAGTTGAATATCCACGATTTGAACCAAGTCAGCCTGGCTAAGTGAGGTGAACCGTACAATTTCATCGATCCGGTTTATAAATTCGGGTCTAAAGTAGTCTGTTAGTTCACCGACTAGATTTGATGTCATTATTAAGACCACGTTTGAAAAGTCAACAGTACGCCCCTGTCCGTCAGTTAGTCTCCCATCGTCCATAAGCTGAAGTAACACGTTGAAGACATCAGGGTGAGCTTTTTCGACCTCGTCCAGCAGGAGCACGCAATAGGGACGTCTCCGGATTGGCTCGGTCAACTGGCCACCTTCCTCGTATCCTACGTAACCCGGAGGTGCGCCTAAAAGTCGCGAAACAGAGTGCTTTTCCATGTACTCTGACATGTCGATTCGGATCATGGCCCTATCATCATCGAACAAGAAGTCGGCTAAGGTTCTCGCAAGTTCAGTCTTGCCAACCCCGGTGGGGCCCAAGAACAGAAAGCTTCCTATTGGACGGTTCGGATCTGACAGGCCAGCCCGAGACCGACGAATTGCGTCGGCCACGGCCCCAATAGCGTCTTGTTGGCCAACAACTCGCTTGTGGAGCTCGTCTTCCATTCTGACCAATTTCGAGATCTCTCCCTCCATGAGTTTTACCACCGGAATCCCAGTCCACTTGGAAATCACCTCGGCAATGTCTTCTTCGTCAACCTCTTCTTTGAGCATCTTGGTATCTCGCTGAAGATCACCCAGTTTCCTGGTTGCCGTCTCAATCTTTGAGTTAACCTCAGGGAGTGACCCATAGCGCAGCTCCGCCGATTTAGCCAGATCGCCGTCTCGTTCAAATCGATCGGCCTCAGACCGGATATTCTCTGACTCCTCTTTTAGAGACCTAATTTCACCAATGGCCTCTTTTTCTGCCTGCCAGTGGGCCTTCATGCCCGTAGAGCGCTCCCTGAGCTCGGACAGCTCGCGCTCAATATTACCTAGTAGTTCTTTAGAACCCGGGTCGTCATCTTTGGAAAGTGCCATTTGCTCAATTTCGAGCTGTCTAATGCGACGTTCCACTACATCTATCTCGGTCGGCATCGAGTCGATCTCAATCCTCAATTTTGAGCCGGCCTCGTCAATAAGGTCTATAGCCTTGTCGGGGAGAAACCTTCCTGTAACATATCGGTCAGACAGAACTGCTGCCGCAACTAGAGCGGAGTCCTGAATTCTAACGCCATGGTGTACCTCATAGCGTTCTTTAAGTCCCCGGAGAATTCCAATTGTGTCTTCCACGCTTGGGGGGCCGACAAAAACAGGCTGGAACCGTCTCTCTAGAGCGGCATCCTTTTCGAGATATTTTCTATACTCGTCAAGGGTTGTAGCCCCAATCAATCTAAGCTCACCTCTGGCAAGCATTGGCTTAATCATATTTCCAGCATCTATTGATCCCTCCGACGACCCGGCCCCAACGATCGTGTGAAGCTCATCTATAAACGTAATAACCTCACCTTCGGCATCGGTTATCTCTTTCAATACCGACTTGAGTCTCTCTTCAAACTCACCTCTAAACTTGGTTCCCGCGACTAGAGAACCTAAGTCAAGGGAGACAATTCTCTTATTCGCTAGACCTTCAGGTATATCTCCTTCAACGATCCGTAGTGCTAGGCCCTCCACTATCGCGGTCTTTCCTACGCCGGGCTCACCAATAAGTACCGGGTTATTCTTGGTTCGCCTGGAAAGAACCTGGATTACCCTTCTTATCTCTTCATCTCGGCCGATGACCGGGTCAAGCTTGCCATCACGGGCCAAAGAAGTGAGATCCTTCCCGAATTTCTCAAGGGCCTGGTACTGTTCTTCAGAGTTTTGGCTCGTGACTCGTTTTGTCCCTCTAACCTCTTTCAATGCTCCAAGTAGGACATCTCGCTTGATGGGAATTAACTCGGCCAGCGCCAAGAGGAGATGCTCACTTGACAGATAGTCATCTCGCATCTCCTCCTGGGCCTTGCCAGCTCGTTGCAAGACTTCTCTGAGTCCAGCACTAAAGCTGGGTTCTGACCCACCGTAGGTGCGCGGTAATTTCGCGATTTCCTCTTCCACTTTGTTTTTAACCGACAAGATTGGAACACCAACCTTGTCAAGCAAAGCCATCACGACACCCTCAGATTGTGACAAAAGACCTGCCAACAAGTGCTCGGGCGTGATCTCCGGATTGTTGTTTACCAGGGCGTTCTGACCGGCCGCCCGGAAGGCTTCTTGTGTTCTGAGGGTCCACCTATTTGGATCAAACGGGTTCATGTATTTAGTATATCACTATAGAAAATCTAAGTCTACGATTATCAACTTTCGAGGAATACTGATATTTCACCTCAGCTAACATAAAATACCATCAACTACCTGAGGATGTGGACTCCGAGGGCCAGAGTGCCCGGAACAGGGTGGCTTGGTCTTATAGCATCGGTAGTCATGACTTTGGTACCGGAAACCCACGAACGCGTCAGAGCACTAAGACGATACCTTGGCCGTGTACACGGATCGGCTAGTCGCTCAGTGCTGACTGTTGTCGTCGTACTTGTTGTGGCCGTAGGTGGTTCTTACATTGCCCTAAGTTCAAGTTCAGGCCAAAGTACCAAAGGGACGTCATCATCAAAGTCGGGATTGCGAACAGGAGCAATTACGATTCCGGCCATTGAAGCTGGGATCCTCCCGTGGACGCTCCAGGCTCCAATCTCGCGAGAGGTCGTCTTGGGTGGGTCTGGTTCACAAGTTGAGTTGGTAGGTGGACTTGAGCAAAACGGAACCTCATCGGCAGGGGTATTCAATCTCGACACATCCACTGGGGCACTTACCTATCAAACTCAGCTACCGGTGGGAGTTCATGATGCATCTGGGGCCGAGATATCTGGGAACTATTTTATCTTTGGAGGAGGTTCTCCGAACACGGTCAACTCTGACTACGAACTAAGCTCAGGCGGCCAATCCACGAGTTCGTCCGTACTCTCTCCACTCGCCGCAACTAGCGTAGGTACGATTCCCCAGCCCAGATCTGATTCTGTAGCTGTAAGTGTAAATGGAAGGGTATTTGTTGTTGGAGGTTACGACGGAACTAATCCTGATTCGCAAGTCCTTGTCACCAGTGACGGAAAGAACTTTTCGAATTTTACTAATTTGGCCGTACCAGTACGGTATCCAGCGGTGGCTTCCTCTGGCTCTTCGATATACGTGTTTGGAGGCCAGCTAGTAGGAGGTACTTCCAACGGGCAACCGACCAGTCAGATCCAACGTATTGACCTAGCAACTCGCAAGGTTCAAGTCGTGGGCAACCTACCGTATCCTCTTCAGGGGGCATCTGCGTTCGACCTGGGAGGGAACATTTACGTTGCAGGAGGGAGTTCATCGGCTACACCGACGTCAAGTCAGACCAGTTCTGGGTGCTCTATATGTGTTGCCCAAACCGTAGCCGGACAAACGACCGAGACTGCAATCTATGCCTTTGACAGTCAGAACAATACGGTAGAAAACGCTGGGACTCTTGCCAAACCGGTTGCCTTTGGTGGCTCGGTTGTAGTTAACGGGCGTGGTTGGATTGTTGGAGGAGAGGTGAACGGGACAGAAGTCTCCTACGTCCAGATGCTAGAGCCAAATCAGAGCTTTGGGGTTGCTGGCCAAGCCGGGGCAGGTTCGCCGTACTTTGGCGACAAGCTCCTCGTGGCCGACCGGGGCGCAAATGAACTCTTGGTTATGGACGATGCCGGGAATGTTACGTGGCAATACCCCTCACCTACGTTGCCAGCACCGCCGGGAACGTTTTACTTTCCCGATGACGCATTCTTTATCAATCACGGAACGGCAATCTTGTCAAACCAGGAGCAAAACGAGACAATTATAGAGATCGGATACCCATCCGGAAAGATTATTTGGTCGTTCGGACACGCTGGCCAAAAGGGGGCGGCACCGGGGTACCTTTACGAGCCAGACGATGCCTACCTGCTCAAGAACGGACAGATCACCGTTGCCGACGCGTATAACTGCCGAATCCTGTTTATAAATCCAAACGGAACTGTTGCGTCTCAGATCGGGACGAACGGGGTCTGTCAACACAGCCCCCCGACTGATATAGGAACCCCCAATGGCGATACTCCCCTTCAAAACGGGAACGTCTTGGTGAGTGAGATCAACGGGTCCTGGGTAACCGAATATACTCCTCAGGGAGGTCTAGTCTTTACGGTCCAGTTGCCAATCTCCTATCCGTCAGATCCTCAACAGCTGGGTGCCAACTCGTATCTGATATCTGACTACGCTTCACCTGGGGCAATCCTGGAGTTCAACCAACAAGGAACCGTTACTTATCGTTACCAGCCCAAAACTGGTACTGGTGAACTAAACCATCCATCTTTGACCGAGATGTTGCCAAGCGGGGTGTTTATGGCCAACGACGACTACAACGACCGAATTGTTGCAATTGATCCTGTAACCCAAGCTTTAGTCTGGCAGTATGGTACGACCGGGGTTAGCGGGACTACCCCTGGACTTCTAAACACGCCTGACGGATTTGACATATTGCAACCGAACGGTTCGACCCCAACCCACCCATATACTGGCTAGCCCCTCAGAGGTTTGTTTTGTCCGAATCTGAAAAATACCCTTGGATGTTTCGTGAGTGGCCTCCGGTCGGTGTGGAATTCGAGTCAGTTGAGGCGGTAAGGAACTATGAGTTCAACCAACGCATTTGCTTGGCGCGCGACAAGGAACTTCTAGAGCGATTAAATGTAAACTCGGAAACAAGGCTGCTGGATTTAGGCTGTGGAACTGGGGCGCTCCTAGAACAGGCCGCTTTGTTGGGTGCTACGTGCACCGGTGTCGACGTCTCAGAGAATATGATTTCCTATGCCAGGACGCGACTGGTAGATCTGCCCGGTGAGGTTACCCTGATTAGGTCCGGCATTCTGGAGTTCGACTACAAATCAAATGAGTTTGACGTTGTGATTATGCGATTCGTGCTACACCAGTTACCGGACTTTTGGAAACAGGTGGCTATCGACAGGGTTGCCAAAACCCTAAAGCCAGATGGGACCTTTTATTTATGGGATATCATCTATTCTTTTCCGTCCAAATCATATGAGACTGAGATTGTCGGATGGTTAGAACGTGCAGGAAACGAGCCTGGCAAGGGCTATGGTAGAGAAGATTACGAAGCCCATGTACGTGACGAGTTCTCAACGTTTTCGTGGATAATTGAAGGAATTTTAGAACGGGCAAGGTTGGACATTGTAAACCGTACATTTCCATCAAATGTCCATGGTGAATATACTTGCGTTAAGCCGTCACGATAGTATTAGTACATCTTGAAGCAGGCCTACGGCGAAAACATAATTTCCTATACAAGACCAGCTATTGCGGGAACATTAGCGATTGCCGTGGCCCTGGTCGGGAACGCGCTTGGGGATGTTCACAGCCACCATGGACTGGTCCGGTCAACGGCATATGGTGCCGCGGTGGTATTTCTCGTCGTCGGGATCATTGCGCTCCGGTCGATTACAAACGTTATTACCGCCTTGATCTCAAAGCACATCGGACAGAATGTTGGGTCACCCGTACATCTCGTGTTTTCGGTACTGGGATTAATCGTAATAATATTTGTGGATCTCGGAATGCTCGGCGTTACCGCCCAGAAGCTTCTGCTCGGGGGGGCAATCACCGGGGTAATTGTCGGTATTGCCGCCCAACAGAGTTTGGGAAATGTGTTTGCCGGCTTAGTCCTAATGTTGGCCCACCCCTTTCGGGTTGGGGACCACGTTCGTATCCGATCTGGAGCCCTAGGCGGGGTGGTCGAGGGAACAATACTAAATCTTGGACTAACCTACGTTCGAATCGAGATAGACGCGTTGCCCGTGAACATTCCTAACTCGACACTTTTGGCTGCCGCTGTTGGACCTGCCACTATTGAAGGTGATTAGGATTAGTCAAATGACCCGTAGGATATGAGCCGATCTCGACAAGTCTAGCTGTAGAAACCAAGGAACTTAGAAAGAACTACGGTGCCCTAGTAGCAGTGGACGGTATCAGTATCGAGGTGAACGCTGGCGAGACCTTTGGGTTTCTTGGACCAAACGGAGCCGGCAAGTCGACATCGATAAAGATGCTCTGTACTCTTGCCTCTCCGTCATCTGGGTCAGCCAAGGTGGCTGGTTACGACGTGGTCAACCAGCGCAACATGGTTCGTCGAAGCATTGGTTTGGTATTTCAAGATCCAACCTTAGACTCATATTTGACTGCAGAACAAAACCTAAAGTTCCACGCCGACCTCTATGGGATGAAGCGATCTTTGGTCTCAGAAAGGATCCAAGAGGTTCTTGAGATGGTCCAGCTGTGGGACAGGAAAGACTCCAAGGTGAACACGTTCTCTGGTGGGATGAGGCGAAGATTAGAGATCGCCCGAGGACTAATGCACTCCCCACGGGTGTTATTTTTAGACGAACCCACGGTAGGACTTGATCCCCAGACCAGGAGTTCAATCTGGAAGTATATTACCGGCCTGCATGAAAACGAAGATATAACCATCTTTATGACGACTCACTATATGGATGAAGCAGAGTACTGTTCCAGAATTGCGATTGTGGACAAGGGAAAAATTGTCGCCCTAGGGACTCCTGACGAACTCAAGGCCGGGGTTGGCAAGGATCGTGTAACCATCGAGGTGGACAACATCGAGTCCGCTCAACGAGTAATCGGTAAAAGGTTTTCCCTTGAATCATCTGTAAGTGAAGGTATGTTGGTGGTAAGCGTTGAGGGCGGGGCCAGCTTTGTGCCCAGGCTCTTTAGTGAGGTCGACCTCTCTATTAAATCGGTTTCGGTTGCAAGGCCCTCTCTGGACGACGTGTTTTTGTCCTATACCGGAACGACAATTAGAGAAGCAGAAAATCAGGCTCCGCCGGATATGATGAGAACAATGATGGCTGCACAGGCACGGAGATAGTAGTAGATATGAACTCTAAAACCGTGGTCTCCGATTCGCATGAGGCGCCGGACGATAAGGACTGCCAACAAGATGGTCTTGTCCGCCCAGTTATTTACGTACCACCAGCTAGTACCCTGGCTACGTCGTCTAGGGCCGTCGGTATAGTTATGCGTCGTGAACTAATACGATTTAGGGCCGACAAGATAAGAATTGTCACGACACTACTTCAACCGATGTTATATATCTTTGTTATCGGTACCGGCCTTACCTCACTCACCAGTAACGGATCCTTGGTCAACCTAAGGACGTTTATATATCCCGGGGCCTTGGGGATGTCTGTCATGTTTACTGCCGTGTTTTCAGCCGGTTCAATTGTTTGGGATCGGGAGTTTGGATTCATGAGAGAGATGCTTGTTGCTCCAATTAGTAGGACTTCAATTGTTGTGGGGAAGGGGCTTGGAGGAACCGTCGTTGCGTCCTTCCAGGCCATAATAGTTCTCAGCGTAGCTGGTATGGCAGGAGTGCCCTACTCGCCCGCCCTAATGATTGAGCTTTTAGGGGAGGCCGCCTTACTTGCATTTACCTTGACCTCATTCGGAATCTTGGCCTCGGTCCGAGTCAAGACGATGCAGGGTTTCATGGGGCTTACACAAATGCTTATTATGCCCCTCTTTTTTACGGCCGGGGCGATGTTTCCACTCTCAAGACTTCCCGCTTGGCTAACAGTGGTTACGAGGGTAAACCCCTTGGCATACGCTATTGACCCAATTCGTCGAGCTGTTTTCTCATATCTTGCCCTGCCTCAAAAGGTAAGAGAGATGTATGCCCCGGGAATAACCTGGGATGGGTGGAAGGTTCCAACCATTGGTGAGCTGCTTATTGTGCTCCTAATTGGCATTGCCCTCCTTGGTGTAGCAATTTCTCAGTTTCGCAATATCGAGTAATCTAGAGATCTGCTCACTACTTGACGATTTTAAGATAGATAATCTTGTAATGGTCTTTATAAAGCAGGTCTTGAAAATCGCTTCAATCTGGGCATTGTCATTAGGTACTCGTGGTCGTGAATAGGTGTTGACAATTCCAAGTGAGTCACACAGCCGTCAAGGACTGAGAGGTTAACTAAGTCCCATGGTCAGGATCTTATGGCACGCCTGTATCGATTGAGTCCAGCCAATATACTGCCACCCTTTTCAGATCACTACTTGCAATGATGGACATGAATCAATCCATGAGTTCAGTCGGTGATTCCTGCGACAATGCTATGGCAGAGATCCTTTGGTCACTGCTTAAAAGAGAGCTCAATTTTGGCACATTTGAAAGTAAGTCACAGGCAAGAAAAGAAGTATTTGAATGGATTAACTGGTACAACAACGATCGAATCCATTCCGCTTTAAACTACCAATCACCGCTTCAATTTGAAAGCCTCGAAAGAGAGAAGGCAGCCTAAGTGATGTGTACGGAATTTGGGGGCAATACCACTTCTAAAAATGATCAAAGTTCGGGCAGCACGCTTAGGACTTAAAGAAAGTGAAGTAGTCGAAGATGCCGTACGTCGAAGACTCGGCTTAGATTTGCTGGAACGACTGTGGGAACGTCATACCTTTAGCAACGAAGAGTCAAATGATATTGCACTCGAGGCTCAACATGTTACTCGGAATTATAGGCGTCCTAAATAAGTGCGCGCTGTAGTAGATGCAAATGTAATAATTTCGGCTTCATTGAATCGAAATGGACCTCCGGCAAGAGTTATCCAAGCATGGTTGCAAGGTATTTTTGACGTAGTAGTCTCTCCGAAGCTTCTAGAAGAACTTGAACGAGCGCTAAAGTATCGTAAGCTTCAAAAGTACATTATGATATCAGAGATTGCAGAATTAATTGAACTTTTCAGCTTGGGAGGAAGTTTAGTAGAAGATCCAAGAGAACTTCCTTCTATTTCCCCTAAAGACCTGGGCGACGAATACATTATTTCGTTAGCGTTCAGTACTCAATCAGTTATAGTTTCAGTTGATTCGCATTTGCTCGCTCTATCACACGATATTCCCGTGTATTGGCCGGCAGATTTTTAGAGCAGTTGTCAACTTGTTTCGACTCAGTAAATGCTCCAAATACGAGAAATGTTTCATTATAGGCACCCCGGCAGTGCGCCCCCGGCAAGACTCGAACTTGCGCACCCGGCTCCGGAGGCCGGCGCTCTATCCTCTGAGCTACGGGGGCATTCATATTGAACTGGGTAACTCTCATCACTATCGGACCAATTTCCTTGTCGTCGAACATCGTAGCACTTGTGGGGTGACTTGGTCACCCCACCGTGCCGTTTGAGCTAAGATTGGGTTGCTTGCAATCTAAGGGACCTGCTAGATCAAATTGAACTCTAAATTTTTCATGGTTTCAGTTGGAGGAGGGCTTGGTTCATTTGCCCTAGTAGATCAGTTGCGTTCTTTAGGTACCTCCACCGACTCAATTGCGGTGGTTTCAATTTTTGAGACTCCCTATCGGCGATTGAAGACACTTCTTGAAAACTCCCAAGTCAAGTCGACTGACCGGTTGAGGTCTGACTCCCAGGCACGCATCGACAACCCGTGGGGCTTTCCGAGCTATTCCATGTCTGAGGCGCGTACTCGCAAGAGTCTGGCTCCACTTGCCAGGGCTGCCTTGGAGCCGATAGTTATGGAGTACTTTACTCCTCGGGCTGACTTGGTTTATCGAGGACTTGAAAGGGAGTCCGGGAGAATCGCGTGGACGTCAATGGTTAGCCTTGGTCCAGCCCTAGCCATTAGGTGCTCGCGTGGTGGCGGGTACTATATTGTGAAGATTTGTGATCAATCCTGGCGAAGATTGGTGAGTAATCTCCCAAAGCTGCCACTTACAAACAATAACGACCAGGTGGACTGGGAACTTTCACCGTGCATGAATACTGACATTAGAGAAATCGTTGCACGCGAGTTTCCCGGAACCCTAGAGTGGGTTCGAGACAACTTAAGCCTAAGCCCCTGGATCAACCAAGAGTGTTTTAGAAAGGGGGACCTTCCTAACCATCTGGAGATCTTGGAGTCTCGTTACGTGCATCTGGCCAGTGGTTACACTTCACTCAACCTGGACGCGGCAATCTTTGGAGATAGCCAGAGGCCAGTTCATGTGGGCGAAACCAAGGTAGTTCACACCTACCACCCACACGACGTAGATCTTGAGTCATACATAAAAGAGGACTCACCAGTTATTGTGAGGGGAGCAGGTATTGCGGCCTCCCAAGAGTTGAACCGAGCAATTGAACTCCGGCGGACTAATCGGTCTAGGTCTAAAATTATTCACGTAGTAAATTCAGGTGATGATATTGCACTAAGCGACACCACTGCAATTGAAGACTTGAAGCTATCCAAGTTGAATAAACTTCCTGTGCGGAAATTCCCGTTTGTGTTTCCTCGAGGGGCCGCATCGGGAAGTCTCGCCAAGGAGTTGACCCGGAAGACTCCACGTGATCTGGTCGGAACTATAGCCGCACTTGGCAGGCCGTCGTCACCTAAGCGCAAAGTATGGGAGTCAAATACTTCCCTAGCCCAAGATCAGGGATGGCTTACTACTCTTGCCGGGACCCTGGTAATAGACCACTCGCAAGATCAAGCTGTTCCAGGGCTAATGATAGATGGAAAGCACGATCGGATTACCGTCAAAAGGGGACTATTGATCGATTGCACGGGACTGAAATGTGATGTCGACGAGGACTTGTTGACTGATGATCTTCTGGCTTGTGGGATTGGTCACAAGAACTCTCTCGGTCGGCTCTATGTGGATCAACAATTCAGGGTAAATGTGAACAATCATGACGGGGCACTATTTGCATCTGGGCCGCTAATTTTAGGCTGCTCGTGCGCGCCAGTTGACTCTTTTTGGGGCCTCCAATTTGTTGCTCAAGAGATTCTCAGCCAACTTGATCTGGCCCCTAAGATTCTTAGTCGTGGCCAGAAAAATACTCTTGTCGCTTGGTTTAGCTGGATTAGGGGAGCTAGGCCGTGATCTTGAGTCTGTCTGGGAGGATCCAAACGAGGCTAATAATTATTATCACAGTGGGTTCAATCGTAACTGCGCTGGCGACTCCGTTTATTCCCTCATCAAGTCTCTCGCAGATGGGAATGTCCAACGTGATCATGACCAGATTCGCAACCACGATCTTGAATCCTAACCAACAGGGTATCTTGTTTGTGAACTATCAGATGGCCTTTGAAACCCTCGGGCTCATGGCCGGAGTTGGAGTCCTTTGGGAGTTGATCTACTTTCAGGCTGAAAAGCTGCGACACGATCGAGACTGGCCCGCCGTGTTTGTGTTGTTCCAAGTCTTACCCGAGGGTGTTGTACTTTGGTATGTTGCTCATATGGCTGGTGTATTTCCGGCAGGGACCTTAGGTCTTAGCTCACCGGTATTGGAGATGTTCGTAATTCACCTGGCCTTAGTCTGGTTGGCGATCTGGATGTTTCTGCTAGGCCCAATGAGGGTTCTGGCTCCTTACTGGCACTGGCATGGGGGACAGTTTCGCTGGATAGACCAACTATTAGGCCGACTTTTTACTCGAAGCCCAAGGTCTCAGGGCACCAGATTTGCTACAGCGGGGTCGGTGGCCACAACTCAGTCGGCCGCTCCGACTGGCTAAGAGTCAATTTGGGTACGTTCTAACTAAAAACCATACCATTTTCGCTAGATAAGTGCTGGTCAGGGGCGATTTGTACAATTGTTGCAAAATCCGATCGAATTAGTCAACAATAGATATGTGGAATTCCTGACGCCATATCGAAAGGCATCCGAACTCAACCAGGTCGAACGGTGGAAGCTGGAGAAGAACCCACTAGACGTATACAACGATGTGAAGAACCTCTACTCCAAGGTTGGTGTTGAAGCTATTGCCAAGGTCGAAGGCGAGCAGGAGCGGCTCAAGTGGGTCGGACTATATCCTCAGCGCCAAGGTGGTGACGCGTTCATGATGCGGGTCAAGGTCCCCGGGGGCAGGCTTACTAGTGACCAGGCCCGAAAAATCGGGGAACTCTCACAGAAATTTGCCAGAGGCCCTAAAGACAGCGACGTATTTGGGAACGCGTATTGTGACATAACCACCCGCCAAACCATTCAGCTTCACTGGCTATCAATAGGGGACATTCCCACCATCTGGGAGGAACTTGATCGTGTTGGAATGACCACGGTCCAGGCGTGCGGAGATTCTTCCAGAAATGTTCTGTGTTGTCCGGTTTCTGGGATTGATGCCAAGGAGGTCTTTGACGCATATCCACTGGCAATTGAAATCTCAGACTTTTTTACCGGCAACCGTGAGTACTCAAATCTTCCCAGGAAGTTCAAGATGAGCGTTACCGGCTGCCTTGAAGACTGTGCCCAGGCTGAGATAAATGACATTGGTATGTGGCCAGCAAGACTCAACGATGGGACAGTCGGACTCAACGTACTGGTCGGAGGGGGGCTCTCCGACGGACCCCGAATGGCCTCAGATATCGACGTGTTTGTAACTCCCGATTCTGCCGTAGAAATTATGAGAGGAATCGCCCAGGTATTTGGAGAACTCGGCAACCGAGAAAATCGCGGTCTAAGCCGGATGAGATATTTAGTTCAAGAACTGGGGCCTGAGGGATTCAGGGAGCAGTTGGCAAAGAGAGTCCCATTTTCGCTCACCTCTGCCGGGGAAGAGTTGACCCAGAGATATCGAGGGGACCACCTAGGTGTGCATGAACAAAAGGTACCCGGATTCTACTATGTAGGTCTCAACGTTCTCGTTGGTCGCCTGAACGCGCCCGACTTGATTGAGCTTGCACGGCTCGCCAAGGAGTACGGGAACTCTGAGATCCGCCTGACCACCGACCAGAATGCAATAATCTCTGGGGTCCCACAAGAGAAACTCGATGAACTCCTCAATGCCCCAATGCTAACCAGGTTGTCTCCGTTTCCGGGTCCCTTCGAGAGGGGTGCCGTGGCATGCACGGGAAATGAGTTTTGCCGTTTCGCGGTCGTTGAGACCAAGGCGAACGCGGCCAGATGGGCTAAAGATCTCGACAGTAGATTTGGAGGTCTCGTGGATCCTGGCGAGGTTATTCGGATGCACTTTTCTGGATGCCCGGCAAGTTGTGCCCAACCTCAGATTGCCGACATAGGATTTAGGGGAGACACGGCTCACGTCAATGGGAGCATTGTCGAGGCGGTTGACGTGGGTCTTGGAGGGTCCCTTGGAAGCGATGCCTCCTTTATAGATTGGGTTCAAGGGGCCTTGCCATGCGATAGGGTCCCAGAGGCACTTGGAAGTTTGCTAACCAAATACCTGTCTCAGCGCAGAGACGGGGAGACCTTCAGAGGTTTTGTCCGTCGGGTACCCAACGAAGAACTCAGGTACGTATTGGCTGGAGACGGTCGTGAATCCAACTAGGTTACACGTGGACGAGGTATTTTCACCCGACACTCTTAGTTTGGGATTTGCGATTAGGGACCACATGAACTCTATTGAAGAGGCCCCCGGGAAGGTCTGGTTTTGGGAACTCGCTGATGCAGTAATAGACGCGGGTAGGTGCGTTCAGTGTGGGGTATGTGTAGCGGCCTGTCCGTCGGACTCAATCGGGATCTCGAAAGCTGGCCTGCCCATGTTGGTGAAGATGTGTACCGGTTGCTCGTTATGTTGGGACTTTTGCCCGAGAGGGGGGCTTCGCTATGAGTCCACTTGGTCCCCGACTAGGGAGCCTAAAGAACCGGAGGTACCGTCAAGCACCGCCGTTAGCATTGGACGAAAAGCGAGGCCTGGGGTAGAAGAATACCAAGGAGATGAGAACCTTGGCGGCTCACTCGGGCTAGTTCAAAGAGCGTACGCAGCTAGGGTCCAGACCAAGATTTCCGGTTCCCAGGATGGTGGCGTGGTGTCGCAGATCCTCGTGACCCTGCTTGAGTCAGGTGAGATAGATGGCGCCCTGTTGGCTAGACAGTCACCAACAGAACCTTTCAAGGCCGAGCCATTTTTGGCCAGGACCCCTCAAGAAGTACTTGAGTCGGCCGGAAGTTATTACAACCAAACCATGGCTCTGGGTCACTTGGACCTCGCCAAGTATCAAGTCTCGACCAAGTCACGGATAGCAATGGTCGGAACCCCCTGTGAGATCCAGGGAATAAGGGCCCTGCAGTCACGACCGTGGTCGAGGGGGCGAAGCCTGATCGACACCATCGAGCTAACCATTGCACTCTTGTGTACCAAGAGCTTTGATTACGAGAGACTCATACTTGGAGAACTACGTGATAGCCGTGGCATAGAACCGGATCAGATCGGCAAGATTGACGTTATCCACGGAAAGCTCTTTGTGGACTCTAAGTCCGGGGACAATCTCCTGGAGGAGTCGATTAAGAACTTTCATGGGGCGGCGCTCAAGGGATGTGACGAGTGTGCCGACTTCCTAGGGCGAGCAGCTGACATCTCAGTGGGCAGTGTGGGTAGTGTGGCCGGATGGTCCAGTGTACTTGTCAGGACCCACAAGGGAATGAGGGCTTTTCAAAGTACTTGGCCGAGGTTGCAGATAAGAGACCTGGACAATAAGCAAGCCTTAGAGAAGCTGGACGCCTTGGATATGAAGATTGCCCTGGCTGCCCTAGAGAGGGAGTTTGATCCAAATGGCCCCATGTTTATCGACTTTGATGACCACGTGGTTAGCTATGAGGGTTCATCTAGACAGGTAGTTGGATCAACCCGACGAAAGATACAGGAGGCTATATAATAACTATGAGTCCGCGAGCAGCCCAGACATTGCCTGCCAATTCGTCTGGGGAAGAAATAATAACTGATTTCTCCATCGAGTTAGGCCAACTTGGACTACTAGTGCTAACCGTGCCCGACGAGCCAGAAGGCATGCGAGAAGAGATAAGAGCCCACCTTGTAGATCTAGGGGTAAACTATGCTCAGGTTTTGGAGTCTGCCGGTCCGCTAGTCAACTATCTCTGGAAGCACTGGGAGCCCACATTGACTTTTCACGGGTTTGGCTGGCAAGAGTACCAAGACGTGATCGGTGACTACAAGCGCGAACTGTGGCTGTGGGCTATGGGTGAGCGGACATTTCGTCAATTCGTCACCGATCTTGAAGGTAGACTTGGTCGAAGGGCCAATATAGAAACAGGACTCAAAGGAAACTTGAAAGCAACCCACAAAGATAAGACCAGCTCCGGCCAGAGGAATCTTTCCCACTTGGACGAGTTGGAGTCACACGCGATATATGTCATGCGTGAGGTTGCTGCAGAATGTGAACGGCCCGCCCTATTATTTTCTGGAGGCAAGGATTCCGCAGTTCTTCTACGGATTGCCGAAAAGGCCTTTCGGCCGGCCCGGTTCCCGTTCCCGATCGTCCATGTGGACACGGGACACAACTTTCCCGAGGTAATTTCCTACCGCGACAGCCAGGTTGATCGCCTAGGTGAAAAGCTCATCGTGGCCTCGGTTCAACGAACCATTGACCTGGGTCGAGTAACTGATCCAGGTCCAGGGGGTAGTCGCAATCGTCTCCAAAGCGTGACCCTTTTGGACACCATATCTGATTACGAGATAGATGGGGCAATTGGTGGGGCACGGCGCGATGAAGATAAGGCGCGAGCAAAAGAGAGAGTTCTGTCGTTCAGGGATGCCTTGGGTCAATGGGATCCCCGCAACCAGCGGCCTGAACTTTGGAACCTCTATCAAGGCAGGGTCCGCCCCGGCGAACACTTGAGGGCATTCCCTCTATCGGACTGGACCGAGCTTGACGTCTGGCAGTACATTGCCCGAGAGAACATTGAGTTGCCAAGCATCTACTTTGCACACACCCGAAAGGTCATCGAACGCTCTGGGATGTTGTTGGCCGTATCTAACTGGGTTACCCCGAGAGACGGTGAGGTCGTCCTAGAGGAGACTGTTCGTTTCAGGACCGTAGGGGACGCAACCTGTACAGGGGCGGTCAGGTCTAATGCGACCACTATCGATCAGGTAATCGCCGAGGTGGCCTCGTCGCGAATAACCGAGCGAGGGGCTACCCGGGCAGATGACAAGTTCTCTGAGAGTTCTATGGAAGACAGAAAACGGGAGGGCTACTTCTAATTGCTAGTCATTGTACCTCAAGATATCTCTAGTGAGAATTTAGTTTTTCCATGACAGACCTGCTTAGGTTTTGCGCAGTGGGCTCGGTTGACGATGGTAAGTCAACGCTAATCGGGCGTCTCTTGCACGACACCAAACAGCTCTTTGATGATCAAGTAGAGGCTATAGAGGAGGCCTCGAAGAGACGAGGCTACACGGGTGTCGAGTTGGCCTTTGCTACTGACGGGCTTCGGGCCGAGCGCGAACAGGGAATAACAATTGACGTAGCCTACCGATACGCCCAGACCCCAAAGCGGAAGTTTATTATTGCCGACTGCCCGGGTCACGAACAGTACACGCGCAACATGGCTACCGGGGCGTCAACGGCCGAGGCCGCCGTAGTCGTGGTAGACGGGGCACGGGGTCTTAGAGAACAGACCAAGCGACACCTTTGTATTGCCTCTCTTATGGGGGTTAGACGGGTAGTGATTTGTGTGAACAAAATGGACCTAGTCGATTGGTCACAAGAGGTCTTTAGTGACGTGGTTGGCGAGATCGGGATACTAGCTGACAAGCTTGGGGTGAGGTGGGTTGACTCCGTCCCTATCTCGGCTCTCCTCGGAGAAGGGGTGGTAGAGCCAATTACTAGTGCCCCTTGGTATCGGGGTCCGACGTTTTTGGAAATTATTGAGACTATCCCGGTAGACGGTCTGGATCTGGGGGATGGTGAGTTTCGTCTTCCCGTGCAGTGGATCCTTAGAAACCCCGACGGAACTCGGGGGTATTCTGGCCTACTGTCCGGGGGCCCTCTGAATACGGGTGACGAAATAGTTATAGAGCCCTCTGGTAAAAAGAGCAAGGTGGTCAAGGTTTATAACTATGACTCTACCCTTGAAACGGCCTGGCCGGGAATGTCGGTGGCCGTGGAGATTGAAGGCGATATTGATATCTCCCGTGGGGACATGATCGTGCCAGCCTTTGGGAGCATGGAACCGGTTCAAGACCTAACCATGACCGTATGTTGGTTTTCTGACCGGCCTCTAACCAAGGGATCCCGACTAGCAGTCAAGCATACGACCCGCAGGACCCCGGCTGTCGTGACAGGTATCGCAGGAATAATCGACGTGAACAACCTGGAACTGTCCCAAGCAAGTGAGATAAGGCCAAATGAGATTGGCAAGATCACCATGACGGTTTCGACCGCTCTAGCAGCCGATGATTACAAGTCAAACCGCCTTACCGGGAGCCTGGTTATAGTTGACCCGACCACCAACGCAACTCTTGGGGCCGCCATGATCCAACGAGACCACGACACCTCGAACATCTCCTTGGTCTCATAATCCTGTTAGGTGGAAAACAATCTGATTTATCCAGTCTCTTTAGTTCTGGATGGGATGGACTGCTTAGTCGTCGGGGGAGGGTCAGTCGCCCTTCGAAAGGTCCACGGGTTGATAGGTGCCCGAGCCCGGGTAACCGTTGTGGCTCCCCAAATATGTGAGGAACTTCAACAACTTGGTGATGCAAAGATTGCCTTGATTCAAAGAACTTACCAGTCCGGCGAGGCGGCCAAGTATCGTCTCGTTTTCGCAGCAACTTCCAGTCGTGACGTAAATCGCCAGGTGTACTTAGACGCAGATGCCGCCGGGGTCTTTGTGAACAGCGCCGACGACCCAGGGTCGTGCACGTTCATGTTACCCAGTATCGCCAAGATGGAGCCGATAGTGGTCTCCGTGTCTACGGCCGGTACCAGTCCGTCATTAGCAGTCTTTATCCGTGACCAGATTGCAAAGCGCTTTGGATCTAGCTATGGGGAACTGGCAAACCTTCTAGGTCAAGCCCGTTACAGGGTCCATCAAAGTGGCCAGTCCAGTGAACAGCTCGACTGGAAGAACTTGATCCAGGATGATCTGGCAGCGCTCGTGGAACAGGGGAATCTAGTCAAGGCCCAAGAAATCCTGGACAGTTTTGTAGACAGGTTCCTTGAAGGGATTACCGGTCCGATTCCAACAGGCGTCCCCGGAGAAGGAGTAAATAACTAGAGTTCGCCTAGCTCTATAACCGTGTTCCCGCAAGCCGTTGGGACACAGTGCTAGAATGAGGGAATCATGCCTAGATCACTAACTGGTTCAATCAGATACTGTATAACCCTTGTGGCTCTTTGCGTATTGGGTGCGTCGTGTTCGTCATCTCCAACGCAACCTAGTCTCGCGTCCTCTAAAGCCGGGATTAGCCACGCGTATTCTGTCTTGTTTGACCTGTCGAATCCGGCCGTTACTCCAAAGGTTGCCGTGGTCCAAGACGGTAGCTCGATTCAAGGTGCCATGGAAAAGGAGCTGTCGTCACCACTTGCTAAGAGTGCCAGTGGGGCCAAGGTGGACAGTATAAAACTATTGGATCAAAGTTCGTGTAAGTCAGAGATACTTAGCTACCCATGTGCAGAGGTGTCTTACGAGATCATCTTGCCATCCATGTCTACCGGCAACCTTACCGGGCTAAAAGGTTTTGCAATTTATAGCTCTGGGAAATGGTTGGTATCAAAGAAAACGATCTGTGCACTGTTCTATCTGGCCGCCAACGATACAACCCTTCCGGGTTGCTAGAGCTTCCGAATCTACGCCAAGATGAGCGCCTGGTTGTGAGCCGCTCGAACTTCTAATTGAGCGTAGAAGCCAGTTACTCTCGCAGCTACAGTTATCGGTTCATCGGTGCTGACGGTGGGGTATTGAACTTCGGGGACGCTAGCTTTGCGGGGTCGACAATTGGTGAAATTGGTAACTCGTCATCTGTATAGAAACACTCGATCATAAGTCTTAAGGAATCAAGATGGTGTCCATGTCTCCCAACTCCGACACGGGGCCCTCCAAGACAACCTCGCCCTTAGACATGACCACGGCGTGATCGGAGAACTCCAGAGCCCGGTTGACGTGTTGTTCGATGGGCAAGACCGAGGTGCCCTGTTTCTTAATCTCTTCCAGGCTGGCGAACACGTCGTCTACGACCACCGGCGGCCCATTAGGCCGAGGAGTTAGTCCCAACTATTCACACTCGGCTCTGGATATGGAAGACCTTTTGGCGAAATGCCGAATCAGCACTAGAATAGAATTTGATGTCTGAATCGGTGCGCCTTACGATCGTTTACGAAGCAGGTGAAGAAGGCTGGGTCGTCGCGTCGGTACCGGAAGTTTCTGGAGTCCATAGCCAAGGACGTACTCGTGAAGAGGCCCGGGCTAACGTACTCAACGCACTCCGCGCTATTCTGGAGCTTCGCTTTGGAGAACATCCGGGTGTCGAAGTGCCTGATAGTGAGCCGATCGATCTTCTAATTGGAGCGTGAAGCGCCAGGAATTGGAACGGCATCTTCGGTTTCACGGTGCAAACCTTCTGCGCGAAGGAGGCAGTCACAGCCTTTGGGGTTTTGACGCCGAGAGATCGACCTCGTTACCCAGGCATCGAGAGATTGATTATCGCCTGGCTCGAAAGATTTGTAGGGATCTGGACATTCCGGTTCCCGAGGGAGCACGTTGAAGCCTGTCGACATGCTCCTCTAAGCTAATTGACCAGAGAAATCGACTCGTATGTTATTGATTAAAGCAATACATATTAGTAAGGGGTGGACTTCGGAACTACGACTGCCACCAGCGTTTCAGGAAATGTCACCGAATCACAATTGAGCGTCGTCTTACCCTCCGCAGCAACGGCTACTGGCTCATTGGTGCCGATGGTGGGGCATTGAACATCGAGGACGCTAGCTTTGTGGAATCGACAGTTGGTGAAATCGGAATCTCGCCAGCGATCAAGGAAAACTCGATCATAAGCCCTAGGGAATCAAGATGGTGTCCATGTCTCCCAACTCCGACACGGGGCCCTCCAAGACAACCTCGCCTTTAGACATGACCACGGCGCGATCGGAGAACTCCAGGGCTCGATTGACGTGTTGTTCGATGAGTAAGACCGAGGTGCCTTGTTTTTTAATCTCCTCCAGGCTGGCGAACACGTCGTCTACGACCACCGGGGCTAGGCCCAAAGAAAGCTCGTCAACTATGAGCAGTTTGGGCGGACTCACAAGCGCCCGGGCCAAGGCCAGCATCCTTTGCTCGCCCCCCGATAGGGTTCCGGCGAGTTGTCCGGATCTCTCGTGCAACCGTGGAAAGGTCTCAAAGACCTTCTCGATAAGGCCCTTTGTCTGAGAGGCCGAGTTTCCGCACCCAAAAGCAAGCTCCAGGTTCTCTCTAACCCCCAACGTGGCGAAGATCCCGCGGCCCTCGGGAACCTGGATGAGAGACCGACGGGTTATCTCCCAGGGACTCAACTTTGTGATGTCCTGTCCGTCGAAGATAATCTTTCCCCGAGTAGGCTTGATGAGACCAGACACCGTCCGGGCCAGGGTAGATTTCCCAGCCCCGTTAGGACCCAAGAGAGCTAACGAGGCTCCCCGGGGGAGCGAAAACGATGCCCCAAAGATCGCCTTGAACGGTCCGTAGCTAACGTCGATCTCGACAACCTCAAGCAACGGCTCGGAGATGGGTTGGTTCATTTTCTTGCTCCCAGATAGGCGGTCCTGACCACCTCTGACTCTAGAACCTCCTTGGTGGGTCCACTCGCGATTAGCTTCCCAAAGTCGAGCACGTATAGCCGGTCTGTTAGCTCTACGACGACGTCTAAGTCGTGTTCAACAACCACGATAGCCATCTTGTTTGCCGACTGGACTGTCACCAGGGTGTCGATAAAAGAGTCTGTCTCACTGGAGTCCAGCCCCGAAGAAGGCTCATCGAGTAGGAGTATTTTGGGACTTCGTATCAGGGCCCGACCAAGTTCCACCAGGCGGCCCTTACCAAGTGACAACCTGTCGACCGGGGCCTTGGCCACCTCGTCGAGTTGGAGAAGCTCGATCATAGCCTGTGCCCGGGCCAGTTCGTTACGGGTTGGTGATCCCAGATTGGCCAGGTCACGCCACAGGCGTCCCGGGCCGTTTTTGGCCCTGAGCGCTACGGTAAGATGCTCTCGGACGGTCATCGACGAGAACAGCTCAAGGCGTTGAAAGGTCCGCCCGATTCCAAGTCCGGCCCTCTTATGAAGGGGGCACGTGGTAATGTCTCTACCCTCAAAGATTACCTTGCCTTGATCTGGCTGGGTTGTCCCGCAGATACAGTTGAATAGGGTTGTTTTGCCGGCCCCGTTAGGTCCTATCAGTCCCACCATCTCACCGGGGGCAACCTCTATAGACACGTCATTAAGAGCACTTATTCCGCCGAAGGCCTTAGTTATCGCGATCGCCTCAATCAGGGATGTATGAGGATGATCAAGCGCGTCGAGGTTCATCTATTCCGCCGAGACCGGAGCAATTTCGGCCGACGTGTCCCCATGGGGGGCCTGTGACTTTCTAACCCGCCGGGTCTCTAAGGCCTCTTCAATCTTGACCACCGACATCTTTCGGAGAAACTCAATTACACCCTCTGGGTGAGCTAAGAAGGATAACGCGGCCAGTCCAAACACGACAGGCTCCATGGACCTCAACCAGCTCGGCATAAATCCCAAGTTCAAGAACTGGGCTAATAATACGTAGGCGAATCCGGCCTGGATAGCCCCTCCCACAGTTCTAGATCCAACTATCATGACCACTACTACAAAGATCATCGAGAACAGGTACACGAAGTCATTCGGGGACACCGTGGACTGGTATGAACCATAGAGTCCGCCCCCGATCCCGGCAATAGTACAGGCCACTCCGAACACGACAATCTTATATCGCGACACGTTGATTCCTATTGACTGGGCGGCTATCTCACTTCCCCTGATTGCCGTGAGAAACATCCCGGTGGTCCCCTTGCGAACTAGGTACACGGCCCCCGCACACAACAGCAAGACTACAAGGACCAGGGCAAAAAACGGTCTAGACGTAGAAAAGTTGATGTTGCCAATCTGGGGCCGAGGTAGTGATATCCCGGTTGCCCCGTTACCAGCCCAGGGGTACGGAAAGATAACGTTGTCACATAACAGGGCAAATCCGAGGGTGGCCAGGGCGACACTTAGGCCCCCCAAGCGCAACGTGGGAATCGCCACCGCCATCCCGACTATTCCCGCTACAACCCCCCCTATCAAGGTGGTTAACAACACCGGGAGCCCCAGGCTGCCAGCAGCTAAGTGCCCTGCCGTAAAGGCCCCGATTCCCGCAAAGGTCATCTGGGCCAGAGAGATCTGTCCGCTCATCCCGGTAAGCAAGGTAATGGACAAGAAGATGATCGAGAAGATCATGGCCTGGCTAAAGTTATCTACCCAGTTGGCCGGGATCCAGGTCAAACAAGAGCCGACCAAAAAGGCAAGTATGGCCAGCCACCACGACTTGACAATCGAGGCCGTGGCCAGGCTGACGTGAGGGGAAGCCGTGGAGGGGGTAGGTGGGTCGCACCCGCTTAGTGGATCACTAGGAAGGGTTCTACGGCGATAGACCGGGAGGGCGACCAACAAGACTACCAGGACCACGAAGGGGAACCCGGGTCTAATTCCCTGGGCCAAGATCGTGTTAGCCGGCAAATACCCCCCCAAGATCTCCTGACCGATCCCCAAAAATATCCCGCCCACCAGGGCCCAGGGGAGAGATATAAATCCTCCAAACGCGGCCCCGGCAATTGCTGACACCAAAAGGGTCGTAAAGTTCAACGAACTCAGCTGGGCAAACAGGGGGGCCAAGAGAACCCCAGCCAGGCCAGCAATGAAGCTAGACAGGGCCCAAGAGAACATCGAGTACGCCGATGACCTAACGCCAAATAGCTCTCCCAGGCGTGGACTTTCCACGACCGCCCGGACTCTAAGGCCTAACGACGAGAACCTGAGAATAGCCCACAGGGAGCCGACCGTGGCGACCGTGACCAAGACCGTTGAGATCTCGAGCCCGTTGAGAGGGTAGGTTCCAATCCTAAAGTACACCCGGTTGGGGTTTAGAAACAGGCTAGGCGGGGCGATCCGGTTCTTAGTACCAAATACCGCATCGGCGATCTGGGGGATCGCGATCAACATACCCACAGACGCGGTAAGCCGCACGACAACCGGGGAGCCCTTGATCCGGCGAAATATCACGAAGTCCAAGATGAGCCCTAGGGCTGGTCCCAACACCCCCACGGCTACAAGAAAAGACAGGAAACTTCCCCAGCCACTCTCGGTACACACGTAGAAAACCAGAGCTGAGAGATATGCTTGGGCCCCGAAGGCAAAGTTGAATACCCCCGAGGTCTTATAACTCAAGACCAGCCCGACGGCTAGCAGAGAGTACACGCACCCCCAAGGGATCCCTGGAAGGAGGTAGTCGATGAAGTTACCCACGCACGTTTACTAACCGATTATCCCGGGCTGGAGGGGTATGGTCGTTGGTGTCGTCACGTTCGGGTACGGGTAATTAAAACAGGTAAAGGCAGTCCCGTCGGTCCCGAATACGGGTACGAACCTGTCACCTTGTACCTGAACGAAGGCGTCACAAAGTGGTCCCTGGGTCGCGTTGTGGCCACCAGATACCCAGTTTACCGCCGGGATTATTCCCTGAGCGGTAAAGTTGGTCTCTTTGTTGATAGCTCCAACCAGTCGGGTTCGAGTCACGTCGCGGCCAATTGACCGAAGCCCAGTCACAAACTGGTCGGCGGCGATCCACCCGTTCAGGGCCACCTCGCTGTAGGCGTACTTGGGGTAGAACTTGTTCATCTCGGCAAGATAGGTGGCCATTCCCGGATACTTGCCCGGATACGCCGACACGGCCTCGAAGGGCACGTGGCCGATGAGAAAGTAGACCCCCTGCATTAGCGACGAGTAGCTCTTGAGGTAGGACTGGTCGTAACCGTCCAGCCAGTACTGGGTAATCCCGGTTAGTCCGGCCTGTTGTAGCTGTTGGGCCAGGCGGATATTCCCGTCGATGTCCATACAACTAGCCACGAACGTAGCCCCCGAGTCACGGATATGGGTAATGTCCGATGACAGGTCCCCAGCCGGGGCCGGTATAGACAGGTCTTCATATGCCACGTTAAATCCAAACTGTTTTATCGACGAGACTATTCCCTGACAGGCCTGGGAGGACTGGTTTATATTGTAGGCCAAAACCGCCACATTCTTGGCGTGAACCTGGGAGGCCAAAAAGGCCGCTTCTGGTTGGGGGGAGGCAAAATCCACGTAGGACCCAGTAGTCCCGAACAAACTCGGACCGTCGGTCCACTGAGTCTCAATGGGGTACCCAAACGTGGGTATGTCGTGTTGAGCTAGGTAACTGGCCCCAGAGAAACTTGGCGTGGCCACCCCGACCACGGCAAACACGTGGTACTGGTCCACTAGTGCCCTGGCCTGATCGACGTCCTGTGATGGACTTGACGCGTCATCTAAGTTCAAGTTGCCCGGAAGGACGATCTTGCGCCCGTTTACCCCGCCGTGGGCATTTACCATGTTGAAGTAGGCCTTGACCCCGTAGATAATCGGGGCAAAATCTGCCGGGAGTGGGCCAGACTGCGAGTTTAGCGCCCCGACCAGGATCTGAGACGAGGTGACCCCGTTGGAGTTCCCGCCCGTAGACGAGGTCGCTTTGGCATTTGAGCATCCGCCCAGGGTGCACGTAAGCACGATCCCGGCCAAAACAGCCCCAATGGCCGTTCTAGAAAATACTCGGCGGGATCCTTTGTTAGCTCGTGCGTACCGGAAAGGTGTACTCATGATGAATCTTCCTCCTTAGCTAGCCTTATTTGTTAACTTAGTTCCTCGCACGGGTAGTATTGAACATTCCAATGAACACGTCGCCAAAGGGACCGCGGTGTCTCTAAGAAATATCGGCCTTTGTGGCCAGGGAGAACTGATTGAACTCTCTATAGCCAGTGCTTTAGGCTCCCTCGGCCTTCCCAGTGGTGGCGAGTCGGTTCACGTAGAGAGAACAGCCCGGGCTGACCTGGGAGATTTTTTCACCAACGCCGCTATGATCGGGGCCAAGGGAGCCGGACGTCCCCCTCGGGACCTGGCCCAAGACCTGGCCGAGATTATCCAGTCGAATCCATTTCCAAATCTATCCAGGGTCGAGGTGGCTGGGCCGGGGTTCATCAACTTCCACCTGGACAACTCGTGGTTACACGAGGCCCTCGGTCAGGTCATTAGGGCCGGCGAGTCAGAGTTTGCCAGGTCAAATCTAGGGGCCGGGGAGACCGTGATGGTCGAGTTCGTCTCGGCCAACCCGACCGGACCCCTTCACGTGGGCAACGGGTGGCTGTGTAGCTTTGGTGACACCCTGTCTCGGGTTCTCAGGCGATCTGGCTATCAGGTGTCGACCGAGTACTACGTAAATGACACCGGAAACCAGATCCGGACTCTTGGCGAGTCCATTTTGGCCTGGGTTCGCGCTGAGCCGGTCCCAGAGGGGGGTTACAAAGGTGACTATGTCAAAGAACTAGCCGCCAGGTATGCCGGGGGCGACAATGGCGACCCCCTCATTGCAGGCAAGTGGGCCTCGCAGGAGATCCTGGCTAACATCAAGGCCTCCCTTGACCGGCTCGGGATCTCTTTTGACGTGTGGTTCTCCCAGGCTCAAATTGAAGAGGGTGGGTCCGTGGACGACACTATTGCTCTTTTGGACTCGAAGGATCTTATCTATCACCAAGATGGGGCCATTTGGCTCAAGTCGTCTGTACTCGGAGACTCAAGAGACAGGGTCTTGGTTAAGTCCAACGGAGACCCCACGTACCTGGGTGGTGACATTGCCTATCACCGCAACAAGTTCTTGGTGAGGGGCTTCGACCGGGTAATCGACGCGTTCGGGGCCGACCACCATGGACAGGTGGCCTCACTGAAGGCCGCGGTTGGTGCCCTCGGGATCGACCCGGATCACCTCGAGATATATCTTGGCCAGATGGTCTCTTTGGTGGACAAAAAGATGTCCAAGAGGGAGGGAAACTACGTTGGTCTAGACGACCTACTCGACGATATTGGAGTGGACGCGTTTCGATTTTTGTCCCTGGCCAAGTCCATAAATGAGTCGACCACCTTGGACCTGGATGTGGTAAGGACCAAGTCCATGGACAACCCGGTGTACTACGTTCAATATGCCCACGCCCGGATTGCCTCCATTGAGAGGGTCAGACTTGACAGGTCGATCAACCGGGCCGAACTAGAAAAGGTGGATCTATCCTGCCTCGTCCACCAGAGGGAACTCGACCTGATCCGGGCTCTTGAAGAAATCCCCGAGGTCGTTGTCGAGGCAGCCCGAAGACGGGAGCCCTTCAAAATCACCAACCAAGCCAGAAAGGTGGCCGACCGCTTTCACGGGTTTTATCACGACTGCAAGGTTATTGGCGACTCAGTATCAGAGGACCTAACCCAGGCCCGGCTCTGGCTGGTTGAGGGCGCTCGAATCGGGCTGTCGACCTGCTTGGACCTACTCGGGGTCTCAAAACCCGAGGCCATGTAGTGGAAACTGTTCAAAGAGCCCTCCATGTCCTCTAGACCGGTTCCCGAGTATCTCCTGCCTGACACCCACGCAGTGGACGAGACCGGGAAGTCACAGATTGGGGGAGTCGACCTGGTTAACCTGGCCGACCAATTTGGAACTCCACTGTTTGTCTACGACGAGGTCCACCTAGAAAACCGTTGCAAGGAGGCCGTGGAGGCATGGGGAAAGGGTAACGTGGCCTATGCCACGAAGGCCTTCTTGTGTAAGGAGATGGCCCGCCTGGCGATCAACTCTGGGATGAACCTGGACGTGTCTACATTTGGAGAACTCTACCTAGCACTAAAGGCAGGGGCCCACGGTTCAAGCATTGTCCTACACGGAAACAACAAGTCTAGCGAGGAACTCGGCCTCGCAATCGAGAACTCGGTCTCTAAGATCGTGGTGGACTCCTTCAACGAGCTAGACCGCCTAGAAGCTCTTGCTCGTGGGAGGCCCGGTCCGATTCGGGTAATGGTCAGGGTGACCCCCGGGGTCGAGGCCCACACCCACGAGTACGTGCAAACCGGCCAAGATAACTCCAAGTTCGGGTTCGGGCTATCTGGGGGATATGCCAAGACGGCCCTGGAAAAGATATCGCGGTCACCCCGGTTGGACTTAGTGGGAATTCACGTGCATATTGGAAGCCAGATTTTTTCAACCAATTCATTTTCCCTAGCCCTGTCCACGATTGCCGACTTCGTAAGGGACCTTGACATTGAGGAGGTCTGTGTGGGTGGAGGACTGGGAGTGGGATACGTCGAGGGAGAGTTTGCCCCAACCATTGCCCAGTGGGCCGACACGATCCATCAGGCCGCCGTCGAGGCCGAGATCAATCCCCGGGTACGTCTAAGTGCTGAGCCGGGTAGGTCGATCGTGGCCAAGGCCGGGGTAACACTCTATCGTGTTGGGACTATCAAAGATGTATCTGAGACCAAGACGTTTCTATCAGTAGATGGTGGGATGAGCGACAATCCCCGACCGGTCCTTTATGGCAGTGGATACGAGGCCTTTTTACCTCGTTCGTTTCGAGCTGCCCGAGACAAGGTCCTAGACATCGTTGGCAAGCACTGTGAATCAGGGGACTTTATCATCAAAGGAGCCAACCTACCCGGGGATGTGGTCGTGGGCGACATTCTCGCGACCCCGGTCTCGGGGGCATATGGGTACTCAATGGCCTCTAACTACAACAAGGTCCCTCGACCAGCCGTCGTGTTCGTAAAGGCTGGTGAGGTCAAAGAGGTGGTCAGGCGTGAGACCCACGATGACCTGATTAGACTAGACTTATAGCCAGCCCCGCATCTCAGCTAAGATCATATCCGGTGAAACAAAGTGCCTGAAACCTTCTCAGAGATCATCCTTCACGTCGACGACCGGGTTGCCCAGGTTGTTATCAACAGGCCCGATAAGAGGAACTCACTATCCAAGGTGACCATTTCAGAGTTGGGCACTTGCCTGGAGCACGTGGCAAACAACCCCGAGATCCGGGTAGTCGAACTCTCTGGGGCCGGGGACAAGGCGTTCTGTTCGGGGGCTGACCTGTCGACCATGTTTGGCGGGGAGCCCGGGGCTCAAGACCCGGTTGCTAATCACTTGGCCCGAGGTTCCCTGGCCAACCTATTTACCCAGATCTGGGACCTGGGAAAACCTGTAATAGCCAAGGTCTCGGGTTTTTGCCTTGCCGGGGGTTTTGGCCTGGCCATGGCCTGCGACATCGTGTACTGCTCAAACGACTCTGTCTTTGGGACCCCAGAGATCAACGTGGGCCTGTGGCCGTACATGATCACGGTCCCCCTGCTTAACTCAATGCCCCCCAAGGTTGCCCTAGAGCTCATGATGACCGGCCGCCGGGTTGGAGCTCAAGAGGCTTACGACCTGGGATTTGTCAATAAAGTGTTTGAAACCGGCCAACTCGACGAGCAAGTTGCTAGGATCTGTAGGCAACTAGCTTCACGCTCACCTCAGGCCATGAAGCTGGGCCGAGGCTCGTTTTATTCGACCCTGTCTGGGGGAAGGCAAGACTCGCTGAGGTACCTGCAGGCTATGTTGAGCGTGACCGCAACAAGTGCCGATGCCCAGGAGGGCATTGCGGCGTTTTTAGACAAGCGACAACCCAACTGGGAGAAGTGAAAACATGACGGCCAACAAGAAGGCCCTGATTACTGGAATAACTGGGCAGGACGGCTCCTATTTGGCCGAGTTCCTGCTTGAGCAGGGATACGAGGTTGTCGGAATGGTTCGACGGTCGTCAACCTTGAACTTTGAGCGGATCGCCCACATCCAAGACAAGGTGGACCTGGTAGCCGGGGATCTCTTGGACGAGGTCTCATTGATACGGCTCCTCCAAGAATGTAAACCGGCTGAGGTTTACAACTTAGCCGCCCAGTCCTTCGTGCAGACCTCCTGGAACCAGCCAGTCTTTACCGGGGAGAGTACTGCGCTCGGGGTTACCCGTCTCTTGGATGCCATTAGGATAGCTAACCCAGAGATTCGGTTCTATCAGGCCTCCTCCTCTGAGATGTTCGGCAAGGTCGTGGAAGTTCCCCAAAAGGAGTCCACGCCGTTTTACCCACGTAGTCCTTACGGGGTGGCCAAAGTATACGGGCACTGGATCACGGTCAACTATCGGGAAAGCTACGGTCTGCACGCCTCGTCAGGGATCTTATTCAACCATGAAAGCCCCCGGCGCGGCCTGGAATTTGTGACCCGGAAGATCTCCAATACAGTGGCCAAGATCGCCCTGGGGCTCGAGAAGAAGATCCACCTGGGGAATTTGGATGCCAG
>DAIDHF010000017.1:0-10439 GCA_027452005.1 Acidimicrobiales bacterium
TCGGCGATGCCGTCCAATCCACGAAGATGGTGCGCGTTGCATAGGCCCTGTTGAACGGCGGTGTACTTGCGATAGGGACACAGTCTGGAACTGGGGTGCGCGACGCTAGGCCACTCTCTGAAACGGCGCACGTGGTGCACGAGGCGGTCGGAATCTTCAACACACCGGTGTAAATACGTGTGATTGGGTAGGTGTGGGTGTAACTCGCAGCAGTCGTTCTTGCGAGCAGGAAGTAAGTGGATTACATTTCGATTCGACAACGGCTAGATAACTCTAGGCGACGAGTTCGCCTTGCCGGGCAGTGCCAATCGGAAGATCCGCCGGACCACCTGGCCAAATTGGCGCCCGAGGGGACCGGTGGTGTAGCTAATCCCGTGACGCTCGCAGATCTCTCTCACTCGGGGGGCGATTTGAGAGTAACGATTCGAGGGCATGTCGGGGAAAATGTGGTGCTCGATCTGGTGGCTAAGATTGCCCGACATGATGTGAAACAATTTGCCCCCGTCCAGGTTCGCTGACCCCATTACCTGCCTGGCATACCACCCGCCACGGGTCTCATCAACTAGATCTTGCTCGGTAAAGTGTTTCGCCCCATCTGGGAAGTGCCCGCAGAAGATAATCGTAAATGACCACAGGTTTCGGATGAGATTTGCGGCCAGATTACCCGTGAGAACCTGTGCCCAGAACGGCCCGGCCAGGGCCGGGAAGGCAACGTAGTCCTTGAGGACTTGACCGCGGACCTTACGGGCGATCCCCTTGAGCTTGGTCACGGTTACCTGCTTGTCGACTTGGGCCTTGAAGAGATTTTCTATCTCGACGTCGTGAAGGGCCACGCCCCACTCGAATAAGAAGGCTAGCATTGTAGCTATTGCGGGCTGGGTCAGGACCCACCGGCTCCAGGGCTGGTCGTCGCTCATTCTAAGAATCCCGTATCCGACGTCTCGGTCTTTCCCGATCACGTTGGTCCACATGTGGTGCATGTAGTTGTGCGAGTGCTTCCACTGGTCAGCCGGACACGTGTTGTCCCACTCCCAGGTTGACGAGTGAATGTCAGGGTCTCGCATCCAGTCCCACTGGCCGTGGAGGATGTTGTGACCTATCTCCATGTTCTCCAAGATTTTGGCCGTGCCGAGCATGGCGACTCCTGCTAGCCAAAATGGAGGAAGTACTCCGGCGAACAGGCTTATTCTGCCAGCTACCTCCAGTCGTCTTTGGATCGAGATTATTCTCCGAATGTAGGCCGCGTCGTCCTTGCCAAGGTCGGCCAGGATCTCATCACGTAGCTCGTCTAGTTCACGGGCAAACTCAGAGAGTTGGGCCTGAGAGAGACCTGACGGGTGGTCAGAGGCCTTATCGGAACTCAACGTATCTTGATCGCTCCCTTTGAGAGGAAAAGTAAAATTTTGTTTTCCGGCGGGGACGGGGGAGTTTGTACTTGCGGGAAGTACTGGGCTTGTAATGGTCATGTGATGTGTCTCCAGGTTAGTAGTGGTCAAGATCTATACCTCCAGTTCAACGTCGCCAGCCGCGACCGACACGCAGATCTGAACCCGGTCGCCCGGGTCGCACTGGGTTCGCCCATCGCGAAGGTCACGAACGGTCCCTGATACGAGCCGTGAGTCGCACGTATGACAGATTCCCATCCGACAGCCACTTGGCGGAATTAGGCCGGCTGATTCAGCAACGTGAAGGAGCGGGGATCGACCATCGGATACGGCCTCAATTGCACTCTTGGTAAATCTAACCCGCCCGCCTTGGACTTCGAGATTCTCAGTTCGAGCCAGAGTGAATCGCTCTAGGTTCAAGGGCCGGTCTTGTACCCGGGTCTCCCAGGCCTGCGTAAGGGCACAAAGTAGGGAGGTAGGTCCACATGCCCAGGTTGAGCGTTTAGTCCAGTCCGGGCACATCTCATCAAGACGGGTCTCGGAGATATGGTTACCGCCTGATCGTGAAGGGAATCTGGTAAAGACCTCGACGTAGCGAAAGCGTGAGAACCGTCTGGCCATCTCGGAGAGTTCTCTCGAGAATATGGACTCAGTCGGGTCGGGTGCGTGGTGGATCAAGAAAACGTCACCAATCCCGTTAGTTGCGGCCATGGTCCGCAAGATCCCCATGACCGGGGTAATCCCGCTCCCTGCGGTTATAAACAAGACTGGATCTTGACAACTGTCTGGTAGTACAAAGTCACCCGAGGCCGGCTCTAGGTATAGGGTATCGCCGACTTGAGCGTCTCGGACCAGGTGGTTTGAGACCAGGCCACCTGGGGTAGCTTGTACCGTGATGGAGATCAGGCCGGACTGGGGGCTTGGCACGGACGTGATCGAGTACGAACGTCGGTGGCGAACCCCGTTTATGTCGACCCCGACCCCGACCCACTGGCCAGCCCGGTGGCCCCGCCAGCGTGGACCCGCCTTGAGCATAACTGTTGCCGCCCGGGGGGTTTCGAGTATGACACCCTGGATCCGGGCTGGGATTGACGTAGACGACCTGAGGGGACTAATCAGGCCAAGGTACGACTCTATGGGGAGTGGCGAGGAGAGGATATTCGAGAACCCGCCCACTCCTTGCCGAATGCGAGTGAACATATGTACACTATAAATGAGGTTCCTCCATTTGTCAACACCTGTTTACTAAACTTTAGATATGCCACCGAGACACCCGCCATCAAACGCCCGACCTGGGAGGTCGCGCGATGAACGAAAGAGCCGGACCAGACGAGCCCTCCTAGATGCTGCCCTAGAGCAGATGCGTGGTGAGCATGGGTTTTCCGATTTGAGCCTGCGTGAGGTTGCCAAGTCGGCCGGGGTTGTCCCGGCCGCCTTTTACCGACACTTCCCCTCCATGGAGGCCCTGGGAATGGTGCTCGTTGACGAGTCCTTTGCCACCTTGCGCCAGACCATGCGTAATCTAAGAACTACTCGATTACCCACCAAGCACGTGGTTCGCAAGTCAGTTGAAACCTTCCTGGGCTATGTTCAAGAACACGAGTTGCACTTTCGCTTTATTGCCAAGGAGCGATACGGCGGCTCTACCCCGATCCGGATGGCTATTCGCCAAGAGGTACGACTGTTTACTAGTGAGCTGGCCACTGACCTTGCTCGAACCCCGGGGACGGGAAAAGTGAGTTCCGGTGACCTGCGTCTTATAGCCGGGTTGATCGTCCAGACCGTGTCACTGGCAACCGAGTTGGTGTTGGATACCGATCCCGGTGACCTAGACGCGATCACCCAGATCGTAGACGATACCGACCGTCAACTCCGGATTGTCTTGGCCGGAGCATCAGTCTGGAAGAGTGAAGGAGAGTAGGCTTGCGGTACTATTGCGGGATGTAGGAGGGATTATCCCTTTGAGATATTACTCATGAAGAGTAGCCAATTTCGCGAATGGAATAGTTGCTAGCGAGCAAGCCCCTCATACCAGAATCGCTAGACCTCAACGATTTGGAGCTCTCTTCGGGATCTCCTGGTTGATGTATCAATATCGGCCCAGTCTGATGTAAATATGATGTCATTTTTGGCCAAGGCACTAACGACTGCACTGGCATTGATCGAGAACTCGGCGATGTAGGATCCACATACGATGGTCATTCCAGTCAGCCCAAATCTCCAGATCGAACGAGGCAGCTCTCTTCACTACGGTTATTTTCATCATGGTATTTCCAGTACTAGCCCGTCAAGGCATGTAAATCTTCCAATTCAAAGGGCTCAGTGCGCAATCAAATTCCGCTCCTGGTACATCAAAGATTTACCGGCTAGACCGACCTAGTTCCCGCTCGCCGACTACTTTCTAGAAAAGCTATTTACCACCTCGGCTAGCGGAATCTTGGCAAATTTCTCTGCTAACCACGATGCTCCTCCATTGCTTGATCGTAGGACGAACGAAGTACCAGGAGCACCAATTCCCGGGATCGATTCTGCAGCTCTGGCAAGTATCCAGCAGTGAACTTCATCAATGCATTGAAGACTCCAAGCATAGGCAGCAAATTCTAGCGGCGAAGTGGTTACGGCCGATATCGACCAAGAGTACCCAGAATTTGTCGTCGAGATGACGTATGAAACCCGGTTTCCTGAAGGCACGAGAGACTCGATTGATTTGAGAGCTGTCCCCGGGGACAACGCAGATCCTTGATTTGGATTATAAGAATTTACGAGTGTGTCGACAAGTAACCAGCAATGACTTATATCAACGCAGGTGATGCTCGTACCTGTAACTGTGCCGGGAATCAGGTCAACTGGAACGGATGGTTCTCTCCATGACCTTCCACCGTTGGTGGTAACTGCAACGAAGGTGCTTCCACTTCCATTGACAACTGAAAAGGTAGAAATATCCGGCGGACCGTTGGTTCCAACTACCCAGCAATCGGAAGAAGACGTACAAGACAAAGATTCAAAGGTACCTAGACCGGAAGGTGCCTTCACGTAACTCCATGACTCCCCGCCGTTGGTGGTGGTCAATAAAGAGTTGATTAGTAAATCGGGTTTTCGTGGATTTAGATGGGCTGGGGTAACTGTTTGGACCCCCCAGCAGGTCTGAGCATCCGGACAAATAAGACCTGCTAGCGAACCACCCGGCGGTAACTCTAAACTTGGCTCCCACGTCATCCCTCCGTCATGAGTGACAACGAGTTCGTATGAGCTGGCTTTGGCCACCTCCTGTGTACCACCAATCAGTTGAATCTCCACGAAGCACTCTTGAGTGTTTACGCATACGGGGAGTTTCGCAAACGGCTCGAGCCCTTGTTGTTTTGGTTCCGTACTCAAATAACTCCATGCATGCCCACCATTTCGGGTAGACATCAGGTCGTAGTGCCTTGTAGGTCCATCTGGAATCACGATGCAATCGCTTGCACTCGTGCAGTCTGTCGAGAAAATACCGGTAGTTATCATTGGCGGGTTAACTGGAGGTACCGTCGGCGTCCAGCTGGTACCTCCGTTATTTGATGTCTCGACCGCGAAAGGAAAGATATTGTAGTTTCGGTTTGCGTCCAAAACTCCATTTCCGTAAAAGTCGATAGCTGACGTGTTGCCGAATGCGATGCAGTGACTGGTCAAATCACAGTGCATATATTCGACCTCATCGAATTGACCGTTGGGAACAAGTCGATAGCTTAAAAAGTCATTGTGAACCCAAGTATTTGGACTGCCAACCCCCCCACCTTGGGTCTCGGTGACGACTACGAAAGAAATAATGACGGCAATCACCCCGGTGCCCAGATACGCGAATCGCCGAAGTTTTAGTTGGAACGGAGAATGACGCAAGGGCCATGCCGCTAAAAACCCCGCGACGGGCAGACCGATACAAATGGCCATGATATCGAGTAGTCGAGGGGGTCGGATAACAGATTGGTAGCGAGAGGTAGTCCGAAAGAAGGCGTATACACTGAGGGGGACAATAGCGCTGAAAACTGTGAGTGAAGTAACCTGGACACAGGCAATACGTGTTGAGCTTGGGTGGGCATCAGCGTCTCGTCCAAATCTGATAATGGTTTGGCCTGCAATTAGAAGGAACCCAACCGCAAGAGCAACAATACCCACAAATACAGTCTCTCGCCACCAATCTAAAACTGGAGTTACCGTGCATTCGCATCCGATAGCAACTAGCGTTTGGGCGCGGACCCTCCCTAGTGTAGATGAGTAAACGATGGATACGGCCGTCGCTCCAATCGCCAGCGTGCATGCATAACAAAAGAACCCAAGGAAGATCGTGACGACACTACGTTCTCGGGCGGACGATTTCCTAATTCCCGTGTTGGAACTCATCTCGCTGCTGTGTCGATATCTGCGAGATCCCTTGCCACAAGTCCAAGTATATCTGGAGTTTCGCATATATTTAATAGGTTTTCATTTGCGGTTGTTAGGCTGGTTCTCGACTTAGAAAATGTACCCGGGAGAGTCCGCTTGATTGGATATCGATCACCGGGCATCCAAAATTGGTCGGGCTGCCGGGATTTGAACCCGGGGCCTCCACGTCCCGAACGTGGCGCGCTACCAAGCTGCGCTACAGCCCGTAAATGTATGTCGAGATAAAAGTCTAGACTAGCTCAGGGAGATAGGAGTCGTCCTCGTAAGTATCCCCGGCCAGGAGAGCCTGAGCGGCTTCTTGAAGCTTAATTGGATTTATAGGCTTGACCAAGAATCCCTCAGCTTGGGCTCGTTTCGCCAAGAACACGTCGGGGCGACGATCTACAATCAACAGTACCGGGAGGTGGTCGCATCGACCTCCCGACTCTTCAAGGCGGATCTCTAAACAGCTCGCCATACCGCCCATCTTCCCGGTCTGCATGTCGAGAACGACCAGATCCAATCCATCGTTGAGGTGGGCCATTACTTCATACCCGTTAGCCACTTCGACAAATTCACACTCTAAAAATGACAGACCAGCCATGATCTCTCCACGTAAAGAGTCCGAGTCAGCGCAGATTAGAACTTTATTCACACTCTCAGCCTAGTCAGGTTTTGTCCCGTCGGATAAACCGAAAACCTTTCAATCCGAACTCAGGCAGTTCTCCTAGTTACCAGGACTTTCAGGGGGTTTCCAGGTAAAGGCTGGGGCGGCCTTGGGAACGTTATGACCCTGGTGGTGGCTGGACTGGTGACCTGGATGTTGACCGGGAGAGTGTCCCGGTGGTTGACCAACCTGATGGCCGGGGTATTGTCCGGGAATTTGGCCGGGGGGTAATCCGCCTTGATGGGGCTGAATTTGGTGCACGCTATAGGTGTCATCTATTTGGTGGCCAGACCAGTGATCATATTGTTGGGTGGTCACGTGATAGTGCCCGGTTGACTGAGCGATCTCTTGTAGCCGATCTTTATGGATGTTTCTCTTCCTGGCCTCAAAGCGGATGATCTCTATAATCAGACCAACAAGCATAAGTCCCAAGGCGATATATACTGACTCGTAGCCACTTGAGACCTGACTGGCGAGTGTCGCAGAGTCATACCCGTTGGGACGTGGACCAAACAGGGAACTCAGTTGAGAGTACGTGAACGTTTTTTGAGGGGCACCAACGATAGTAACGTCTAGTTGGTCGAAGTGATACGGGAACTGCGTCCAAGCGGCTTGGGCAATTGTTGAGTACGGATCCCCGGCTACCCCGGCCGAGCTAGCTGAAAGGCCGACGTCTTGTTTTGATCCACTAGTCGTGACCGACACGGTTACAGGTTTGCCAGACTGGGGGAACTCAGGGGTGTGGGATGCCACGACATCCAAGAACCCGTCGTGCAATAAGGTCCCGGTTAACGACACGTTTGAATTGTACGCGTTTGCAAACCCACACCCAGAAATTATTGATAGCGCCAAAACCCCTGCCCAGTTCAGAAGTACTCGCATCAGGTGCATCGTTACACGAGGAATGACGCAATAGACCTGACACTGTCAAGGTCGTGTACGTCGCCGTCCAACAGGGGGATTTCAACCACCGGGGCCGGGGAGACCTTAGCCCGGAGGTCCCTCACGTGGGTAGCCTCTTGGTCTGCCATCAGGTTCATCTGGGCCCAGTTTTCAAGGAGGTCCTTTCCGAGTTGGCTCTCGACTCGGGTCGTGAGTTGTGCCAGGTCGATTGGACCTTGGTTGTCTAGCTTGAAAGACGGGTGCACCCGGTTTACCACGAGGCCCTCCACCTTCATCTTGGACTCGGCTAGCTTCTTGGCAAAGAACATGGCCTCGTCAACGGCCTCGGTTCTAGGCGAGGTCATGAGCACAAAGGCCGTAGACGGGTCGGACAAGACTGACTCGACCTTGCCAGCCCGGTCACGGAAGCCCTGTTCTAGGCCCTCAAAAGCCTGAAAGAAGGCCACGGCGTCAGCCACGACCTCGGCTCCGACCACCTTGGAGATCGCCCGCAGGAAGGTCCTGGTGGCAACCGACACGGCCTTGAGATAGGTCCTGGCGGGCATCATGAGTAGCCTGAATATCTTGTTGTCCAGAAACCGCCCGAGCTGTCTGGGGGCATCTAGAAAGTCCAGGGCGTTGCGAGTGGGAGGGGTATCTACCACGATAAAGTCGAACCGGCTATCGGAGTGAAGCTCGTAGAGTTTCTCCATGGCCATATACTCTTGGGTTCCCGAGAACGATCCGGACAGGTTCTTGTAGAGGCGATTGTGCAAGATAGATTCTACCTGGGCCTGGTCACTGGAGTAGTTCCGGATTAACTCGTCAAAGGTCCCCTTGGTGTCGAGCATCACAGCCCACAGTTCCCCGGGCCAGGGCCCCTCGATCTTGCGGGGTGAGTTGTCGAGCTGACCTATACCCAGGGCGTCTGCGAGTCGTCGGGCCGGGTCAACCGTTACCACGCAGGTCTTTCTTCCCTGGGTGGCCCCGCAGAGGGCCATGGCGGCGGCCACGGTGGTCTTGCCCACTCCACCAGACCCGCAACAGATGATCGTGTTGCGTTGACTGATGAGATTAGTAAAGGACGTCTCGGGGTGATTGTTCACGATTTACCCGGGTAACTTTCGACTAGAGATTTGGACCATCTAACTGTCGGGCAGTCCGGCTACTTGTTCGGCCAACACGTCGGCTAGCCCCTCAATATCTGGGTAGGAGAGTTGGGTGGAAAACAGGTGAGGAATTTGCAGTTGGGGCAGGGGCAAGGCCCTTGAGAGCCGGTCGAGCTGTTCACGCTGGAGCTCCTGGCGACCCTCTCTGAAGCGGGCGGCCCGAATAATCATGTCTCGGGTCGCCGGGTCGGCAATCCCCCGGACCTGGTCGCCCAGGTCATCGTCGGTCATGTTCCCCAGGCCATCAATGGGTGGGTAGATCCCGTTTACCACGATCGGTCCCAGGTTGACCCCGACCTTGTCCTCCATCTCATAGGCGGCCTGAACGGACTCATTTACCGGGGTCTCCTCGGCTAAGGTGACCAAGACGACCGAGCACCGCTGCTTGTCTGAGAGAAGACCTATGACATCCTGGGCCTGAACTCTTATGGGCCCCACGGTGACTGCGTCGACCAAGCCCTGGGGGGTGGTCAGGGCACTAATCGCGTGTCCCGTGGCCGGGGCGTCTACAATTATCAGCTCGGCATCCGCCTCGCGTTCTAGTTGCTTGATCTTGCCCAGTACCAGTATGTCGCGCAGTCCGGGCACGGCGGTCGAGACCACGTCAAGGGCGCCCGAGTTGACTAGGCGCTTGGAAATCCGTCCCAGAGAGTGATCGGCCAGATAGTCGAGGAGTGCGTCGTCTGGGGTAAGGCGTCGGGCCCGGAGGTTACCACCGACCAACTCTATCGTCTCATACCCAAAGGGACCGTCTAGTCCGAACAGAGCGGGCAGGGCAGCCTTGCCGTCCAACTCGACCAACAAGGTCGACACGCCGACCCGGGCCGCCATGGTAGCCAGGACTGCCGACACGGTGGTCTTACCCACCCCACCCTTCCCGGCGACAATTACCACGGTGGTCTGCTTGCAGAACTTTACGACATCCACGCTGGGTTCCACCTAGCTAGAGTGAGCCCGACAACCGCGAGTTCTTGGATGTATGTTTCAGGGCCACGGCCCGGTAGGGGAAAAATCATCACCAGTGGCACAATACCCCGATTTGGCCTCCCGGTCACAGTTATGGCTCGATGACGACCTTCCCAAATGTCTCTCCGAGATCTAGTAGTTCAAACCCGGCCCGGGCATCGGCCAAGGGGAACCTGGCAGCTATTGACGGGTGGATATCACGGGCCTCGATCAGGTTTGCCAGGGTTACTAGCTCCTCCTTGGACCCCATAGTAGATCCAATGATCCGAAGTTGCCGAAAGAACACCCTCTTGAGGTCACAAAATGGGTCATCGCCCGAGGTTGCCCCAGACACGACCAGGGTCCCTCCGGGTCGAAGGGCTTTCAGGGAGTGCTCCCAGGTGGCCTTGCCAACCGTCTCAATCACACAGTCGACCCGTCTGGGTAGACGTTCTCCGGTCAAGATCGCGTGGTCGGCACCAAGGTCCTGGGCCTGGTCCAACTTAGACCTGTTCCGGGAGGTCACCCAGACCTCCATCCCGAGGGCCTTGGCCAGGACGATAGCGGCGCTTGACACGCCACCCCCGGCTCCTTGGATGAGTACGTTATCACCCGGGGACAGCTTTGAGTCCCGGGTGAGCATCCGGTAAGCCGTCAGCCAGGCCGTGGGCAGACAGGCGGCCTCCTGGAAGGAGATTGAGGCAGGCTTAGGTACCAGGTTCTCCCTGGGTACCGCGACCAGCTGAGCCAGGGTGCCGTGGTGTCGCTCAGATAACAGGGTTCGGTCTGGGTCGAAGGTCTCATCAAGGACTTTCCCGTCTCGACTTGGGGTCCCGATAACAGCGTGAACGATAACCTCGTTTCCCTGGTCGTCAAGTCCGCTACAGTCACACCCTAAGACCATGGGTAGCCGCGAGGAGTCCAGGCCTACTCCTCTTAGTGACCACAGGTCGTGGTGGTTCAATGCGGCAGCTACCACTCGGACTAAGACCCAGC
>DAIDHF010000017.1:10449-57194 GCA_027452005.1 Acidimicrobiales bacterium
CAGCCCTCTTGTGGCTCGGGGTCCGGGAAGTCACCAACCTCAAGCCCGGATAGGGGATTCGTGTTTGAGATCGACGAGGCGTATACGGCTAGCATTTTAGGAAACACTACCCGATCTGTTGGGAAAACTCCCAGAGTTCGGCGCCAAATTTGGCCACGGGAGACTAGCTAACACTTCCAAAGGACTACGGTATTGCTAGCAAGATTTCAAAGGCTCAGGCTCTAGGAAAAGGCCCGGTAAATCGGGCCACCAACTCATCGAACTAAACGGAGAACTTTCGTTACGAGGGGAAAGGCCGAGTCAACTCAAGGCCAATTCTTGAATGCATATCCCCGTGTGTATTGCGAGGGCCAAAGCGCAAGTTATTTTTTCTATATTTTTGTTGCAAAATATACTAAATCGACCAGAAATGGGTGGATTTGGCCGAATTTCCCCCGATGATTTGTAAATATGCAGGTCAAGGCCCTTGTGAAGGTCTTGTCATGCAAGTACGCTCAACCTTAGATAACCCAACTCAGTCTCTGTGCACAACAGGACGCGTACATGGTGAGGGGAATATGGCAGTATTCAAACAAGGAACCCACAAAGATCAAGAGTGGCAGGAGAAGGCGGCTTGCAGAGGACCTCAGTCCGTTCTGTTCTTCCCGCCGACTTCCTCGGAACGCAAAGAGGAGCGCTTGAGGCGTGAAGCAAGAGCCAAGGCCGTGTGCCGACCGTGTCCGGTTGCAAAGCAGTGTCTGGAGTACTCCTTGGAGATAGAAGAGCCCCACGGTATCTGGGGGGGCTTCAATGAGGCCGAGCGCAAGGAGATCTTGATTAAGCGATCTCGCAAGGCGTCTTAGCGGCCTTACCCAGTGGCCTGTTAGGGGCCAGGTCACCCAATGCTCTAGGCTGGGTGACCATGAGTTACGGGTACATACCCTTTAGCAAAGACGACCTGCCTGACGGTTACGTGGTTCCCCGTGACGCGTCCACGATCATGGTGGTGCGAGACCACGGGACCTTAGAAGTCCTAATGCTCAAGAGGTCTGCCAAGGTCGAGTTCGCCGGTGGAGCCCACGTGTTCCCCGGCGGGTCCCTTGACGAAGATGACTTTGAAATATCGCGGTCAGATAGGTGTACGGGACGACTAGAGTCCAAGGCTCGAGACCTGCTTGGTATAGACCAAGACGCCCTGGCCTTTTGGGTTTGTGCTATCCGGGAGTGCTTTGAAGAATCCGGGCTGCTCTTTGCGCGAGACCCAAGCGGGAACCCGATCTCTTTAGAAGACCCCAAGGTGAAAGCCCGGTTTGGAGGGTATCGCGAGAAACTAAATAACGGGGAGATCTCATTCTCGGAGGTTTGTGAGGCAGAGGACCTGACCCTGGCACTTGATGAGCTTTGTTACTTTTCTCACTGGATAACACCAGAGGGTGTCCCAAAGCGTTTTGATACCCGGTTCTTTGTGGCTCTGGCGCCCGAGGGCCAACAGGCTCACGACGACGGGTCTGAGACCGTGTCTAGTGTCTGGATTAATCCAACCCGGGCTATAGAACTGGGAGAGGCCGGCGAGATCCAGCTCATATTTGCGACCATCCGGAACCTGGAGGCCCTGGGGAGATTTGAGGGGGCACGCGCCCTACTGGATGCAGCCCGGGCTATTGACTCGGTCCCGGCAAATCTACCCCGGGTACTAATAGATGGACGGGAGATCAGGATATTGCTCCCCGGCGACGAAGGATATGAGGACCTAGTTGGCTGAGACCTGGGGCCATCCATATGACTCCCCCCGAGCCTTCGGGGAATCCAAGAACGTCTGGGTAATAACCGCGTCCAACCCGGGCATGATGACCGGCCCGGGGACTAACACGTACGTGGTCGGGAGACAAGACCTGGCCGTAATTGACCCCGGTCCAGACCTTGTCGATCACGTTGAGGCCATTACAAGCTTTGGGGCCCACAAGATCAGGTGGATCCTGGTCACCCACACCCATCCCGACCACGCCCCTGGGGCCCGAAGACTGGCTGATCTGACCGGGGCTGAACTATTGGGCTTTGAGGCCAGAGACGGGTTTGTACCCGATGAGACTATTGGTGACTCGTTTTCTCTTGAACTCCCCGAGGGGGTCCTGAGGGCAATCTACACTCCCGGACACGCCTCCAATCACCTGTGCTATCTCTTTGAGCCAGACGGGGTCTTGTTCTCCGGGGACCATGTCATGGACGGGTCGACCGTGGTAATTGCTCCCCCAGACGGGGACATGAAGGACTACCTGGCCAGTCTGGCCTTTTTGAGAGACTCAACCTTGCACTTGGCTTCGATCGCACCCGGGCACGGGAACAAGATTGAGTCACCCCGAGACAAGCTGGACGAGTACATTACCCACCGGGCCCGTCGTGAGGCGGCCATATTAGAAAGCCTCCACCACAGGAGCCGGGCACTTATTGAAGAGATCGTGTCCGATGTCTACGTGGATGTCCCCGACTTCTTGCACCCGATTGCAAAGTACTCTGTATGGGCCCATCTTAGAAAGCTCAGGGGAGATCACGCGGTAGAATTCAACCAGAGCTCTCAGGTTGAAGGTGACCTCCGGTCACCCGGGCCGACCAATGAGGAGCTGGGCGGGACGTGGTATTTGTCCTCGTAGGCCAACTAAGGTTTAGCGTGTTCAAGGGCCTGTTCTACCCGGTCGATCATTCGGGCACTACACCCTGACATTTCACGCATCGGGGAGATCTCAGTTGTGATCCGGGCAGCAATCTGGTCAAAAACTAGGGCGATCGGGTTCTTAGGGTCGAGGGCGACCGGGGTCCCGAGATCCCCGGACCGAGCAACCGAGCCATCTATGGGAATCGCCCCAATCAAGGGTACCCCGAGTTCCTGCGATAGCCGGACCCCGCCTCCGGACCCGAACAGGGGGTAGGTTTCTCCGTGGTCACACACAAAGGCGGTCATGTTCTCAATTACCCCGGCCAATCTCAAGTAGTTCTTTCTAGCCATTGAGGCCGCTCGTGAGGCAACCTTTTGGGCGGCCACCGGTGGGGTGGTCACGATTATTACCTCGGTTCTGGGCAACATCTTTGCCAACCCCATCTGGACGTCCCCGGTTCCAGGGGGCATGTCGATGAGGAGATAGTCGAGATCACCCCAGGCCACGTCTTTCAAGAACTGGTCTAAGGCCTTGGCCAGCATGAGCCCCCGCCACATGATCGCCGAGTCCTCACTGGCCAGAAATCCCATCGAGATAATCTTGACCATCCCGGTCCCGACCGACCTTTCAATGGGGACAATTTTTCGGTCGGGGTTTCCACGCAGTTCCCCGTCTACTCCCATCATCCGGGGAACTGAAAACCCCCAGATGTCGGCGTCGAGGAGGCCAACAGTGAGGCCCCCTCGGGCCAGGGCCACGGCTAGGTTCACGGTTACCGAGGACTTGCCTACCCCACCTTTGCCCGAGGCTACAGCTATTACCCTGGTCCGGTCCCCGATCTGGGTTGCCGGGGGACTCTGGGAAGTCCGGAGGCGGACCCGGTCCATAAGTGCTGAGCGCTCATCTTGAGACATGTAGCCAACTTGGATATCGACCTCGGTGACTTGGGGGATGGACAAAAGGGCGGACTTCGTGTCGGTCTCGATCTGTGAGCGAAGTGGACAACCAACCACGGTCAAGGCGACCTCAATGTCCACCTTTCCCGAGTCCGTGACATGGTAACCACGGACCATGCCCAGGTCAACAATGTCTAGGCCCAGTTCCGGATCGACAACTCCCCTGAGTGCGTCAAGGATGGCCCCGTCGGGCACCTGACCTTGCCCGACACTGTCTTGAAAACCATCGACTGGATCTGGGGTCTCGTGCACGACACCTATTCTAGCTTGAAGTCCTCTATGATTATTTTTGGGCCCGCCGATTGATGGTTTTGGTTGGCCTTTTGGGTAGTGGAATAAAACGGTGGTGGGAATGTGGGACTAAACGCGCTGAGAAGACTCCTGGGACGTCGCAGTCTAATAGTTGTATGTATATGCGCGGTTACTCTCATGGCCGCGTCATGTTCATCTGCGTCACGATCCAAGAGCGCCGCAAGATCAAAGAGGTTGACAAACAATCTGGCTTCGACCACGACGAGTTCCCAGTTTGGTCCCCCCCAAGGCCCCGGGCAACTGGCACCCGGGTCAGATCCGTCGGTGCTTCCCGGTCCGGTCCTGATAGCTGACTCCAAGAACAACCGGCTCTTGATAGTAAATCCCCAGGGTCAAATTATCTGGACGTTTCCTCGACCTGGCGACCTGGCTCCTGGAGAGACCTTTCTAACCCCTGATGACGCATTTTTTACTCCAGATGGAAAAGAGATCGTGGCCACTCAAGAGGACGACTTTGTGATCTCGGTGATTGACGTGGCAACCCACAAGATCGTGTACCGATATGGGACCCCGGGTGTCTACGGGCTGTCTGCTGAGCACCTGTGGAACCCCGATGACGCCCAAATGCTCCCAGACGGCTACATTATTGCGGCAGACATAAAGAACTGTCGGATTATCTTGATCCCGCCAAACGGGACCGCTCCGTCTCAGGTTATTGGACAGACGATATATCCATGCCTACACGATCCCCCGGCCCGTTTTGGGAGCCCGAACGGGGCATTTCCAATGACCAACGGTCACTTTCTAATAACCGAGATCAACGGGGACTGGGTTGATGAGATGAACCTGGCCGGTCAGGTATTCAATGCAATTCATCCCCCAGGAATTACCTATCCATCCGATACTAATGAGGTAAATCCCAACCTGTATCTCACGGCCGACTACTCCAGTCCGGGTCACATCGAGACCTTTACCCCCCAGGGGAACCTGGTATGGAGCTACCACCCCGTGGCCGGGGCGCCTCAGCTTGACCAGCCGTCACTGGCACTACCCTTGCCCAACGGAGACATCTTGGCAAACGACGACTACAATGACCGGGTAATCGTAATAGATCCGTCGACCGACCAGATCGTGTGGCAGTACGGGATAACCGGTCAACCCGGGTCGTCTCCAGGGATGCTAGATGTCCCCGACGGGGTGGACCTGGCTCCCCCGTACTCCCTAGATATCGTGCACGCGTCAACTATGGGCTAATATATAGGTTATGAGCGTAACGTCCACATCAATTTCAATTGGCAAGAAGCCGAGCCTAATTAACCTGACTGATGCTGCGGTTGCAAAGGTCTCCGAGCTGATATCCCGAGAGGATGACGCCGACTCACTCGTGTTGAGGGTGGCCGTAAAGCCCGGGGGTTGTTCTGGGTTTAGCTACGACATGTACTTTGACACCGAGGTGGCAGACGACGATCTCGTGGTCACCTTTGACGAGGTCAAGGTCGTGGTCGACCCGGCCTCAAGTGAGCATCTAAAGGGATCGACCCTAGACTACGTCGATGGGCTAAATGGAGCCGGGTTCTCTTTCACCAACCCGAATGCCTCTAGAACCTGCGGTTGCGGTTCTTCATTTAGCTAGACGGGCACCACGTGAAGCCGGTGGGGCCCTACAGCCCGATCGTGGAGGTCGGGAACCTGGTCGTGTGCTCGGGCCAACTCGGACTCAAAGATGGTGTCTTAGTTGACGGAGGGGTTCCCGGTCAGCTCACACAGGCCATTTCAAATCTGGTTGACCTTCTCGACCAGTTCGACCTGGGCCTAGACAGCGTGTTCAAGACGACCGTGTTCTTGGAAAACATAGACGACTACTCGGCTATGAACGAAGCCTACGTGGAGGCTTTCGGTGACGTGCGACCGGCCCGATCGGCGGTGGCGGTGGACCAACTCCCCCTAGGAGCGGCCGTCGAGATCGAGGCCTGGGCGTATCGCACCTAGACGTGGATTTCCCCAGTAATCTCGGGTCAGATGATTCTGAGAAAACCGGTAGCAATAAACCAGATGTATCTGAGAAAACCGGTAGCTCTGATGTTAGTGACTCAGATGATAACAGTAGCGCTGAGAGAGGCCTGGTAACTGAACCGGCCCAGGTGAAGGTCCCGACAAGGCCTGCCCGAGTCCACGGACACCGAGAAAATGAAGCCTCTGGTTCATTGCTTCCTTTTTGGTGGGACATGCAAAAGCTACACGCCTTAAACATTGCTGTTACAAGGCTGGACATTGATGAACTCCGGTGGCACTTGACCTGGAAGGTCTGGTCAAACTACGGGGCCCCGTTTCAGATCTCTCCGTCTGAGGTTAGAAAAGACCCCCTGAGATTTTCAATTCACTACGAGCGAACGATGAATGCCGAACTCTCGTTTCCATTGTACGTAATATACTGGGAAGATCGTTGGACGATACTAGACGGAATCCATCGCCTACTCAAGGCCGATATCTTGGGTGAAAAGTCTGTCCCGGTGTGCGTGGTTTCCGATCAAGACCTGCCCAAGATTATTGTTGCCAGCCCGGAAAGTTCCAACGTTGCCGATGAGCCAGGTAAACCTACCCCCACTTAGATTCTCCGAACTTGTATCCCACAGATCGGACGGTCTGGATGAGGTGTGCGTGTTCCTCGCCCAACTTGGCCCGGAGTCTGCGGACGTGAACGTCTACGGTTCTGGCCCCCCCGTAGTACTCGTAGCCCCAAACCCGAGACAAGAGGGTCTCGCGACTAAATACTCTTCCAGGGGCCGCAGCTAGAAATCGGAGGAGTTCGTATTCCATGTAGGTCAAGTCCAGGTGACGCCCTTGTATAGTGGCCTGATAGGTCTCAAGATTCAGGCTCAGGGAACCGTATTGGATCAGTTCCGGGCGCAACCCAGTTCCGGTTCTCCAGAACAGGTTGGCAATCCTGGCCCTGAACTCGATCGGATCAACCGGGTCAATAATAAAGTCATCGAACAGGTCGCTTCTCGGATCTATCTTGTGTAGGAAGTCTACGGGAACTACTAGCAAGAGGGGCCTCAGGGGGAGGTCTTTGTGGCGCAGTCCCTCACAGATCTCGAGGGCCTGATCAAAGTGGGTAGTGGCCGACACGATTGCCCCGGACCATCCATCTCGGGGAGCGCAGGTTTGTGAATCTTCAGCTCGGGTTAGGACCTGATAGGGGTATCCGGCCTCTTCTAGGCCCATCGAGATTGCCGGGGCCAAGGGGGCGGGATAGCACAGGAGGGGTTCCACGGGCTAGAGCTGTCCGAAGTATCGGTCGATCTCAAAGGGGGTTACCTGGCGAAGGTAGGCTGAACTCTCGGCCCGCTTATTTCGGATAAACCACTCAAATACGTGCTCGCCGAGGGTATCTCGGACCAACTCAGACCTCTCCATCTCGCCAATTGCGGCGGTGAGGCTGGTGGGTAGGGGTTTGATCCCGAGGCTGGCCAACTTGGACGGGGTGGCCTCAAATAGATCAGTCTCGGTCTCCTCTGGTAGGTCGTAGCCTTGCTCAACCCCGCGCATGCCTGCGGCCAACACGAGGGCAAAGGTCAAGTAAGGATTGCAGGCCGGATCTGGAGCCCGGTACTCGATCCTGGCCGACTCCGATCGTCCACCCTTTGGTGAGGGGACCCGGATCAGGGCGGACCGGTTCTGGCGAGACCATGAAGCAAACAGGGGGGCCTCTGATCCTGCTACCAACCTCTTGTAGGAGTTCACCCACTGGTTGGTCACGGCGGTAATCTCGCACGCGTGATGCAAGAGCCCCGCTATAAAGGACTTGGCGACCTTAGACAGCAAGAAGGGGTCACCGGGGTCAAAAAACGCATTGACCTCTCCCTCAAAGATAGAAAAGTGGGTATGCATGCCAGATCCCTGGACTCCTTCAAGGGGTTTAGGCATAAACGTGGCATAGGCCCCGAGTTCTGAGGCAACCTCCTTTATAACCTGGCGGGCGGTCATGACACTGTCTGCCATGGTCAGGGCGTCCGTGTAGCGTAGGTCGATCTCGTGCTGGCCCGGGGACTCCTCGTGCTGGGCGTACTCGACCGGAATCCCGATGTCTTCAAGCATGAGCACGGTCCGCTCGTGAAGCTCCCCTGAAAGTCCCGACGACCTAACCTCAAAGTAGGTTCCCGAATCTAGCGGGACCATCTCGGACCGGTCACTGGATCGAAAGTAGAAGTACTCGAGTTCAGGGGCCGCAAAGAAGCTAAATCCTCTCTGGCGAGCTGACTGGAGGGACTCACGTAAGACATTACGAGGGCATCCCTCAAAAGCGGATCCGTCAAGGTTGAGAATGTCGCAGAGAACCCTGGCAACCGGTGCCCCAGCACTTCTCCAGGGGAGAACCTGGAACGTGGTCGGGTCTGGTTTGGCTATAACGTCACTCTCGACCACCCGGGAAAAGCCGTCTATGGCCGACCCGTCAAAGGTCATCCCCTCCTCCAAGGCCAGCTCTAACTCAATGGGGGTAACCGAGAATCCCTTGGCCATGCCAAGTACGTCGGTAAACCAGAGCTGGATAAAGCGGACCCCTTGTTGCTCTACGGTTTTTAGGACGTACTCGATCTCACCCTTCAAGATATCCCTCGATTTGGCCGGAGCTTTCTCATGAGTCCTAGTTTCCCACCGATACCAGGTATTTTCCAGGTCCCGGTCAAATGTTTACAGGCTGTTTACAAACGCGCAACGGTCTAGAAACCGTGTTAGGGGAGACTTTGGGAGGTCAACCCAGGCCCAGAGAGTAAAAGACCCGAAAATCTCCAGAGATGTGGTCTACTAAGACCAAATGGGCCTAGGCTATGACCTTTAGAAATATCATAGAAACTGATTATTAGGAGGAAACGTGCAAGAGAGAACCGCAGCTGAGGTACTAAAGCTAGCCAAGGACCAGAAGATCGAGATAGTGGACCTGAGGTTCTGTGACCTTCCTGGCCTCATGCAGCACTTTTCGGTTCCCACGCACCAGTTGACCGCGAGCTCATTTACCGAGGGCTTTGGATTTGACGGGTCCTCCATTAGGGGGTTTAAGGCAATACAGGAGTCAGACATGCTCTTGGTACCTGACCCCAACACAGTGGTCATAGATCCATTCCGCCAACACCCCACGATGAACTTGAACTGCTTTATCATTGATCCGATAACCGGGGAGAGCTACTCGCGTGATCCTCGCTATATTGCAAAGAAGGCCGAAGACTATCTTACTAAGACAAAACTTGCCGACACGGCCTATTTTGGTCCTGAGGCCGAGTTTTTTATCTTCGACAACGTTAGGTTCTCCCAGGACTCCCATAGTGCCTTTTATGAGATCGACTCGGTGGAAGGAATCTGGAACTCAGATGACGACTCGGACGTAAACCTCGGATATAAGCCCCGTTATAAAGAGGGTTATTTCCCGGTACCACCCACCGATCACTTCCAAGACCTCAGGTCTGAGATGATCTTGATCATGGAGCGTCTCGGGATTGAGATTGAGGTTCAACACCACGAGGTGGCCACGGCAGGCCAGGCCGAGATCGACATGCGCTTTGACACCTTGTTGACCATGGCCGACAAGGTCATGTTGTACAAGTATGTTGTCAAGAACGTGGCCCGGGCAAGTGGGTACACGGCCACGTTTATGCCAAAGCCGATCTTCGAGGACAACGGGTCTGGGATGCACACCCATATGTCCCTATGGAAGGCCGGCAAGCCGTTGTTCTTCCAGAAGGGGACCTACGCCGAACTCTCAGATATGGCTCGGTGGTATATTGGAGGGGTCCTCAAGCACGCCAAGTCGATCTTGGCCTTTGGGGCGCCCACCACGAACTCGTACAAGAGGCTGGTACCCGGATATGAGGCCCCGGTCAACCTGGTCTACTCCCAGAGAAATCGTTCGGCGGCCTGTCGGATCCCGACCTATTCAGCCTCCCCCAAGGCCAAGCGGGTAGAGTTTCGTTGCCCGGATGCCTCGTGCAACCCCTATATCGCCTTTGCGGCCATGCTCATGGCTGGCCTCGACGGGGTTCAAAACAAGATCGAGCCTCCCGAGCCGGTTGACAAGGACCTCTTTGACCTGCCAGAAAAGGAGCTCAAGAAGATAGCTACGGTTCCGGCTTCCCTAGATGAGGCCCTGGACTGCCTTGAAAAGGACAACGCGTATCTCAAACAAGGTGGTGTGTTTACCGACGACGTCATCGAAACCTGGATCTCATACAAGAGACTCAACGAGGTTGATGCCATTCGGTTGCGCCCGCACCCATGGGAGTTCCACCTCTACTACGACATCTAGGCCAGACCAGTTCGCGGGGACCTGGAGTGTTTTTTAGCTAACCCGAGTAGATGGACTCAATTTCACGGGCGTACCGTTCATGAATCCCGCGTCGCTTGAGCTTCATGGTCGGTGTGAGTTCCTCGGAATCGGCCATCCACTCGTTGGGTAGGATCACAAACTTCTTGACCTGTTCTGCGCTGTTGAAGGCCTTGTTGGACTCGTCTACGTAAGTCTGCACCTGGGCTAAGATGGCCGGATCTTTAGAGAGTGACTCCAAGGTTGCCCCGGTTAGACCGTGCTGGTTGGCCCAGGCCATGGCCACGTCTGGGTCGAGGACTAACAGGGCCGAGACAAAGGGTCGCCCGTCTCCAATCGCGCAGACCTGGCCGATCAGGGGGAAGGACTTTAGAGATGCCTCTATATTGGCCGGGGAAATGTTCTTGCCACCGGCGGTTATGATCAACTCCTTCTTTCGATCGATTATTCGCAAGTACCCGTCTGAATCAATAGTCCCGATATCACCGGTGTGAAGCCATCCTTGGTCGTCTAGCATCTCTCGGGTTTTCTCGGGGTCATTCAAGTAACCCGGGAATACGTGGCCACCTTGGCAGATGACCTCGCCGTCGTCAAGTAGCTCAACGCGGGTTCCCGGGAGGGCACGTCCAACGGTTCCCGACCTGACCTTGAAACGCTCCCAGGTCAACGGTCCACAACACTCTGAAAGGCCATATACCTCTGACAGGGGTAGCCCGATGATCCTAAAGAAGTCAAAGATCTCCCGGGGAATTGGAGCGGCCCCAGACAGGGCACACTCAACCTTGTCTAGTCCGGCCATCTCACGGATCGGCCTAAATACCTCGCCGTCGAGTTTGTTCCAGACCTCCACCAGGTCGGCCGGCAAGTCCCGTCCGTCCTCTCTGGCCAGAGAGCACTTGCGACCTAATTCAATCGCCTGGTCAAACTGGGATTTTTTATCCGGGTCTGTCCCGACCACAGATTGAATAAGGGCATATATCTTCTCCCAAACCCTGGGGACTCCCAAAAAGAGCTGTGGCTTTACCTGCCCAAGATATCCCGGAAGCTCGGCCAGGTCCGGGCAGTCAACCACTAGGGGCCCCAGAATTACATGTTGATAGTGACTTATCATCCTCTCTGCAATGTGGGCCATGGGCAGATAAGACACAATCTTCTTGCCGACTATGTCTTCACCAAACAACCTCGACATGGAATCAACCGTCCAACATATCGTGTAATGAGACAACATGACTCCCTTGGGTGGACCTGTTGTACCCGACGTGTATATCACGGTGGCCAGGACGTCTGGTGCGACCTTTTCAGCTGCCCGATCGAGATCAATTGGGTCACCTTGCTCGATCTCGCCAAAGGGAATCACTGAGTTCCCAGGGTCGGCCAAGGTATGGTCGAGAACCGCCAGGCCCTCAAGTGACGAGATAAGAGGTCGTGCTTTCAAGAATCGGTCTAGGAATGGAGCTCCTTCGACAATGGCAAATTTGGCGTTGCAGTGTGCGGCCAGATATGCAATCTGGTCTGGCGATGACGAGTTATAGATTGAAATCGGGGTGGCCCCCAAAAACAAAACGGCCAGATCTAGCGCGTGAAACTTTGGAATGTTTCTCATCATCATGACAACCCGGTCTCCGGGGCCGATTCCGGCCCTCGCTAGTCCCCCGGCAATCGCGGAAACCTGATCTCGTAGTTCCTGCCAAGACGTCTCCACCCAGACCTGGTCACCGGTCGTCTCATCAAGAGTCCGAGACCTGATCGAGATGGCCGTGGGGTTCCTGCGGACCGTCTCAAGAAAGTACGTACAGATATTCTTGTTGGAAACTATCTCGTCAATTTCTTGACGACTCACCGATCCTAGGACGGGGTTTGGTGACACATTTACTCACTCTCTCTTGCTGGGACCTACCAAATATAGACCCAATTTCAACTAATCCTAAATGAGCATTTAGGATTGTGCATGTGTCGACGGTAAAGATTGGGCTGTGTCAGTTGAACCTAACCGTGGGCGACTTAGAGGGCAACGTGGACAAGATCCTGACCCATCTCTTCGAGGCCGACCGCCAAGGCTGTAATATTGCTTTAACCCCAGAGTTGGCCGTGTGTGGCTATCCCCCGGAAGATCTCTTATATAAGACCGGGTTTATCGATCGCTGTGACCGGGCTATCACCGAGATAGCTCGTCAGACTCGCAATCTCTCGGTGATAGCCGTAATTGGACACGTGTCCAGGGCGCTGGACCATGGTTACCACAAGGATCCGACTCCAGCCCCGGGACTTATAAACTGTGCCTCCATAATTGGGGGAGGACATATACTGGCCAGGTCTGCGAAACGCCTGCTTCCCAACTACTCGGTATTTGATGAGGTTCGTTACTTTTCACCGGGCCTCCCTGACCAGCCAATAGTAAGTGCAGGCCAAATAAAGTTTGGGGTCACAATCTGCGAGGATATCTGGGCCCCGGGTCCTACGGCCGATCTCGTGAACGCAGGGGCACAGTTGGTCGTGGTTCTCAATGCGTCACCATTTTTTTCCGGGCGAATTCAAGACAGGATTGAGGTGGCTTCACTTCGGGCTACCGAGAACTCAGTCCCGGTGGCCTACGTGAATCTGGTTGGTGGGCAAGACGAGTTGGTCTTTGACGGGGGATCATTTGTAATCGACAGCCACGGAACTCTGGTGTCATGTCTGGCTCAGTTTGAAGAGGCCCTCGGGGTAGTCGAGGTAGAGCTGGACCCAACCATGGGTTCAAGTAGTTCTGGGCAAGAGGCTGAAAATGCCCCCCAATGGGCGGCTTTTAGAAAAATGTCTCAAGACGAGGAGATATACTCGGCCTTGGTGATGGGCACCAGAGATTACGTGTACAAGAACGGCTTTTCAGAGGTCGTGATTGGGTTATCCGGGGGAATTGACTCGGCCTTGGTGAGTGTGATCGCTGCCGACGCCTTAGGACCTGACAGGGTTCACTGTGTGGCCATGCCGTCAAAGTACTCTAGTCCCGAGTCACTGGTCGACGCTCACGAGTTATGCAAGGTGAACCAGATAGAACTTAGGGTGATACCTATTATTGGTGCACACGAAGTATTTTCCGAGATGTTAGCCGGGGCAACTTTTTCCAATCTGGCTCGGGTTAGACCACAGCCACCATCGGGGTTGGCCGATGAAAACCTCCAGTCCAGAATTCGCGGGATCACCTTGATGGCCCTGTCCAATCAGCACGGTTGGCTGGTTTTGACAACTGGCAACAAGAGCGAGCTGGCCGTTGGGTACTCCACCCTATATGGTGACACGGCTGGTGGTTTCGGGGTAATCAAGGACGTCGACAAGACCAGTGTATATAAGCTCTGCGAGTACCGGAACTCGCTTGGTCCAGGGACAATTCCGAGCGCGATAATACAAAAGCCGCCCTCGGCAGAGCTCCGCCACGATCAACGCGACGATCAGTCACTTCCTCCATATGACCTACTTGACTCGTTCTTGGCCGACTACGTGAACCGAGACCTATCCTATGACCAGCTAGTTGACATGGGCTATGATCCCGCCCTGGTTGCTAGGCTAGTCAAGATGGTAGATCGGGCCGAGTATAAGCGCCGTCAGAACCCTCCTGGGGTTAGAGTTAGTCAAAAGGCCTTCGGGAAGGACAGGAGAATGCCCATTACTAACAAGTTTGAAGAATTCAAGGGCTAGGGACGTGGAGCTTTTCGACCTCGCATCTCGTGTAGGCAATCTGGCTTGGGTCCAGGCTAAGAGTTTTGAGGTTGTCGGTCAATGGGCTAGCGTAGAACCCGACCCCCAGGTGCGACTGCAGTTCTTCTCCCACTCTCGTCGCCAGGGGTTTCACGCCAAGGCCCTAGTAGGGCTGCTCCCGAGACTAGCCGGACATAGCCTCGACGAGTTCGTGGTACCTAAGATCTCTCAGCAAGAGGGTTTCTTCAAGCACATCTCAGGGGCAACTTCTACTCGTAATCGGTTAGTTTTCTTATACGAGTACTCGGTGCCGGTAACGATGTCACTCTTGAAGGACTTTCTGGACAAGTCGGACACGATCTCGGAGATGCCTCACATTCGGGTCATCTCACAGGTCTTCCTCGACGAGGCCCAAGACCTCCGCTTGGGGCAAAAACTCCTGGTCTCCAGCCGATCAGACTCCGAGTAACCCGGACTCCATGGCACAACTTAGGTGTGCTCTTAGATAGTTCCACCTAAAAGTCCTGTTCAAGGCCTCTTGACTGGCATTGTAAACTAGTATTCAGATACCTATGTGATGATCACGTATATGGCGCGGGAATTTTAGTAAAATCTTTTGCCCAGGCTGGCGAGTCGGGAGCAAGTTTCACAGATGACCTGCCTGGTAAGGCGCGTGTTCTACGAGTAGAAACCGAGAGGTAAGTTAGTTAGTGGCAAAAGAGCGAGTTGAGCGCGACGAAGAAGATCTAGTCCGTCTGTATCTCACCGACATTGGCCAGTACCCTCTGTTGACTAAGGACGACGAGGTTCGTCTTGCCCAGGCCATAGAGACCGGACTCACGGCGAGGGGTGAGTTTGAGGCCATCGGCAAGGAGGCCGCCGTGGCCAAGAAACGAGAACTTCGCCGGGCGATCAAGCGTGGTGAGGACGCCCAGCAACAGTTCGTCCAGTCTAACTTGCGACTCGTGGTGTCGATAGCCAAAAAGTATCAGGCCTCAGGACTACCACTACTGGATCTCATCCAGGAGGGGAATTTGGGTTTGATGCACGCCGTAGAGAAGTTTGACTGGCGAAAGGGATTTAAGTTCTCAACGTATGCGACCTGGTGGATTCGCCAGGCCATCACTCGGGGAATTGCCAACACGGGTCGCACGATTAGGCTTCCGGTTCACGCTGGCGACACCCTGGCTCGGGTCCAAAAGGCTCAGGCCCGTCTGGAACTCAAATTTGGTCGGCCAGCCACCTTGGCCGAGCTTGGCAGAGAGGTCGAGATGCCCGAGGACAAGCTCATTGAGGCCCTCAGGTTTAGAGCCGAGCCCCTGTCGCTCTCAGAGCCCCTGCGCGAGGATGGTGACGCAGAACTAGGTGACGTTGTTGAAGATCGGTCTGCCGAGTCGCCCTTTGAGGTGGCTTCCACGTCTCTACTCCCCTCTGAGATACTCCGGCTACTGTCTCCCCTAGATGAACGAGAGCGAGAGATCTTACGTCTTCGCTTTGGTCTAGATCGTGGAGAGCCCAGGACTCTTGAGGAGGTTGGCGAGCACTTCAATCTGACCCGTGAGCGAATTCGCCAGATTGAGGCCCGGGCTATGTCCAAGTTGCGCCATCCGTCTTCGGACACCGGGGCCAGGGATCTCCTGACCGTCTGAGAGGCCGAACCCTTAGAGGGCGCCTGCACAGCGATCTGGTTGACGTGAGTTATTGGTGTCCTTGAGGTGCTCTAGCGAGATTTGGTAATACGCACTAGAGTGGGAGGTGATATGAAAAAACTACTTCTCATCGCCGTACTAGCTGCCCTCGGAATCTTACTGGTCAAGAAGGTAAAGACGCTCTAGAGAGCCTCACAAACAAGCTGGGGGAGCTTCGTATTTTAGAGGTGAGCTAGGTGGTTGCGCCGTGTCCTCAGGGCGGTCTTCCAGACGACCAGGGCCCCGGCGATAACGACACTTGCAACCCCGATGGCTAGAGCCGTGGGAGTTGATGGCACGGAAACCTTTCCGCGAAGCCTAACGGGCCGGACGAAGTTACGGACCTCCCAGTCGCGCTCTCGGGCCAATTTGAGGAGTACGCGGTCGGGGTTTACGGCCACCGGGTTTCCCACGGCCTCTAACATGGGCACGTCGGTGTAGGAGTCCGAGTAGGCAAAGGAACTCTCCAGGTCTATTGCGTCACGGGCCGCCATGGCCCTGATTGCGGCAGCCTTGAACGGGCCGTATGCGTAGAACTCCATCTCGCCGTTGTACTTTCCGTCTTGGTCGACCCGGGCCCGGGTGGCTATGACCTCGTCAAATCCTAGGTAACGAGAGAGAGGAATCACGATCTCTTCTGGGGACGCCGACACGATAACCACCTTGCGCCCTTGCGCCCGGTGGTCGGCGATGAGCTCTAAGGCCTCAGCAAACACGATTGGGTCGATAACCTTTTCAAGGGTGTCTGCCACTATGCTAGAAACCCGGTCTCGATCCCAACCCTTGGCCAAGGCTAGTGCCGAGTCCCTGATCCGGGCTAGTTTTTCCTCTGAGGCCCCTAGATGCATGTAGATAAACTGGGCGTATAGGGCGCGCAGGATGGTCCGGCGAGAGATCAGGCCTTCCTTGTACATGGGAAGGCCAAAGGCGGCCATCGACGCCTTTGCAATCACCGTCTTGTCTAAATCAAAAAATGCAGCTTCTCTCACGACCTCAACTCGTACATAATGGACCTTGGTGAATCAACCTGACACAAGCCCTAGTGGACCAGAAAAAGAAACCCCGGGTCAGGCCGACGACTTGGTTCACGGCGTCCGACTCGTCTCTTTGAAGATTCCGGCGTATCTAGAGTTTGTGTCACTAATTCGATATGTACTCACCCTTGTTGCCCGACGAAGTCCAAATTTTTCAGACACCAAGGTTGAGGGTTTAATTCTAGCAGTCTCCGAGGCAACCTCCAATGCAATCAACTCATATCCCAGCCAGGCTCCTTCCACCAAGAGTGACCGTCTCAACACGCAGGCTGGTGTTCACACAGGCGTTGAGGGGGGTTCAACAAGAGATCATCTAACGTCATGGTCTTGGGTGACAATTGAAGTATTTGAACTGTCCAGTGAGCTTATTGTCAAAGTCCGTGACGGCGGCTCTGGTATTCCAGATAAGTATTTAGATCAGCTTGGCAACTCGAGTGGTCTAGGGGACCTCGCCAGCGAACGGGGGAGGGGGCTCTCGATTATGACCAACAGCGTTGATCGCATTGACGTGGTAACCGGGGAGTTCGGCACGACGGTCATATTGGGGCTGACGATTACTCAATAATCAGTCCGATTCCCTTACGATCAACTACAAAGTATGGTTACTCGATATAACCTTGCGTGGTAATGAGCACGCTGAGCTAAATACTAAACCCCGACCAAGAGTTGCTGGACTACCTCTTCGGATTCATCAGATACGAGTACGAGGACTTCATTTCCGGCCTGAAGGAGGGTGTCAGACTGAGGAACTACCACGTGGGCGTCGCGAATTACTGCCACGACACTGGTGTCACGTGGTAGCTTCAACTCCTCGATGGTTTTTCCGACAGCTGGGGAAGTGTCTGCCAGGGTGACCTCTACGAGCCTGGCATCACTGCCCTCGAACTGGAGTAACCTAACAATAGCTCCGACCGATACGGCCTCTTCAACTAGGGCAGAAAGGAGGTGGGGGGCTGACACGGCAATGTCGACTCCCCAGGCCTCGTTGAACAGCCACCGGTTCTTTGGGTAGTTAACCCGGGCCACGACCCGGGGAACCGCGAACTCCTGCTTGGCCAGAAACGAGATAACCAGGTTGTCCTCGTCGTCCCCGGTCGCCGCAACCACTACGTCGGCCGTGTCCATACCAGCAAGATAGAGCGTGCTAACTTCACACGCATCGCCCACCTGAACTTGGATTCCCAGTTCAGGGTCGATCTTGTCCACCACGGCCTGGTCGGCTTCCAGTACCAGGACGTCATGTTTAGCAGCAGTAAGGTCTAGTGCAATAAAGGTTCCAACATTTCCTGCCCCGGCGATAATCACTTTCACTTGTTTACACTCGGACCCTTGAAACTAGTAACCGAGGGACACTCCGATATCATCTTGTCGAGTTGGTCTAAGTACTTGGAGGGGATGACCACGTGCAGGATGTCCCCTTCTTGACCCACCAACGACGGGGTATAGAGTCTCGGGATCCCGGCCCGCGAGAGAGAGGCAATCCGCGAGAACTGATTCTCTTCAAGTACCCCGTAACTCTTGCCAGCCCATATCGATGGCATAGTTCTTTCGACCAAACAAAGCTGTCCACTTGGATCAACCCACTCAATCCCTGGAAGGTCTGGGAGTAGACGCCTTAGTACCTGGTCGGTCGTCCAGGTTACCGTGGCCACGGTGGGGATTCCCAAGCGTTGGTATATGGCGGCTCGACGGGGGTCATATATTCGAGCCACCACAGAGGGTATCGAGTAATTTTCCCGGGCAATCCGGGCGGTAAGGATATTGGAGTTGTCTCCGCTGGTCACGGCGGCCAGGGCGCTCGCCGAGGTAATCCCGGCCTCCTCTAGGTGGTCTCGGTCGAACCCGAATCCCACGATCTTCCTTCCCGACCAAGAGTCAGGGAGGCGCTTGAACGACTTGGCGTTCTTGTCGATGATCGCGACGCTATGACCCTTGTCTTCCAGGGAAACCGCCAACTCCGATCCGACTCGGCCACATCCGACTACGACTACATGCATCTGTTATATGCAACACCTAAAGCACAAAATATACAAGCAGTTTACAATATTTCTGGTCTTGTGACTTGTTCACGGGTAGGATTGCCCGGGTGACCAGTCAGAATGACAAGGGCTCAACTAAGGGTCAACCCTTCGTTGACCTGCCAGAACGCTTTAGCTACAAGTTTAAGAACTTTTTTTTAGGCAAGCCATTTACTAGCGACACCTTGTCACACCAGAAGATACCCAAGTCGATCGCCGCCGGGGTATTGTCGCCGGACTGCATCTCCTCAACCGCATATGGAACCGAGGAGATGCTCAACATCTTGATCCCAGCCGTCGGGGTAGCGGCCTTTACCTTGGTCCTCCCGGTGACATTCGCAATCCTCGGAATCCTGTTTTTTGTGACTCTAAGTTACCGAGAGGTAGTCAAGGTATACACGAAGGCCGGAGGGGCATACGTCGTGTCACGAGACAACTTTGGTCCAAACGTGGCTCAGGTTGCAGGGGTGGCCCTGATCATCGACTACACGTTAACCGTGGCCGTACAAATTGCCGCCGGGACCGACGCCTTAACATCAGCATTTCCGAGTCTTAGCAAGTACACGCTCGTGATATCGGTGGCCGTTTTACTTTTCATGTGTTACATAAACCTGCGAGGAATTCGCGAGGCTGGCAAGACGTTTGCGTTCCCGACCTACTTTTTTATCTTCTCTCTGGGAATGGTCGTTGTAACTGGCCTCATAAAGGGCTTTTTGGGGGAGCTACATCCCCACTCAATTCATGTGGCGGGAGCCATTGCAATTGGAAAGCCCGGAAACGGGTTTTTGCTGGGAGCCTCGGTATTTATTATGCTCCGTGCTCTGGCAAACGGAGGATCGTCTCTAACTGGCCTTGAGGCCGTGTCCAACGGGATCTCGGTGTTCAAGACCCCGGTGGTGAGGAATGCTCGCCTGGTACTCGCATTTATAGCTATATCATTGGCATTCTTGGTGTTTGGGGTTTCTATGGTTGCCCACTGGACCCATCCGGTTCCATTCCCCAGCGGGTCCCCCTCTGTAGTCTCCCAAGAGGTGGCTTTTATTTTTGGTTCCCACGGTTATGGGAAGGTGTTGTTCTATATTGTCCAGTTCGCCACCATGCTCGTGCTCTATACGGGTGGCAACACGTCGTTCAACGGATTCCCTTATCTGGCCAGTTTCGTGGCAGAAGACTCGTTTTTACCCAAGTGGCTTACCAGGCGAGGCCACCGCTTGGTCTTCTCGTCAGGAATCTTGACCCTGACTACTGTCGGCTTTGTCCTGTTGGTTGCCACGAACTCAAACATCAACTCTTTGGTGGCCATGTACGCAATAGGGGTGTTCACTGGATTTACCATGGCCGGGGCTGGGATGGTCAAGTATCACTTCAGGGTCAAGGAGAAGAACTGGCGTCTACGGGTGGCCATCAACGGAAGTGCCTCGGTTCTATCGGGAATCGTCGTGGTCGTGTTTGCGGTGACCAAGTTTACCCAAGGGGCCTTCTACGTGGTGATAGTCGCCCCGATTCTCGTGTACGCGTTTATCAGGTTTCATCGTCAATATGAGATTGAGGCAGAAGAACTAGAGTCAGGTGCGCCGCGATTAGCTGAGGTTCCAGTTCTCTTGCGACACGTGGTCGTGGTCTTTGTCGACCAACTCGACCTGGCAACCCTTCGAGCCCTGCGTTACGGGAGGGCTCTAAATCCAGACGAGCTACATGCCGTCAACTTTGCCATTGATGAACAAAAATCAGACTACCTCTCACAGTCCTGGCAGAAACTGGCCATGTCAAAGATCCCCCTGGAGATCCTGGAGTGTCCGGACCGGCGCATTGTAAGATCTGCCCTGGAGTACTGTGCTCAGGCCACCCAGGACGGAAAGACCCAGTTGAGTATCCTGCTTCCCAGGCGCTTCTACGATCGAATCTGGAGTCGCCTATTACACGATCGCACAGCAGACGCAATTGCCCAGGGGATATCACTACTGCCCAACGTTAACGCCACGATCATCCCATTCCACCTGGGAGGTAGAGCGGTTATTGTTGAGGGACTTCCAAGCACCGGCGACAGTCCGGAACCCCCAGGTCGTGACCACGAAGCCGACTCCCTGCCACTTAGATCATCTAGCTCCCAGTCCAGGTCAGCCATGCCAGCCCAGCTAACCAAAGCCGAGGTCCTAGCCGGGATACCAACCGTTGATGGATCTAAGTCCATTGGGGACGTCAAGTACCGTCAGATGGTGGAGGTATGTGGTCGTGTAAAATCAGTCAGGATTCAACCATACTCTGGAGTTCCAAACTTAGAGTGCCTACTGGTTGACAAGACCGGATCGCTTCCAGTTATCTTTCTTGGTCGCAGAGAGGTCGCCGGAATAGCCCCCGGGGCCAAGTTGGTGGTCAGGGGAAGGGTCTGTGATCATCACGGGCAATTAGCCATATTGAACCCCGACTATGAGTTTCTTGCAGCCACGCCCTCTTGACAGTTGAAGGTCGAGCGGAAAAACCCTACCCCAAGGAAACCTGCTAGCGAACTATATATTAAGGTATTCACTTAGTGACCGGTATAGTCCCGCTAACATTTTCAAGCGCCACGGTTAGGTACTTGAAAAATCACCCATCCAAGTAGTACTGCCATATATTGGCAGGTGGATTAGCAAAAATCTAAAAAGGTTGCTTTGATAGGTGACGTCCAAATCAAAGTGCCGAGTCAGGTTCGGGCTCGATTGTGGGAAGTTCGTAGCATTGAGTTATACGGGAAGGAAATAAAACATATGATAAACCTGCTCGCCAGCGAGGGAGGCTATCAGGCCTTTCATTTGGGAGCCGGGGAGCGAGATTGGTTGGTTTTCGCTCTAGCTACTGGCCTAGTCGCACTAGTAACTGGATTTATCCTAATGCGAGGTGTATTGGCAGCTGATCAGGGTACACCGAAGATGAAGGAGATCGCCCAGGCTATCCAAGAGGGTGCCAAGGCGTTTCTGTCTCGACAGTTCAGGACGATTTTAATCATAGTGGTTCCTTTGGCCGTGTTGATTTTCTTTACCGCGACCAAGGTGGTCCGGCTTGACGCGGCCGGGCATCCGGTGTTGGACGCGGCCGGGCACCCAATCGTGGCTCTTAGCTTTGGGATGGCCGGGATATATCGGGTTATCTGTTTCCTGGCCGGGGCCACGTGCTCTGGACTGACCGGGTTTATCGGGATGAGCCTGGCTGTGCGAGGAAACGTCCGAACGGCTGCCGCGGCTAGAAGTGGGAAGATGGCCGGAGCTCTCAGGGTGGCATTTAGAACCGGGGCAATTACAGGGATGCTCTGTGTTGGACTGGGTTTGCTCGGGGCAACAACTATCGTGTTTGTTTTCCAGAACGAGGCGACGGCTGTTCTCGTCGGGTTTGGTTTTGGGGCCTCGCTTTTAGCTCTGTTCATGAGGGTCGGAGGAGGTATCTTTACCAAGGCCGCAGACGTGGGTGCTGACCTGGTCGGCAAGGTTGAGGCCGGGATTCCCGAAGATGATCCCAGAAATGCAGCCACGATCGCCGACAACGTGGGCGACAACGTGGGCGACTGTGCCGGGATGGCAGCTGACTTGTTTGAGTCTTATGTAATCACCATTATTGCCGCGATCATTCTGGGCTTCTCAGCCTTTCATTCACTGGGTGGGCGGTTCTCTCAAGATGCCTCTAAGGCTGTAGTATTTCCTTTGATCATCCCAGGGTTCGGAATCCTGGCGTCGGTAATCGGGGTTTATGCTGTGAGGGCTAGGTCTCGTGATCGCAACGCTATGGCCCCGATCAATCGGGGGTTTTGGGCGGCAGCCGCCCTGACTACCCTGGGGGCCGGGTTGGTGTCTGGGATGTACCTGCACTACATGAAGGCGTTCTATGCAGTTCTAACTGGAACCATTTTGGCACTTGTGGCATCCCTTATCACCGAGCACTTTACCTCTACTGAACGGGCCCCTGTACGCGAGATTGCTGAGTCGGCCAGAACTGGACCTGCGACATTGACCCTAGCCGGGATTTCGGTGGGGCTGGAGTCGTCGGTCTGGGCCATTATCGCAATTGCAATTGCAATTGCCGTCTCGGTCGGTCTGGCCGGGGGAAACATTGAACTCACCTTATACCTGGTCTCGTTGACCGGGATTGGTCTTTTGTCCACCGCCGGCATGGTTGTTTCCGAGGACAGTTTTGGACCTGTGTCAGACAACGCGGCTGGGATTGCTGAGATGGCCGGGGAGTTAGAGGGTGAGCCAGCCAAGATCATGGTCTCTCTGGACGCGGTTGGCAATACGACCAAGGCAATAACGAAGGGGATAGCAATCGGGTCGGCGGTGATCGCCTCGGTGAGCCTGTTTGCGTCCTTTATCGAGACTATAGGATCTCAGCTCAACATCAAGGGTATTGGGTCGGCCATCTTCAAGAGTTCGCTGACCCAGATAAATGTGGCTAACCCGACAACCTTTATCGGGATGTTGATCGGGGGCTCGATAGCCTTTATCTTCTCAGCCCTGGCAATTCGAGCAGTGGGTCGGTCGGCGGGAACCGTCGTTCAAGAAGTCCGCCGCCAATTCAGGGAACACCCCGGGATCATGGACGGCAAGGAGAAGCCTGAGTACGGGCGGGTGATCGGGATCTGTACGGCGGCCGCTCAGCGAGAGCTGGCCACACCAGCACTACTGGCAATCTTGTCACCGGTGATCGTGGGCTTTGGAATCAACTACCTGGCCCTGGGGGCATTTTTGGCTGCGGCGATCTTAACCGGTCAGCTAATGGCAAACTTCCTGTCCAACTCAGGGGGTGCCTGGGACAACGCTAAGAAGTATATTGAAGATGGTAACGAGGGAGGCAAGGGGTCTGACGCCCACAAGGCCGCAGTTATTGGTGATACCGTGGGTGACCCGTTCAAGGACACCGCCGGACCAGCCTTGAACCCGTTGATAAAGGTAATGAACTTGGTGTCCCTCTTGATCCTACCCGCCGTGATCACCTACCGGCATGACCCGGGAGTTAGGTATTCAATTGCTGGGGTTGGACTGGCGATATTACTAGTTGCAATTGGGATCTCCAAGAGGAAGGTTGACTCGATGGCCAACGACGCACCTGGAGGAGGATCAGATAGAGGTCCAGCTAGTCCGGTCCTGGAAAACGCCTAGTTCCTGACCATTTGTACTATCAGCAGGCCGAGGTCACTTTCGGGATATGTCTAAGCCACTAGTCATCGTGGAGTCCCCGGCGAAGGCTCGAACTATCTCGAGCTTTCTTGGGGCAGACTTTACAGTCGAGTCGTCAATTGGACACATCCGTGACCTGCCCCGCAGTTCATCGGAAGTTCCCGCCAGCCTCAAGTCTCAAGATTGGGCGCGCCTTGGAGTGAATGTTGACGACGGGTTCAAGCCCTTATATGTGGTGGCAAGTGAGAAAAAGCAACAGGTCGCCAAGCTAAAGAAGCTCCTCACTGAGGCCTCAGAACTCTTTCTGGCCACAGACGAAGACCGCGAGGGCGAGTCTATCGCGTGGCACCTCATAGACGTGTTGGGTCCCAAGATCCCAGTGAAGCGCATGGTCTTCCACGAGATAACCAAAAAGGCCATAACTGATGCCGTGACCAACTGGCGCGAGTTAGACCGACGTCTGGTTGACGCCCAGGAGGCCCGAAGAATCCTAGACCGGCTCTATGGATACGAGGTCTCCCCGGTGCTCTGGCGCAAGGTCATGCCAAAGCTTTCAGCCGGACGAGTTCAAAGCGTGGCTACCCGGATGATCGTCGAGCGAGAGAGGGCCAGGATGCGACACAACTCGGCGACCTGGTGGGATGTCAAGGGCGTATTTGAGAACTCAGCCGGGCGGCTTTCGGCCAATCTTACCTCTCTAGCCAACCAACGTGTCGCGCAAGGACGAGACTTTGACGAGACCGGGAATCTTCAAAATCCCGACTCGGTGGTCTTGGTGGACGAGTCCTTGGCCCGTCTACTTGCGAGTTCCTTGGCTGGGACCACCTTCAAGGTATCCTCAGTAGAGGAAAAGCCCTACCGAAGGTCTCCCTATCCACCCTTTGCGACGTCAACCTTGCAACAAGAGGCCGGGAGAAAACTAAGGATGTCCTCTGCTAGAACAATGCAGATTGCTCAACGTCTGTATGAGAACGGGTATATAACCTACATGAGGACTGACTCAACAACCCTGTCTGAGGGGGCTCTCAATGCAGCCCGGTCTCAAGTCAGAGACCTCTACGGAGAAGAGTATCTGTTTCCGACAGTCAGGCGACACGACAAGAAGGTAAAAAATGCCCAGGAGGCCCACGAAGCGATTCGACCCGCTGGAGATAGCTTTAGAACCCCAGACGAGGTTGCTGGCCAACTAAGTTCTGACGAGGCCCGGCTCTATGATTTGATCTGGAAGAGGACGGTGGCCTCTCAGATGGCAGATGCCACTGGAACCACGGCCCAGGTAAAGCTCACGGGGGTCACTCACGCCCCGGGTATCGAGGGACAGGAAGTGGTATTTTCAACCTCTGGAAAGGTAATCACGTTTCCGGGATTTATGAGGGCCTACGTAGAGGGAGCCGATGACCCTGAAGCCGAGCTAGAAGATCAGGAGGTCCGACTACCCCCTCTGCGGGTTGGTGATAACTTTGACGCTACCAACCTGTCTGCCGAGAGTCACGAGACCCAACCCCCGGCTCGCTATAGCGAGGCGTCCCTAGTCAAAGCCTTAGAAGAGATGGGAGTGGGTCGCCCGTCAACGTACGCCTCAATCATCTCGACTATTCAAGATCGCGGGTACGTACGAAAAAAGGCTAGTGCCCTGGTTCCCACTTTTGTGGCCTTTGCTGTCGTATCGCTATTAGAGCAGTACTTTTCCAACCTGGTAGATTACAACTTTACGGCCTCCATGGAAGATGACCTTGATGCCATTGCAGGAGGACGAGCCGAGCTAGTTCCCTGGTTGACCAGGTTCTATTTTGGATCTGGTGACGATGAATTTCCAGGGCTTAAGCATGATGTTGCCTCTCATCTTGGTGAGATTGACGCCCGGGCGATTAACTCCATCTCCATTGGCAAGGACGCAGAAGGAAACGAGCTTGTAGTTCGAGTTGGCCGTTATGGACCTTACCTTGAGAGGGGCGAAGAGCGGGTGTCACTTCCTGACGATATATGCCCTGACGAGGTCACCATAGAAAAGGCCGAAGAACTCTTCAAGGCGTCCGGAGACGAGCGGGTGCTCGGGGTGGACCCTGAAACCTCCCTACAGGTACTCCTCAAGAACGGCCGGTTTGGGCCCTATGTCGAGTTAGCCCCTGAGTCAAATGGTGATGAAAAGGTGGAGCCAGTCAAACGGGCCTCCCTACTGAAGACCTGGATGACCTCTAGTGTAACGCTCCAAGACGCTCTTCAGGTTCTGTCCCTCCCCAGGCTCGTTGGACTTGACCCCGACGGAGCGGAGATTTTTGCCCAGAACGGTCGATTCGGGCCTTACCTGACCCGAGGTACCGACACTAGAAGCCTGCCCAGTGAAGAGGAGATGTTCACCGTTACTCTGGAACAGGCCCTTGAGTTGTTCTCTCAGCCAAAGACCCGATCGAGGCGGCCGGCAGCACAACCTTTGAAAGAGCTGGGACCTCATCCCGACAACGCTCGGCCGATGGTCGTAAAGGACGGCCGGTTTGGGATGTACGTAACTGACGGTGAGATAAATGCCTCTTTGTCAAGGGCTGATTCACTTGAAGATCTAACCCCCGAGCGAGCCGTGGAGTTACTAGAAGCACGCCGGGCCCGGATTCTCGAAACTGGTGGGACAACCACCAAGCGAGCCGGGACCAGAAAGTCGGTTGCTAAGAAGACCACGGCTAAAAAGAGCACGGCCAAAAAGGCGGCCACCAAGAAGTCGGTGGCCAAGAAGGTCACCGCGAAAGTAACTAGGGAGATCGGAGTCGAAGACGACGAGGCCTCGCCACTAGAGGCCGGGTAGATCGTCGACTTCTTAGTACTGGTCCTGTCAAACTAAGCTGACTTTATGCGGGGAATGTTCTTGGTGATTGACGGGATAGACGGGTCAGGAAAGTCCACCCAGGCCCGTTTGCTGGCCGACCGTCTCGGGGCCTATTTGACCTTTGAACCGGGTCACAGTGACCTGGGAGAAGGGTTGCGAAGACTCATCTTAGATACTGATTCATCCAGGTCCAGCATCTCTAGAGTGGCTGAAGCCCTCGTGATGTTTGCAGACCGGGCCCAACACGTCTTTGAGGTAATTGGCCCAAAGCTAGAGGCGGGCTCTTGGGTAGTCTCTGACCGATTTTCTCCGTCAACCTTTGCTTACCAAGGATTCGGGAGAGGTCTAGAAATGGGCGAACTGGACATGATCAACACCTGGGCCTGCCAGGGGATAGTTGCCGACCTGAACATCTTGATTGACATTCCCGTTCAACTAGCCCTGTCTAGACGCCAACTCCGGCGCTCTAATGATCCAGACTCGGTTTCCGATAGATTTGAACTCGAGCAGGTTGGATTTCAAGAAAAAGTCCGCGAGGGTTTCTTGTATCAGGCCAAAAACTCACCTCAGGACTGGATTGTTATAGATGGACAACGGAGCCAGCACGATATTCAAGAAGAGATCTTCTCTAGGGTCTCTGCGAGATTTAACCTGTGAGTGGGGTCAAGGTGGATCAAGACTATGAGGCGGATCTAGTCGACCCCCCGATATGGTTGTCGGCACAAGCTCATCAGGGTGCGGTTGGCCAACTAAAGACATTCTCGGCGAGCCCGGTTCATGCCTATCTCTTTGTCGGCCCCCGAGGAGTAGGCAAAGAAGAGATAGCCCACCTGTTTGCTACTGCCCTGGTTTGCCCCGAGCGAGGATGTGGGACCTGTGAGAACTGTCGCCTGGCAACTGCCAACAAGCACCCTGACCTAATTACGGTCGAGAGGACTGGGAGCTCTATCTCAGTAGACCAGGCGAGACTTGTATCAGCCGCCTCTCTAAATCGACCAAAAATGGCCAAGAGGTTAGTATGCGTACTAGACGATTTTGAGACAGTCGATGAGGCCGCACCAGCCCTATTGAAGACGATTGAGGAGCCACCTCCAGATACCGTGTTTATAATATTGACCGAGTCAGTTACCCCCAAATTGGTCACAATTGCTTCCCGATGTGTCGAGGTTCGATTTGGCCGGATCTCAGATCAGGAAATATTGGACATTCTCCTGTCTGACGGTGTTGAGGGGGAACTCGCACAGCGGTGTGCGAATATTTCAAGAGGACGGCTTGACATTGCTCGTCGTGCCTCAAGAGACTCTGAGTACTTCAAGGTTCACGAGTTCTTTAGGGCAATACCCCAAGAAATTACGTCCAACGGTAACTCGATTATTTTAGCTACAGATCAAATACTTAGCGCTTTGGACCGAGCAACGCAATTTGTGACTGAGCTTCAAGAACAAGAGGCCAAAGAGCACGATGAGCTTGTAAAACAGGGGCACTCATCGCTCTCAAGAGGAGATCTTCTCCAACGTCAAAAGCGAGAACTCAAACGAGAGAGACTTGAGACCTTGCTTGGTGGACTTGCCAGTCTAGCAAGTTATTATAGGGACCAACTTGTAAGTTCGATCGACTCGCCTCACGAGAGGTTGGCCTCCTATAATAAGCAACAAGCAATGCAGGCCATAGAGATTATAGACCAGTTCACCAAGGTCCTAGATCGCAACCCTAATGAGACCATGCTCATTGAGGCCCTGTTCACGCGGCTCTCTGGTCTTGTCTGATCGTGGTGTAGTAGTATCGGTGGGCCAAGTTATTGGTTAGGCCCGAGTAGCTCAGTGGTAGAGCAGCTCACTCGTAATGAGCAGGCCGTCGGTTCAATCCCGACCTCGGGCTCTGGGATAGGTGCTATCGGCCCCTAACTGTCAACTCCAGGGTGCGTCAACGGGAATTTGCTTATGTAACCCGGCGTACAGCCTGGGTCATCTACCAGCCAGAATATAACTAGTTCTCGTCACTCACTTGTTGTCCGCAAGATTCGTCTCCAAACTTTCCCGAAGTTCAGGGGTCAACGCAATTTACCCAAGGTAGGTATTTGGGAGGCCGACTAAAAGTTGTGCCGAGTTCCCCCATATGATTTCCTAGACAAGTCTCTTAATGACTTTATACCCGTCGTAAGCGCACTACTTCTAGTCGTAAGGAAGGGGTCAGCCGTTTCTCATGTTGCGAAACGGCATGAAGAATTGCTCGTCAACAATGATCTGCGTCTTGACCCCTAATGACTTGTCAAGCAGGATTTCCACGAGTCGCTCACCGTCTACAAGGTCAATTGGTTTGTAACCGGGTGCAGACGCGACCTCCTCGGCCTGCCTAGTAAATACACCCGAGGTCATATAGATTCCCCGATCAAACGGGCCGAGCGCACCCTGGAACTCTCTGATGCGACGCGGATCAATCTTATTTCCATCGGCATAGAGTTTGCACTGGACTCCGACTCGAAAAGACACAACGGGGTTTACCCGTAGCCGCCCTTCAATATCTATTCCTCGATCACCCGCTCCACCCACGACTTTTAGTTTGCTTAACCCAAGTTCGGTGAGAATTCGCGCGCATAGTAACTCGAATCCCCCAGGCGTGACGGCCAATATCTGCGAACGTAATAAATTGCGCAACTCTAGCTGACTGAATTCGTCAACATCCAGATGATCCATCAAATCCTGAGGGACATGGTCATTTTCCAAAGTATCTCGATTTGACAATACTTTGTCGATCTTGCTTATCCCAAAACGCGATGTAAGTTCATAAGCGCTTTCCAGGGTCTCCTTGGACGGATTGATCATCCACCCTTGCTTAGTAAGTGTCCACTGTCCATTCTCAGTCCTTTCTATGAGTCCTGCTCGCCTTAGATAGATACCCGCCCAAGCTACCTGATTGACGACGCGTAATACTCCATTCTTTAGTTTTACAGAGCGTTCATCGTCAGGAATTTCGAGTTGATCGAGGAGAATATCCAGAACCTCCCTGGACGTTGCAGAACCACCTAGGTCACTAAGTACTGCAATTATCGGCCAGAGAAACTGTTGAAAGTATGGATCCTTTTCCACTTGTGTAGTATTGCACAACTCCAAGAGGGGAGTTTCTTGAAATTGCGCTAGTCGATAGTGGATAATCTAAACTGTCCCTATTGGGTTCCGAGGTGCTGGGGATCGGGACGGATTTATCTACGACAAGTAGGGGGGAAATTTGAAGATTGAGTTTTTGAGGTACCTCAAGGTGCGCGGGGTTGGTGTCACTTGGGCCAGGGTAAATGTAGGAATTGGTCAGGTAGCTTTAGTGCTTGTCTTCGCGGTTGGACTTGCTTGCTGTAGTAGTGAAAAGGTGGGTTTAGAAAGTACTTTCAAGGGATGCTGGCCAGGGTGTTCGGAGAGAGCTGGGGGACTACGTTTCGGGGTGATTCCCTCAGACTTTTCAATGGGAAAATATCTCGGTTTATCTATCTCGGGTCCTAACGATTCAAAAAGATCACTCGAGACTATAAAACAACTTGCAAACGGTCATCCCTTTTATGTCCACCTTTACGCATCCTGGGCGACGGGCATTACAAAGGGGCTCCAAAAGAGTATCTCTACTTATGAAAAAAACGGGCTATATGTAAATCTTGCTTTACGCTACGTACCCCCTCCTAATGAAAACGGTGACACCTCTGGCTTTGCAAAGTGGGTAAAACAGGCTGTATTAGAACTTCCCAATGTTCAGATATTTCAAGTTACCAACGAGGCTAACGTAGGTTCGAGTACTGACTCCGATGGTTACTACAAAGATGCATCACAGGCGTTGGTATACGGTGTTGTAGACGCAAGAAAAGTTGCGAGACCCGGTCAGCTAGTTGGATTCAACTGGGCGTATTCACCTGATGACGCCCAAACCGAGAGTTTCTGGTCGATCCTCAGGTCGAAGGGAGGAGCTAACTTTAGCAATTCAGTAGGTTTTGTTGGAATTGACCTATATCCGGGGACCTATTTCCCGGTAGCGACGAGTCAAGGAGTTGACTCCCTTGAAGGTGACACATCCCAGGCTCTTGCGACCCTTCGTAACAAATTGATGCCCTTGGCCGGACTGGGTAGTAAGGTTCCGATATTTATCCAAGAGACCTCCTGGCCTGACTTTATCCCACCCTCGGTATCGGGCACTGAGCCACCAACGAGTCCACAAATCACGGCCTCAAAGTTGATCTCCCACTTCCTTGGAGAGCAGATCTATTCACGAACTCCTGCCAGGCAAGCAGAGGCCTTTAGAGACATCATGGCCGGGGTTATAAATTCCAGGTCCAATATTGCCTTAGTTGACTGGTTTGATCTGGTTGACGCACAAATGGGTCCAGGAGACGGCTGGGGGCTTGTAACAAGTTCCTATCAACCCAAGCCGGTCTTTTGGGCAATGAAAGTAGAGGTAGCCAGGTATGGCACAAACTAGTCCTCGAAACCAAGACAGTTCACAATTCACTAGGGGAAGTGTTGGGTATGCCCTGTCCGGTCTGTGCCTAATTGGATTTTTGACCCTGGCTGAGGTCATCCCGGTTACCTCGCGAGTTAGAAACACCCCGCAGTACTTTACCGCCCGGTTAGTTCTAGCTCCTGTCTGGGGACAGATTAGAAATTGGCCAACATGGTACTTCGCGTTTCCAGCCGGGGTCTTGTTTATCTTGGCACTACTTCCGGTAACTAGTTCCGCTACCAGGAACTATCTGCCGTCGATTCCCAAATGGATTTCTCCCGTGTCTTTAATGATTGGTCTAGGATTTTTTCCAATAGCCAGTACAATCCACAACGTTCAACGAGTCGGGTATCTATGGTCTCTCCTGTTCTTTGTGTGGGCTGGCGCAAACGGGTGGGTAAAACAGATGGATTACTTTTGGGCTACTGTAGTCGGTTCAATTTTTTGGGACATGGGAGCGGGGATACAAGGGGTACTACGATCTCTACATGGTCTTCCAGAACCATATTGGGCTGGCGCACCACCCATCTTTGTGCTGTCAGTAGATGTTGCCCTGGTATTTATAGCTACAACACTTTGGTTACGACGAGTCGATCCAGGAAAGTTTATTGACCACCAGATGGCATCGAAGAGAAAGAGGAGGCTTGCTGATGATAACAGGTAATTTGGAAGTCGGCTCTCAGCCGGTTCCCAGAGCTAAGGCGAGCCTTGTGGCGGGTGGTTTGTGTCTGATCATATTTTTTGCCTGTACAGAGGTCTTACCATTTGCACATAAACTTGCCCAGATTCCTAGACGGGCTACGGCCCATCTAATTGTTATCTTATTTCCCGCTTCGTGGGTAAATTATTCAGCCCTTTGGCTGTTGGTTCCTGGGCTAATTAGTCTGATCTTGGCCTGTATTCCGTTTTTTTTCAAGGGATTCCGAATCATTCCCCTACTCTTATTTATTGCCGGAATGAGTTTTTTTGCCTTTGCCGTGTTGTTGCCCGATGCAAAGAAAGATGGACCCATTTGGTCTCTGTTCGGTTTAGCCTGGATTGGTGCAAACTTATGGGCTGATGAGTTGGACTACTTTTATGCATCGGTCGTCGCCCTATTCCTTTGGGACATGGGATCCGGAGCCCAAGCACTGGCTTATGGTATACATGCACTCTCTGAGCCCTATGGTAACGGGATCAATCCTTGGATGGTTGTTGCCATAGATTCACTTGGAGTGATAGTTACTTGTATATGTTGGATCAGGCGCATGGAACCAAAAAACATCGCTGCGAGACTTAAGATTCCTCTAGGTGTTTAGGGTACAATCTGTTATTGCGAAATTTGGGTGATTTAGCGCAACCGTGTCTTCATGAGGAAAGAGCACAAGAGCTGTTTATCCGAGTCTGCTCAAGGAAATACTCTACCCTGGTCGATGTGAATTGCGGCAGTCATGGGAGCTAGCAACTCTAAAGCATTAGCTACCTCAATTGTGACCTGATTGGAGGCGCCTGGGTCAAAGTAGAGTCGAAGACTGTTCGATCCAATCCCACAAGGATGTTGAGGTGGAGCGTTCGAAATACTCCGAGTCAATCCCCATAGGGCCAAATAATCTCCATATCTTGCAATCTTCAAAAACTCTAAGATAAACTTTCTTGGGTGACGCCGTTTTCAAGACCGATATATGAGATAAAGGCGAACCTGTTTCGGGTACTCGGGCACCCGGCGCGGGTTCGGATCCTAGAACTGCTCAGAGAAGGTGAACTGTCTGTTGGTACCTTGCAACTCGAACTCGGTTTGGATTCCGGGAGTACCTCCCAGCACTTGGCCGCACTAAGGCGAATCGGAATGGTTGAGTCGCGAAAAGAAGGAACCGTCGTGTTCTACTGCGTTGCCAACCCAAGAGTATTTGATCTGCTCTTGGCCGGGAAAGAAATCGTGGCATCCAATCTGGCTGGACAACAGACATTACTTGACCAGCTGGAAGAGTAGTGCCGATTACTGCAGTTTTAGTATCTGGAATTGTCCTGGTCGTGCTTGGGGGCCTTTTGGCCCTCTTGGTCAATCCGAAAAGCGCTAACTATATTCAGGCGTGTGGAACATGCGCATTATTGGTGGCCGGGTTCTATAGCTTTGTGGCAACCAGATCCGTAGGGGCAAGATTTACAAGTAATCTTCATCCCCAAGTCGGGCTAGATCCTCTTAGCGGATTTTTCTTGGCATTATTAGGGATAGTTGCCATGCCCGTTCTGGTATTTTCGACCGGCTACTTCGATTCGAGTACTCGGTCAAGGTTATTGGCATGGCTCAGCTCACTATTTCTACTGGCAATGGTGCTGTTGTTATGTGCTCGAGATCCAACTTTGTTGCTCGGGGGGTGGGAAATGATGACCCTGATTCCGGCAGTAATGATATTGGTAGCTCATCCCAGGGAGCCTAAGGCGTCGCGTGCGGTGTGGATATATCTTGGCGTCACCCACATTGGGGGTGCTGGAACCTGGGTTGCAATACTGGTCCTTGCTGGGCATCACGCTCTAGGTGGACCCAGTTCGTTGCATCTAGCCTACGGGATCCAAGTACTTGTATGTGTGTCGGCAATCATAGGTCTTGGAACTAAAGCTGGACTTATGCCGTTTCATGTTTGGCTTCCGCGAGCCCATCCAATTGCTCCGGCCCCGGTATCTGCGCTCATGAGCGGTGTAATGATAAAGGTCAGCATTTACTTATTAGTCCGAATTCTTATCGACTGGTTGGGACCGGTACCGATGTGGATAGGCATTATCGTCTTAGCTCTCGGGGCCCTTTCGGCAGTTGGCGGTGTAACTTCTGCTATCTTCCAGCACGAGCTAAAGAGACTTCTGGCAATGCACTCAATTGAGAACATTGGGATAATAACTCTCGCTCTCGGTGCTTCGTTGTGTTTTCGGGCCCAACACGAACTAGTCTGGGCATCAATTGCACTCGGGGCAGCTCTGTTTCACAGTCTCAATCACGCTATCTTCAAGTCCCTACTCTTTCTAGGATCGGGTACCTTTGAAAAGTACTTAGGAGCACTAAATATTGACCGAATGGGCGGGTTACTTAGAAAGCTACCCATTATCGGGGTAAGTTTCTTAGTGGGGTCTATGGCGATAGCTGGTCTCCCACCGCTAAATGGATTTGCTTCAGAATGGCTAACTCTGCAGTCCTTGATTCACGTGTCTCAATTCGGGAAAATGGGGGAATCGCTTGCAGGTGCATTAGCCCTCGTAGCCCTGGCAGTTACTGCCGCACTTGCGGTGTTGTGCTTCATAAAAGTTATCGGACTTGTTCTGTTGGGTTCACAAAGATCAACTCCATATTCAAAAGCCATGGAACCGACTCGACCAATGAACATAGCGCTTGCATTCTTGGCGCTGTGCTGTTTGGTTATTGGAGTAGTCCCGGGATTAGTATTTGGCTACCTAATCCATCTATCACCGTGGCAAGGGTCTCATCGACTTTCCACCGGACTGTATCTTCCGGGAGGAGACTCGTTACCGACCTTATGGGTGACGGGTGGTTTACTGTGCCTTGTGGGTATCTTCTATCTAGCTCGTGGGACGAAAACTGCTTCGGAAAGTCCAACCTGGGCTTGCGGGCAAGATCTGTCGCCTCGACTTCTTTGGACCAGTTCAGGGTTTAGTAAGCCTCTAAAAATGACCCTTCAAACCCTGCTTAGACCTAGTCGGTCAATCAACACGAGCGAACTTGGAAATGTTGTCCAAAAGGTGACGTATCAGTCCAGCGTTCCCCATCACTTTGAGAGTCACCTGTATGCACCGCTGCACCGGTTTATGCTCACGCAAGCCGTTCGGGTTCGCAAGCTCCAAAGTGGGAAACTGAGTGTCTATGTGTCATATCTAATTGGTCTTGTAATCGTTGCCCTGTCTCTAATCCGCCTGGGAGTTATCAGGTGAATATGTCGAGTTACTTGCTGGGACTAATACAGGTGTTCGGAGGGATTATACTTTCCCCAATCCTTGTAGGAGTTATTCAACAGTTGAAAGCCGTTATGCAGGGGCGCAGGGGTCCGGGCATTTTTCAGCCTTACCGTGAACTAAAGCGACTCTGGGGTAAGGGTCTTGTCAATGTTGCTGGCACAACTATTATATATAAGCTCGCTCCGGTAATATCAAGTTCGGTACTTGTAATTGCGATATGTATCGTACCGATCTCTAGCAGGTCACCCAATTTTGGATTCGGTCATGATGCCCTAGTCCTGGTCGGGCTATTAGCACTTGGACGGTTTTCAATTGCGGCCTCTAGCTGGGATACCCAAAATGGGTTTGGTCTAATGGGGGCAAGCCGAGATATCGCGATCTCGGTATTTGCTGAATCGTGTTTAGTCATTTCTCTTGCGGTGGTTATGCTGAGCGCCCGGTCAAGTGACCTACGTACCATGATTAGTGTAACGGCTGGTCCCGAGCGCTGGATTAGTCCAGTTTTGCCACTCGTACTTATTTCCTTCACTGTTGTGGCAATTACTGAAATAGGTCGTCAACCGGTTGACAATCCCGATACCCATCTGGAACTTACCATGATTCACGAGGGTCCACTTTTGGAGTACGCAGGTCGTGATCTTGCCCTTTTGCAGTGGAATATGGCGGCACGGCACTGGATATTTCTAGTTCTCATATGTCAAATATTTCTTCCCCACGGGTCCAGCACGCTAGTCCAATTGATTGCCCTGCCTATTGTGATTTTGGCATTGTGTGTGGTGGCTGCGGCTATTGAGACGGTGGTAGTCAAGATGAGGGTGCTTGAAGTTCCAAGACTCCTATCGGTGGGAACAGTCACCGCCATGATGGCCCTACTTGCTCTTAAGGCGACCCTGTGAGGTCGGTAGTCGGAGTAGTCGACGCCTGCGATCTAGATCGAAGGCCACTGGGTCTGTCGGGCGTTCTTTGGGCACGAGTAAGTTATCCAGATCGCGAGTTGATCTGACCGATGCAAGGATTATCACAGTGGCTGATGTTGGTATGTGGGTTGTCAACGGTTGCGGTGAGACGTAGATCGTTGGCTGTTGGTCTCGCGACCTGTCAGGCTCTTGCTCTGGCAGGGATTGCAATTTACGAAGCCAATACAATAGATGAATCAGTTGCTGCAGGGGCCCTTGTTGTGAGGGCGATTGCGTTGGCAGGACTCCTCACTGTCCTCGTGAGTCGAACTCGAGAGACAATTCCAGTGCGTGCCAGTGTTCCTCCATCAATTCGTTCTGGATTAGCGGTCGGACTTGCCTTGATTTTGATATGGTTGATCCCGGTCGCTAACCACTCAAACTTTGACACCCTTCAGGTCTCATTTGGACTCATTGCTTTCGGTATGGTGATTATAGCAACACGCCGAGCTACATTATTTCAAATTCTCGGTATTATCTTTATCGAGAACGCGATAGCACTGGCGGCCTTAGGACACAGTAGCTATTCGTCACTCGTAATTGAACTCGGGGTAACCCTAGATTTAGCTCTTATCGCCATGGTGGCCTCAGTATTTCACGATCGAATATTTGCTGAATTTGGAACCGGTGATGTTGCAATGTTAAGTGACCTACGTGACTAATTATCTAACTCTCACGTCATTGGTTGTCCTGCTACCCGTATTTTTGGCGGGTGCCATATGGGTAATCCCTGCCTCGCATACCAGAACAGTCGTGATAGCAGGCGCAGTTGTAAGTGTAGTTGGGGCCTCCTGGTTGGCTCTAAAGATATTTGAGTCTCGCGGTGTTCACCGAACGGGAGAATGGATCGTTTTCGACCCACTGGCAGGGATACTGGTACTTATAGTTGGAGCATTGGGCATTACGAGTATTCTATTTTCAGATACTTACTTGAGGGGTCTAACATCTGGGGTAGTTAGTCAGCCTTTTCGAACAAGACTGTTTTACTCTGTACTTCTTGTGTTTTGGGCCATGCTCTATGCCGTTCCGCTTGCAGGAAATCTAGGGGCGGCCTGGCTCCTAATTGAAGGAACTACGGCTACTTCGGCACTTCTCGTCGGCTTTAGCGGGAAGCCTAGGGCCTTGGAGGCTGGCTGGAAGTACCTTATCCTAACCTCGGCAGGGATGGGCGTTGCTCTACTTGGCATTGCCCTTCTAGGAACTAGTTCTCGGATCGGCGGCTTGGGTGGCTTGTCTTGGTCTACCCTGAGTAGGTCTAGTGGTAGCCACCCAGACATGTTAGTTGCCTTTGTATTGGTCGTGGTAGGCCTTGCGAGCAAGGTTGGATGGGCTCCAGTGCATAACTGGCTGCCGGATGCCCATTCAGAAGCACCGTCTCCGATCTCAGGACTGCTATCGGGGGCACTTCTTCCATGTGTACTTGCAGTTACCTGGAGAACTACCAAAGCCATGAGCCCTGTTGTTGGAACTTCTCCGGGCCACGAGATTCTAATTGGCTTTGGCATCCTTTCTCTTGCCATGGCTGTCCCATTTCTCTGGCAACCACTCGCTTGGAAGCGCCTGCTGGCTTACTCAAGCCTAGAGCACATGGGAATTATTGCACTAGGTATCGGGTTTGGTGGGCCATTAGCAATCGCTGGGGTAATCGTTCACCTATTTGGTCACGCGATTGCCAAGTCTCTTGGGTTTTATGCTTCACAGTCTCTACTCACGCACGACCCACGTTCGGCCAAACACCCGCCTGGCGGTGTCGGGAGAAGTTCTCCAAAGCTTGGCGCTACTCTAGGAATATCTCTAGCTACTCTCTCTGGGTTTCCACCTCTGCCACTTTTTGTGAGTGAAGTACTAATCTTGGCGGGCGGATTTGAAAATGGTTATTTAGTAGCTTCAATTCTCTCGGCCTTGCTAATTGCGTTCGGATTCATCGGGCTACTTCAAGCCCTTCTCTCAACTCTGCTCGAAGATCATCATGGCAGTCAAAAATTTCATTACGTTAAGACCTCGCCAATTTTTGGTCTCGCAATTCTTGCTACGGTCTTCTTGCTTATCATTAGTTGGGTTGGGCTATATTTGCCCTCAAGCTCTTTCGTGCACCGGCTTGTCTCAGGAATGGGATAGTCGATTTTGGGAATTCTTTTTTGATGACGAGTACCAGGTTGATTCAATTGAGTTCTTCGAGCTACCGCGACTACCTGAGGACATGTCTTGAGGACGGTGGCAAGTTTCTCGGGCTCTATGCCTGTAGGACTGGCATAACCTGTCTTGTTGAAGGAGGCTCTGGAAGTATTTCTGCCCTGTCGTGTGACACGCCAGATAAAAAGGCACCGTCTATTGTTGATCTGGCCTTTAACGCTAACTGGGACGAACGAGAGGCACATGACTTATATGGAATAGAATTTGATGGACATCAACCACTTAGACCGCTCGTAAATCACGATTCCAAACTAGATACCTGGACTGTAAGACTTGAAGGAGAAGAACCCTATCAGGTCGCAGTTGGTCCGATACATGCTGGAATAATTGAGTCTGGACACTTCAGATTTCATGTAGTAGGTGATCGAATCTTGCATCTGGATCCCAGGTTGTTCTATAAGCATAGAGGGCTCGAAATGGCCGCTGAGAGCAAGCACTTCAAGGAAGCAATCAGCTATGTTGGAAGGGCCTGTATGGCATGTTCAGTTTCCAATACCCTGTCCTATGCGCTTGCCTGTGAAGATATTTTAGGACTACAGGCGACCAACGAGCTAAGCCGTACGCGCACATTGTTATTGGAACTTGAACGAATTTGGAATCACCTCAATGATATTGGTGCTGTCTGTGCGGGAGTAGGTATGGCAGCAGGTAACGCAATATTTGGATATCTGGTTGAACAGGTCCGCAGAATTTGTGAGCAGGTAACCGGACATCGATTTATGGCCCGGTCAATTCAAGTGGGTAAAAGTGAGATTGAAGTTGACGGTTCCACGGTAGAGCAAGTTCGTACTAAGTTAGGCGAGATTAGAAAGTTGTTTGAAAGTAGCTGGAGGGACTTGGTCTTTAATTCTACATTTCAGGACAGACTAACTGGTGTTGGAATAATATCCCAAGAGAACGCTAAGTTATATGGAGTGGTTGGTCCGGCCGGAAGGGCATCTGGGCTATCACGAGACAATCGCTCTCGTGACAAATCACTCCTATATCGGGATTTTGAAGTCTCGATGTTGAAAGATCCAAGTGGCGACGTAAAGTCGAGATTTGACCAGCGCGAACTCGAATTGAATCAAGCATTTGATATCGTATCCGCGCTGCTTGAGGGGGATATTGCGTCCGCAACCTGTGAGGTAAGGCGCGGGCCGAGAACACCTGACGAACAGGACTGTATCGACTCGGATAATTCTGACACTGGTCGTATTGGAGTTGGATTAGTGGAAGGACCCCGCGGTTCAACACTGTGTGCAGTGGAGCTAGATGGACAGATTATTAAGAGAGTCCATCTTCGGTCGGCATCATTTAATAACTGGCAGGCACTCGCAAAGTGCACCATTGGTAATCTGTTGCCCGATTTTCCTTTGATCAATAAGAGCTTTGAGCTCTGCTATGCGTGTGTAGACCGCTGATGATTATTCTCCTGAATAACCTTCGAAAAATTCGCAAGAGCGAGAATCTAATGAGACCAAGGAAGGTACGGAGTTTAGCGGTACGGCATTGTGATGGCGGTTCCTGCAACGGGTGTGAACATGAACTATCACTATTATCGAGTCCATGCTACGACTTTCAAAGGTTTGGGTTATCAGTTGTTGCGTCACCCCGACACGCGGACGTTCTTGTGGTAACCGGGTCGATTACGGTTGCAATGGTTGATGCAATTCGGAGGGCTTATGGTGCTATGCCAGAGCCAAGAAAGGTAGTAGCTCTTGGTGCATGTGCGTTGGGCGATGGAGTATTGGGTCAAGACGACAGAATTATCGGTAGGCTTGACGATATTCTACCGGTAGACATGAGAATTGAAGGTTGTCCACCTACTCCCGAACAAATCATAAACGGGCTAACCAAGCTACTGGAACAAGCTTAGAGGCGGCATCGCTTCATAAACCGTTTTTAGAAGAATGATTATAGGTGAAATGAGTATCTGGACTAGTTGCACTCACGCCAGCCGTATTCGAGACCGTGACTGAAACCTGGCCATATCCAGCTGGAGAAGTTGCAATGATCTCACTGTCCGAAAGTACAGTGAAGCTGGCAAGGCTTGTCCCAAAATTTACTGCGGTTGCCGACGTGAAGCTGGAGAAGTTTGCCAAGCTCTAAGAGCACGGTTAGACCAAGTGAGTTTGCGTCCTGGAAAATAGTCTCCAGTGGTCGCCAATTGAAGGTTCCCGGAGTGGGTTCACTAGAGGACCAACTTGCTCCTATCCTGATAGCTCGTGCTCCGATTGACGAGGCCATGGTCATAACTTGGCGAACCTTAGCAGGACCGATATCTTGGTCAAACTGGTTGATGTCTATCCCGTAGGTGACCCGTTGAGAGGTCGTGGTACCGGTCTTCTCCAAGACCGATACGGTGGTTCTGAGATTGGGTGTGCCAGTTCTCTGTGCCCCTTTAGCGCACCCACTGGCAAGCAAGAACAGCACTAGCCCGGGAGCTACAAAATATCGGCCTTTACCGAGCTTGCTAGGGAAAGCTGGACTCACAGAACTATTGTGAGGTGTTATAAGTGGAAAACACCAGGTCACAGGCCTTTCTTGGAAAGAAGTGAGTACGCAACATTGCAATTATAGTGACTATAGTTCAAGTGGTCAAACCCTTGGATGTGCCTTGGCATCCGTGACGCGACGGGCCGTTTCCCCGATTACTTGATGGTGTATATTGAGGAGCGATGGCAGGACTTATAGCAGGCGAGTCGATCGCTCTAATCATGCTTGGGGTCCTCGTGCTCGGGCTTCTTCGAAGTCATGCGGCTGTCCTGAGGAAGCTACACGAACTCGGGCTCGACGTAGGCCAGGACGGGTCACCTAATACTCGCCCCACAGGGCCAAGTCCTCCGACGCCCCACACAGATGAGTTGATCAACTTGCGAGTTGGTCCGGGCGATGGGCTAAATAGTGCCACTGACATTACCGGGCGTACCCTTCAAGGAGGGACCCTCGCGATCTCGATGACGAACTCCAAGGGGTTGGCCCTTGTGGCATTTCTCTCGGGGGGTTGTAGCACTTGCCGTGACTTCTGGGACAGCTTTCGAGATCCTGGCAAACGAGTCCTTCCTGGAAGTCCAAGGATTGTAATAGTTACCCGGGATGAGTCAACCGAGAGTCCCGGTATTCTCAGATCACTCGCTCCCGGGGACGTTCAATTGGTCATGTCCAATGCGGCCTGGGAAGAGTACCGAGTCCCGGGTGCCCCGTACTTCGTCATGGTTGACTGTGCCACGGGCAAGAAACTAGGAGAGGGAACCACCAAGTCTTGGAGCCAGCTCCGTGACCTTATCGTTCAGTCTTTTGTTGACTACGGTGGTGACCGGTTTGACAATCAAAGTCCCCTTGGACCAAAAGACAGAGAGTCTCGGGCAGACTGGGAGCTTGCTCGCAACGGGATACTCCCGGGGGATCCAAGTCTCTACAACCCGGCTATTGGGACCTTTCAGGACGCCCGTAATAAATGACCGCTCTATTGAGTGCGCACGAGATCGAGGTACTACTCCCGGCTGGCTGGGAGGGTGAGATATATAGACGACCTGGCGGTAATGGGTCGACCAGTTTCCCGGTTATGCATCTAACCAATTTCCCTCTTCCTGCTGTTAGGGGAGATTTTGGAAGTGGAGTGGTAGAGTTGATGGAACCATCTAGCGTGTTTATCTCGCTCTTTGAGTACGGACCGCAGTCAGTTGGGAAAGCGCTCTTTTCTAGAAACTCGTTCCCAAGGGCGGTCACGGGAGAGGATTTCCATCCGAATCGGCTTCACAGGATTATCTCCGGCCAACTAGGGTTCCAGAGATTCCTTGAGGAGTCGGCCCGGGCGTTTTGTCTGTACATCGTAGTTGGGGGTCGGGCTAAGTTCGGGGGCCTTTTGGGAGAGATCAATCGTGTGTTGCCTTCGATTTCAATTGCTACCACGAGGCCAGTGTAGTGAACCTGGGAACGGTTGAACTTGCCGGAGCCATGCTTGTAATCTTTGCCGGTATCGCCAAGACTATTGATCCAGGAGCGCTGGCCAATGGACTTGCGTTATCTGGAATTGCAGTGAAACCATTCCTGGTAAGGGTTGGCTCGATGATTGAAGGGCTAGTGGGATTGTTGGTCTTGATGACTAGGTGGCCACTTATGGGTCTAGTACTTGGGGCATCGTATGTGGGATTTTCGCTTTTTGTATTTCTGGCCCTGGTTCGCAAGCTCCCGGTCTCCTCGTGTGGGTGCTTTGGAGAGCCCGATACCAGGCCAACTTGGCTTCATGTGCTACTAAATCTGGTATTTGCTGGTGCGTGCTTTGGAGAAAGCGTGACACGGCTTTCTTTGGGTGAGTCTTGGGGACATTACCGCGTCGGTTTCCCGGGTGTACTCACGACACTCGTGGCCCTAGCCGTTGCCTTTTTCGGGTACCTGATCATGTCCCAGTTGCCCAGACTAAATTCAGTAATGGCCGAAACTAGATCGTACTAACGTGACTTCTCTCACGGCTAAAGCCGCCAGTCCCCTCGGGGAGTTTTGATGGGCAAGCTCTCAGTTGACACCTTGTCGAATCGGGCTATCGTCAAGATGTTCCCGGGTTCATCCAGGAGGAGCTTTCTTACCCGGGCGGCCATGGTCGGTACGGCTCTCGTAGTAGCTCCAAAGGAGTACGTCCTAAGGCCACTTTCAGCCATGGAGGCTATCTGTGGATGTGCGAACACAAACTGTCCATGTGGAGCTCCGTGTTGTAACGGGTTTACATACTTTTGTTGCTCGATAAATGATGGTCTAAACGTGTGCCCGTCGGGAACTTTTATTGGCGGGTGGTGGAAGGCCGACGGGTCGACGTACTGCTCAGGCCCTAGGTACTACATGGACTGCAACGCGTATTGCTCATGCCAGACGGTAAACTACGAGAACTTTTGCGATCCCTCTTGTGACGGGCTCACGTGTGAGTGTGCCCTGGGGAGCTGTGCGAACATGGCCGTGGGCTGTAACCAGTTCAGATACGGCCAATGCCATCAGGAGATAGCGATATCTGGGCGGATCTTGTGTCGGGTAATCACCTGTGTCCCTCCCTGGGAGATTGACGGGACCTGTACACAGACCTTGGCGGTTGATGACTCGACGGCCGAACACAACGCGCCATGTCTAGAGCAAGTCCCCCCCGGGGTTGCCATTAGTTCAACACCTACCGGAAAGGGATATTGGCTGGTGGACTCGGGAGGTAACGTGCAAGGATTTGGAGATGCCACTAACTACGGGGGTGGAACAGGATATCTTTCTGGGGAGCCCGTGGTGGCAATGAGTTCAACTCTCGACGGGCACGGCTATTTGTTACTTGGGCAGTCTGGATCACTGTTTTCCTACGGGAATGCGCCACACCTGAATCTCCCGCATCCTCTCGCCTTGCAAGATTCGGCGGTGTCAATTGTCGCGTGGCCTGGTGGGAATGGGTACTACGTGGCCACTGAACTCGGGGAAATCTACACCCTTGGTGGTGCCCCCTACTACGGGGGGGCCTCAAACTTGCACCTAGAGGCCCCAATAGTATCCATGGCGGCTACCCCCCAGGGGACCGGGTACTGGCTGGTAGGAGCTGACGGTGGGGTGTTTTGTTTCGGGGACGCCAACTTTTATGGGTCCACCGGGGGCTTGGACCTAGAGGCCCCGATCATCGGCTTTGCTAGTGATCCGGCCGGTTTTGGGTACTGGCTGGGCGGTCAAGACGGTGGAGTGTTCACGTTTGGCTATCTAGATTTTTACGGATCGAGGTAATTTGTCATGATAAGCGTTGCGTTAGTTGTTGTCACCCTTGTAGTCGCCGTGAGATCGACCTGGTCACCATGTGGTTGGTCGATGCTGTCAACCCTTACTCCAATGTCTGAACGTGCCCGAGGACATAAGTATCTGGTTACGCTAAGCTGGTATGTCCTGGGATCTACAGTTGGTGGTTTGATTATGGGTTCTATGGTAGGGCTTCTAGGTCTGGTGGTTGAGCAGATCTCATTTAGTCACAGCCAGGCCGTTGGTATTTCGGGACTTGCGTGCGTGGTATGTGTATTGTCTGACTGGCCTGGTGTTAGTTTCAAACTACCCACGCACACCCGGCAGGTAAATGAGGACTGGATCGATCACTATCGAGTGTTCGTCTATGCAGGAGGTTTTGGGCTGCAGATCGGGTCAGGATATGCAACATATATAACAACTGCCGGGGTGTATCTCACGGGGGTTCTTGCCGTTCTGTCTGGTTCGGCCCTACGCGCAATTGTTATGGGGATTGGCTTTGGTATGGTGCGGGGGATTTCAATCCTGCTCGCGGGCAGGCTTGAAAGTCCTGGAGAGCTGGTAAGTTTTCATCGATTCTTTGACCAGGCCGGGTCGGTGGCTCAAGTGATAACTCAGACGGCAATGGCGATCGTGGCTGTAGTGCTCTTGGGGACCTTGTGGGTTCCCCTCGGTGTCGTTACGGCGCTAGCCATGGCACTGGTCGCTCTCAGGGAGGTAACACGAGGTCAGAGAGTCCATGAACGAACTCTCTAGGCTGTCTCGGATCGAGCGTCGCCGGGTATATGCCCGTAGACGGGCAATCGCGGGAACCATTTCCCTTGTTGTTATCGGGGCCGCGGTCTTTGGGGTATTTTCTTTGCTATTTAGATCTGGGGGTTCTGATCACTACGGTTTCCAAGAGGCCCTCTGGTCGGTAAAGCTTCCCAGGTTTGTAGTAGATACGACCTCGACCACAATTGACCCAGGTGAATTACCCCAGACCAACGCTCTCCCGCAGGCCACCGGAGCAATGTTTGACCAAGGGGTTCAAGACCTGTGGGGGGCGATTGTGAGTGATAACCCACCTGAGGCGCTCCCGTTCTTTTTCCCCCTGAGCGCGTACATCCAGGTCAAGGGGATTTCAGACCCCGTGCATGACTACAACACTCGGTTAATCCCGGCATACTATGCGGACATTCAACGCCTACACGGGGACCTAGGAGCTCTGGCCGGACAGGCCAGATTTGTGTCCTTCAACGTACCCGAGTCACAAGCAGAGTGGATCTTGCCCGGGGTCGAGTACAACAAGGGCAGCTACTGGAGGGTATACGGGTCAACCATCTCGTATTCGATAAACGGGCAGGTCAAGCAGTTTCCGATCTTTTCTCTAATCTCCTGGCGGGGGGAGTGGTACGTGGTCCACGTAGGACCTCCAACCTAATCGCGTATACCCAGAGTTTCTGAAGTTGCGACACGATCCTGCCCGCACACCCACCGATGCTCCAGATCGCGGCCGCCGACAAGCTCCACGCCTCAGAACCGGCCGAGAATCGTGCTGGCAGAGATCTCGTGAAGAGCCTGGGCTAACCGGAGTGGATACAAGGCATTGTGATTACGAACAGGGCGAACGGGACGAACGAGGCCCAGAAGGGCTTGGCCGGAGAGTGAAAAGACCTGTCCTCCTGGTCAAGAGGACCGGCCTGAGGTAGGCGCCAGTTCGGAGCCTAGATCCCGCGCATTCCGAATCGGACCTTGTCAGCCATGACCGCCAGCCTGAGAGGGCTGATGAAGCTGATCGGTTGGTTCTTCGGCCAAGGGATGCCGTGGGGCTGGAGCTGTTCGATCTCGAGCGCCACTTTGTCCTCGGTGACGACGAACCGCAGATCGCTCAGATCCTTGGATGCCGCCGCACGGAGTGCGGTTCGTGCGGTCACGCCCATCTTGGGTGGAACGTCAATCCCCATAGATGGCGTGACATACCCGCCGCCACTTTGATGGGCGAGGCGAGCAATCCGTTCCATTGCCGGATCGGTTTCGTCGAACACCCACGCCAATTCCCCTCGCGATGCGACGGAGATGACCACCTCCTCCACCAATTCGTTGGAGAGGATGAGGGCGAAGTGCTGGTCGCGCCGGTAGGAGAAGACACCGAGGGTGTCCGCGTAGACGGCTGTCGTTCTTGGGGGTACCTCAGGAAAAGTAACTGCCCCAGGCCCCATCTGTGAGATGGCACCGACGATGATCGCCGAATCGAGCACGATGTCAACGGGCACGACTCAGAGCCCCTTTGTCTCCTCGAAGGCCCTCTTGACAACGACCTGCAGCGCCTCGTCGTTCTCTGACGGCGCCCGTTTCGGGGCCGGAAACCGCCGACTGTGATCGGCGACGATGATCTTGGCCTGAACGAGCGCCTCCGGGTCGGGGTCCGCTAGCGCCTTCTCGACGATCTCGGATATGTCCTCGATCGTCCGTCCGGCCTCAGCGAGACGCTGAGCGCCGTATGCCTGGGTACGGCCGAGCTCTTGGGCGAGCTCAAGCTGCTCCATGACAGTGATGGCCATCCGGAGGAAGGCACTGCGATTCCCCCCGCCGAAAACTGTGGCCAGATGATCCAAACGGACTCGGTCGCCTTCTTCGACGGCGAACCCGATGGTGGTTGCTGTTCTCATGGGAATGATTGTACCAGCGTTGCAGCTGGTATGCAACCCCTAGGTATGATGCCAAGGACGGTGACTTCTTTGACGGCTGAAGCTGGCGGGTCCCCATTTATAGGTCCACCCTCTATGTTGGTATTTCGTTCTTCATGATACCATCGCCAGGGGACTCGCCAAATGGCCTCTAATTTTCACGATTACTAACACAGGAGGTGGACTCGTTTAGGGCGGACCCGCCAGACGTGAATGCCGCCCGTAACATCCTCTTCGAGGGGTTGCGC